>JANWKR010000087.1 GCA_025451275.1 Steroidobacteraceae bacterium
ATCAATTCCGGCACGCCGCAGGCGGCGGACGCACGCGCGGTGCGCGCCTTCCTGGCGCGCTTTCTCGCCGACCGGCGCGTCGTCGACCTGCCGCGCGCGCTGTGGCTGCCGCTGCTGTACGGCGTGATCCTGCCGTTCCGGCCGCGGCGCGTGGCACGCAAGTACCGCCTGATCTGGTCGGCCGCGGGCTCGCCGCTGCGCGAGCTCACCGAGCGGCTGCGTACCGAGGTGTCCGCGGCGCTGGCGCAGCGCATGCTGGCGCCGTTCACGGTCGAGGCCGGCATGCTGTACAGCGCCCCCGAGATCCGCGCCGCGCTCGAGCGGTTGCGCGCCGGCGGCGTGCAGCGCCTGCTGGTGCTGCCGCTGTTCCCGCAGTACTGCGGGGCCACCAGCGGCGCGGCCTACGACCGGGTGAGCGGCGAGCTGCGCCGCTGGCGCGCGGTGCCGGAGCTGCAGTTCATCGCCGACTACCACGATCACCCGCGCTACATCGACGCGCTGCGCGCCAGCGTCGCCGAGCACTGGCAGGCGCACGGGCGCACCTCGCACCTGCTCATCTCCTTCCACGGCATCCCCGAGCGCTACGTGGCGCAGGGCGATCCCTACTTCAACCGCTGCCAGACCACCGCACGGCTGCTCGCCGATGAGCTGCTGCTGCGCGATGGCGAGTGGAGCGTCAGCTTCCAGTCGCGCTTCGGGCCGGCCGGCTGGCTCAAGCCCTACACGCGTGCCGTGCTCAGCGGGCTGCCGGCGCGCGGGCTGCGCGAGGTGACGGTGGTGTGTCCCGGCTTCGCGGTCGACTGCCTCGAGACCCTGGAGGAGATCGACATCGAGAACCGCGCGACATTCCTGCGTGCCGGTGGCGAGCGCTACGAGTACGTGCCGGCGCTCAACGCGCGCCCCACGCACGCGCAATGTCTCGCCGAGCTGATCGCGCAGCACTGCCAGGGGCTGCCGCTCAGCGGCAGCCGCGTGCTGCCGGGCGCGGCACGAGGTACCTCGGCCTGATGGCCGGCGCACCGCTGCCGCTGGCCGGCACCTTCCACGAGATCAGTGTCACTGCCGCGGACGTGCGGGCCTCGGTGGAGTTCTACGAGCGGCTGGGGCTCACCCAGGCCACCACCACCGACACCTTCGCCCATCCCTACGGTGTGCTGAGCGACGGACGGCTGTGCCTCGGGGTGCACGAGCGCGCCGGCCCTTCGCCGGTGCTCACCTTCGTGCATCCCGGCATCGCGCGCCATCTCGGCGCCTTCGCCGCCGCCGGCATCGAGCTCACCACCTGCCGCATCGGCGAGGAGGTGTTCAACGAGGTCGGCTTCGCCGATCCCTTCGGGCACGCGGTCGCGGTGCTCGAGGCGCGCACCTACTCGCCGGTGGCGCGCGCACTGTCCGAGACCTCACTGTGCGGGGATTTCGCGCTCGTCAGTCTGCCGGCCGCCGACTTCGCCGCCGCGCAGGCCTTCTGGGAGCCGCTCGGCTTCGTCGCCGCCGGCGAGAGGCTCGAGCCGTATGCAACGCTCGAGCTCACCAGCGACCACGTCGACATCGCCTTTCACGCGCCGCGCATCAGCAGCCGGCCCATGGTCGTATTCCGCGACCCCGCCATGCGCGCGCGGCTGGAGCGCCTGCGCGAACTCGGCGTGGAGCTGTCCGCCCCGCCGCCGGGACTGTCCGCCGCCGCCAACGCGCGCCTCGAGAGCCCCGAGGGAACCGTGCTGCTGCTGCTCGACGGCGAGGGCTGAGGCGGGCCTTCAGCGCCAGCCCGCGACCGGGTCGCGGCTGAACGCCGCCGCGACGCGGCCGGCGCCCGAGTATGCGATGAGTGCCAGCAATTTTGCGGTGAGCCAGGCGCTGGCGAGCGGGTATGCGCGGATAATCGCGGACAGCGCGACGCCAGCGGCGAGCAGCGATGAGCAACGCAACGTAGCCTTCCTGCATAATCGCCCGGTTGCCAGGTCCCTGGACCGCAAGAATAACCACCGAAGAGGATCACCATGCGCCGCTGCGCCCTGATCGCCCTGATCGCCCTGCTGGTATCCGCTCCCGCCTTCAGCGACGGCGGCATGTGGACGTTCCAGGACTTCCCACACGAGCAGCTCAAGCGCGCCTACAAAGTGGACGTCAGCCAGGCGTGGCTCGACAAGGTCCGCACCGCGACCATCCGCCTCTCCAACTGCACCGCTTCGTTCGTCTCGCCTGACGGACTGATCCTCACCAACCATCACTGCTCCGAGGCGTGCCTCGACGATCATTCGACCGCCGAGCACAACCTGGTGCGCGACGGCTTCCTGGCACGCACGCGCGCCGAGGAGCTCAAGTGCGGCACGCAGCTCGCCGACGTGCTCATGGACATGGAGGACGTCACCACCAAGGTGACGGCGGCGCTCAGGGGCCTGGACGACAAGGCCGCGAACGACATGCGCAAGAAGACGCTGACGCAGCTCGAGCAGGCGTGCGAGGAAGACAGCAAGCACGGCAAGTTCGGGCCGCTGAAGTGCGAGAGCGTGGACCTGTACCAGGGCGGGCAGTACTGGCTGTACAAGTACCACCGCTACGACGACGTGCGCCTGGTATTTGCGCCCGAGCGCGCCATCGCCGCCTTCGGCGGCGATCCGGACAACTTCCAGTTCCCGCGCTGGTGCCTCGACATGTCGGTGCTGCGCGCCTACGGCCCGGACGGCAAGCCGGCATCCACGCCGAACTTCCTGCAGATCAACCGCGCCGGTCCCAACGCCGGCGACGTGGTTTTCGTCTCCGGCCACCCGGGCTCGACCGACCGGCTGCTGACCGTGGCGCAGCTCGAGACGCTGCGTAACGTCGACCGGCCCCTGTGGCTGCTGCGTGCCTCGGAGCTGCGCGGCCGCTACATCCAGTTCGGCAAGACCAGCGCCGAGGCGGCCCGCATCATCGAGGACCCGCTCAACACTCTGGAGAACAGCATCAAGGTGCGGCGCGGCGAGCTCGACGCGCTGCTCGATGACCGCCTCATGCAGTCCAAGCGCGAGGAAGAGGCGGCGCTGCGCGCCAAGGTGGCCGCCGACCCGCAGCTGGCGCAGGCGACCGGCGATCCGTGGGCGGAGATCGAGAAGGCGCAGCTGCTCGAGCACCAGCTGTACCTGCCGTACACCTTCCTCGAGCAGGGCGCGGGCTTCAACAGCCACCTGTTCAGCTATGCGCGCACCCTGGTGCGCGCCGCCGCCGAGCGCGGCAAGGACAACACCGCCCGCCTGCGCGAATACCGCGACGCCGCCCTGCCGCGCGTGCAGCAGCGGCTGCTGGCGCCGGTGCCCGCCTACCCGGCACTCGAGAAGATGACCCTGTCCTACTCGCTCGAGCGCATGCGCGAATGGCTCGGCCCGGACGCGGCCATCGTGCGCCAGCTGCTGGTGAAGGACTCGCCCGACACGCTCGCGGCGCGCGCCGTCGACGGCAGCAAGCTCGGCGACCCGGCGGTGCGCAAGCAGCTGTGGGAGGGCGGCGCGGCCGCGGTCGATGCCTCGCACGATCCGATGATCGAGCTGGCGCGCTCGGTGGATGCCGCCGCGCGCGCGGTGCGCAAGCAGTACGAGGACCAGGTGGAGGCGCCCGAGGAGGCCGCCGCCGAGAAGATCGCGCACGCCCGCTTCAAGGTGTACGGCACCAGCGTCTCGCCGGATGCCAACTTCACGCTGCGCCTGAACTACGGCACGGTGCAGGGCTGGCGCGAGGACGGCCACGAGGTCGAGCCGTTCACGCACCTGGCGCGCCTGTACGAGCGCGCCACCGACCAGGATCCGTTCCGGGTGCCCGACTCGTGGCTCAAGGCGCGCGACTCACTCGACCTGCAGACGCGCTTCGACCTCTCGACCACCAACGACATCGTCGGCGGCAACTCCGGCAGCCCCACCATCGACGCCAGCGGCCACATCGTCGGGCTGATGTTCGACGGCAACATCCACTCGATCTCCGGCGCCTACTGGTACGACACCGCGCTCAATCGCGCCGTGGCGGTCGACCCGGCGATCATGGTCGAGGCGCTGCGCAAGGTGTACAAGGCCGACGGGCTGCTGGGCGAGATGCACCTGAAATGAGCGGCACGGCGCCGCGCTAGCCGCCGCGCGCGGCGTGCGCCACCAGGCGGATGCGCACGCGCATCTCGTCCTGCACCGCCAGCGCGCCCAGCATGGCGGTGAAGGGTGTGAGGCCGAGGTCGGTCTGGCGCAGCGGGAACTGCGCGCTGATCTCCAGCGTCGTGCCCGACTGCCGGAAGCTCACCGGCACCTCGACGGCGCGCTGCTGGCCGCGTACCTCGGTGAGGACGCGCGCCAGCACGGTGCGCCCCGCCTCGCCGTCCCCCGTCGCCCGGGCCTGCAGCGACAACGCTTGCAGCACGATCTCCGCATGCTGCGCGCCATCGAGCAGTGCCGGGCCGAGCATGTTGCGCCGCGTGCCCTGGCGCGCACTGTCAGGCACGTCGGGGGGGAAGTCGGGGCTCAGCTCGCGCGCGCGCAGTTCCTGCTCGTCGACGCTGAGCGTATCCACCGGGATGTGCACCTCGAAGCTTGCGTGCAGCACATCACCCGGCACGTAAACCGCCCCGCTCAGCTGGTGCGAGGCGATGACGTGGTTGTGGCCGGCGCTCGCCAGCGTGCCGCCGCGGTACACGAGCACCGTCAGGAGCGATGCGCCGCTGTCGATGTCGTAACGCGTGCCGGCGTGCGCGGCCGGGGTCAGCGGCGCGGCCGCCGGCGGCGGCGCGGGAACGTGCGGCCGCACCGGGCAGCCGGCCAGGAGCGCGGCGACCAGCGCCACGCCGAGGCTCCGCAGTAGGCAACACCGATTCACACGCATAAGCTTAGACACATGACGCTCCGTAACACCGCGCGCCGCTGGGGCGCACCCGCCCAGATCCTGCACTGGCTGGTCGTCGCCCTGATCATCCTGCAGTTCACCCTGGCGCTGATCGCCGACGAGCTGCACGGCAGCCCCAAGCTCGCCATGCTGGCGCGCCACAAGTCCTTCGGCATCACCATCCTCATGCTGGCGGTGCTGCGCCTGGCGTGGCGCTGCCTCAACCCGACGCCGGAGCTGCCCCCGACGCTCAAGCCGTACGAGCGCACGCTGGCGCGCCTCACGCACGGCCTGCTGTATGCGCTGCTGTTCGTCATGCCGCTGTCAGGCTGGATGATGTCCTCGGCACGTGGGTTCCCGGTCAGCTGGTTTGGGTTCTGGCAGCTGCCGGATCTGGTGCCGAAGAACAAGCCGCTGTACGAGGCCCTGGTCACCACCCACGGCGTGCTGGCGAGCGTGTTGGTGGCCGTCGTGGTGCTGCACGTCGCCGCCGCGCTCAAGCATCATTTCGTGCTCAGGGATGACGTATTGCGTCGTATGCTGCCGACCTCGACTTCCGGCCAGGGAACCCGGCAATGAACTACAGCCAGCGGGCCACGCTCGGGGCGGCATTCGTCCTCCTCGCCAGCGGCGCCTGGGGGGCCGGGGCACCCGTGCACTACACCGCCGACGCCGCCAAGAGCAGCCTCGAGTTCAGCTTTGTGCAGGCCGGGGCGCAGAACAAGGGGCGCTTTACCCGCTTCCCGGTGGTGTTCGATTTCTCGCCCGACGCCCTCGCCGCCAGCACGCTCGAAGTCACCGTGGAGATGAATTCGCTCGACACCGGCGACCAGGAGCGCGACGACACGCTGCGCAGCGACGAGCTGTTCGCGGTGAAGAAGTTTCCGCAGGCGCGCTTCAGCGCCACCCAGATCACCAAGACCGTCGCCGGCTACGAGGCGGTCGGCAAGCTGACCCTCCGCGGCACGACCCGCGACCTGCGGGTGCCGTTCACGTTCCGCACCGCGACCGAAGGCGGCGCGCCGGTCGGCTACATGAGCGGCAAGGCCACCCTCAAGCGTCTCGACTACGGAGTCGGCCAGGGCGACTGGAAAGCCACCGACCAGGTGGGGAACGAGGTCGGCGTGTCCTTCGCGCTGCGCCTGACGGCGGCGCACTAGGGCCCTACAGCAGGAACAACCGCGCCCGGTTGCTGACCGCGGTCACGGTGCGGTCGCGGACCTGCAGCAGCGTGCGCGTGGTCGGCGCGTCGAACTTCACGCACTGGCTGTCCTCGGGGTGTGCATCGCAGGCCGCCATGTAGTCGGCGAAGAAGCTGCCCGATGGCTGCGCCAGGTAGCTGGCCAGCTTGTTGCGGCCGCCGTAACGGGCGATGACCTGCGACATGCGGTAGCCGACGAAGTACAACGGGCTTCCCCAGGTACCGGAGAAGCCCAGGCTGTAGAGCTCCTTGTAGTCCGCCTCGCCGTCGTGCGCGGCGCGGAACATGAGCGAGTCGAACAGCGCGAAGTCCTCGTGGATGCGCTCGAGGTTGCGGCGGTAGCGGCCGCGGTACCACTCCAGATACGTGCCGCCGCCGTCGGCGCGCGTCGGATCGCCGACGAAGGATGCCGTGCCCTCCATGAGCGTCGCGATCATCAGATTCTCGGCGTTGCGCTGGCGGGCATCGGCGGCGGCCGAGCCGGTCATCGGCATGACGCTGTACTGCACCACGTGATAGACCTCGTGCGCCATGAGCGTCACGAGGCCGTCGTAGTCGCCGTCGAATGACTGCAGTGCCAGGTACAGCACCTGGCCGGGCTGGGCCCAGCCGTCGGAGGTACCGCCGAGCACGAACACCGCGCGCACGTTGAGATCGAGGCCCGCGGGCAGATCCGGCTGCAGTCGCTCGGCGATATCGCGCTGCAGCGCCGCCGCACGGCTGCTGAGCAGGTCGTAGAGATGCTCGATGTCGGCGGTGTGCCCGCGCACGCGCCTGAAGGCGAACGGGTCGGGCCCGTCGGTGCGGGCCTGCACCTGCACGGCGCGCTGCAGGCTGCTGCCGAAGGCCTCCGCGGTCGCGCCGGGATCGAAGCGTGCCGTCTGCGCGATCAGGGCGCGCACTTCGGGCCGGGCGAGGAGCCTCGCGACCTCGTCGGGCGCGACGCTGTGACGGCGGAACAGTGCCAACAGGTCCGCGGCGGGAGTCAGATCAAAGGTGAGGTTGAGGTGTCCGCCGCCGGTTATCGCCGGGGCGGCCACGGTCGCCGCGATCGCGGGTACTGCCTGGGCAGCGGGCGGCTCCTGCACGCAGGCCATTCCGGTGGGCGGCAGCAGGGCGAACATCGCCATGGCCGTCAACAGCCTGAACGGACTCACCGTCATGCCGCCCTCCCCGGGCCGTTCCCGGATGCCAAGACCTTACTCGCTTAGGACACCTGCGGCGAGGGTTTGGTTTATGCGCGGCGCGCAAAAAGCGCCAGCCAGAGGGCTAAATCAGCATGGGCTGCCGTCCCGGCGGGTGAACTTGCCGCGGGCCTGCGGGGGATTCCACACGAGGTCCACGTCACTGTCGGAATAGTGTCCGGTATCGGCCGGGTCGCGGTTGCTCATCTCCAGGTACAGCACCGGGGCGGTGCCGCGATTGACGAGCTGATGGCCGTCGCTGCTGCCGGCCGGGAAGCCGGCACACATGCCGGCGCGCAGCACCTGCTCGCCGCCGTCGCTGCGCAGCACCACCTCGCCCTCGAGCACATAAACGAACTCGTCCTCGTGCGTGTGCCAGTGGCGCATGGAGGACTCCTTGCCCGGCGGCAACCGCGTCAGGTTGACGCCGATGCGCGTCAGCCCGAGCGCATCGCCGAGGCGGCGCTTGTCGCGCGGCAGCACGCGCGAGCGGTATGGCTCGGGATAGCCGCTGCGCGACAGCGGGGCGACGTCGTTGGGGTCGAGCGCCGGTTTACGGGCGGCCATGTCAGATCTCCGTGGTTGGTTGACGCGCCGCAGCGCATTGGCGAGCATGCCACAGCTGAGCATGACTGAAACATTCGACGACGTCGGTCACTGCGTCGATGCGCTACTGCGGCGGGTCGGAGCGCGCGTCGTGCTGGCGCTGCCGCTCGGCATCGGCAAGCCCAACCCGCTGGTCAACGAGCTGTACCGCCGCGCCTGCCGGGACCCGACGCTCGAGCTCACGGTCATCACGGCGCTGTCGCTGCTGAAACCGGTGGCGCGCTCGCGGCTCGAGGCGCGGCTGCTGGCGCCGCTGGTGGCGCGGGTGTTCGGCAGCTACGTCGAGCCGGACTTCGCGCGCGACGTGCAGCACGACCGCGTCCCGCCCAACGTCCGCATCCTCGAGTTCTATCTCACTCCCGGCGCCTTCCTCGGCTCGCAGCACGCGCAGCGCCACTACCTCAGCGCCAACTACACGCACGTGGCACGCGAGGTGCTGGCGCGCGGCGTCAACGTCATCGCGCAGCTGGTGGCGCGCCGCAACGTGGACGGCGCGCTGCAGCTGAGCCTCGGATCCAACCCCGACGTGACCGCCGACCTGCTGCCGCTGGTGGCCGCGGCCCGTACCGGCGGCCGCGACATCGTGCTGGTGGGCGAGACGCACGCGCAGATGCCGTTCATGACCGGGCACGCCCAGGTGGATCCGCAGGCGTTCGACTTCCTGGTCGATTCGCCGCGCTACGACTACGACCTGTTCGGGCCGCCCAACCCGCCGCTCGCGACGGTCGATCACGCCATCGGCCTGCACGCCAGCAGCCTGGTGCGCGACGGCGGCACGCTGCAGGTCGGCATCGGCGAGCTCGGCGACGCGCTCATCTACTCGCTGCTGCTGCGTCACCAGCAGAACGCCACCTGGCGCGGCGCGCTCGGCGCGCTCGGCGCGCTCGGCGCGCTCGGCGGTGCCGATGCCGCGCTGGTCCAGGCCGAGGGCGGCACGGCGCCCTTCGCGACCGGGCTGTTCGCCGCCACGGAAATGTTCGTCGACCAGCTGCTCGACCTGTTCCGCGCCGGCGTCCTCAGGCGGCGCGTGTACGACTCGCTGCCGCTCGAGCGGCTGCTGGCCGGCGGCGGCGGCGAGCGCTTCGACGCCGGCATCCTGGCGGCGCTGCCTGCGGTGGGGGTCGGGCCGCGCCTGAGCGCGGCCGAGTTCGCCGACCTCTGGCGTCACGGCGTGTTCCGCGATGACGTTGAGTACGCTGCCGGCCGCATCCGCGCCCGCGGCGGCGCGTGGATCGAGGCCGACCTGGGCGATGCCGGCTGCCGGGCACGCCTCGCCGAGTGTCTCGGGCGCGAGCTCAAGAACGGCCAGGTGCTGCACGCCGGCTTCTTCCTCGGACCGCGCGCCTTTTACGCCGCGCTGCGCGAGCTGCCCGAGGGCGAGCGGGCGCAGTTCGGCATGCGCGGCGTGGCGTTCGTGAACCAGCTGTACGGCGCCGACCAGGAGCTGCGTGTGCTGCAGCGCCGTGCCGCGCGCTGCATCAACAGCACCATGATGGTGACGCTGCTCGGGGCGGCGGTGTCGGACCAGCTCGAGGACGGGCGCGTGGTGTCCGGCGTCGGCGGGCAGTACAACTTCGTCGCCATGGCGCACGCGCTGCCGGGGGCGCGCTCGATCCTGTGCCTGCGCGCCACGCGCACGCGCGCCGGCCGCACCACCTCCAACATCCTGTGGAGCTACGGCCACGAGACCATCCCGCGTCACCTGCGCGACCTCGTCATCACCGAGTACGGCATCGCCGACCTGCGCGGCCGCACCGACGAGGAAGTGATCGCGGCGCTCATCAACATCGCCGATTCGCGCTTCCAGGAGCAGCTGCTGGCGCAGGCACGCGCCGCGCGCAAGATCGCGCCCGGCTACCGCATCCCGGACGAGCGCCGCCACAACCTGCCGCAGCGCCTGAGCGGCGCGCTCGCGGCGCACCGCACGCAGGGCTACTTCAGTGAGTACCCCTTCGGGACCGATCTCACCGCCGAGGAGATCGCCCTCGCCCGCGCGCTGAAGTACCTGGAAGCGCACACCGCGACGCCGCTGGCGCGCCTGCGCACGCTCGCCGCGGCCGTGGCGCACGGCCGCCCGGCCGTGGCGCACGCTGCCGCGCTCAGGCGCATGGGACTCGAGCGCGCGCGCGGCGCGGGCGAGCTGCTGCAGCAGCGCCTGGTGGCGCTGGCGCTCGCCGCCACCGCCTCGGGCTAGGACAACTTCAGCGCCGGCGCCGTCCGGCCGCGCGGCGTCGTGCGCCGGCGCGCCCCGGGCGCCGCCGCGTCAGCGTGCGGGCGCTGCGCTTGGCGGGGCGCCGCGCCGGCTTGGCGCGCGCCTTGGCCGCACGCTTGCTGGCCGCCGGCCGGGCCTTGCGGCGCTGGGTGCTGGCGGCGCGCTTGGCGGACTTGGCGCGCGCGGCCTGCTTCGCCGCGGCGGGGCGCCTTGCCGGACCTGCGTCGAGGCCGCGCAGCTGGTCGAGGATGGCGGGATTCTCCAGCGTCGAGACGTCCTGCGTGATCTCCTCGCCGCGCGCGATCGCCTTCAGCAGGCGGCGCATGATCTTGCCGGAGCGTGTCTTGGGCAGGTTGTCGGCGAGGCGGATGTCGTCGGGCTTGGCGATGGCCCCCACCTGCTTGCCCACCCAGTCGCGCAGCTCCTTGACGAAGGCCGCGCCATCACCGGCCGGGGGCGTCCCGCGCGGCACCACGAATGCGAACACCGATTCGCCCTTGATGTCGTGCGGCTTGCCGACCACGGCGGCCTCGGCGACGCGCGGATGTGACACCAGTGCCGACTCGATCTCCATCGTGCCGAGGCGATGCCCGGACACCTTGAGCACGTCGTCGATGCGGCCCATGATCCAGAAGTAGCCGTCCTTGTCGCGATGCGCGCTGTCGCCGGCGACGTAGTAGCGGTTGGCGTACTTCTCCCAGTAGTTGGCGATGTAGCGCGGGTTGTCGCGCCAGATGGTGCGCAGCATCGACGGCCACGGCTTGCGGATCACCAGGTAGCCGCCGGCGTCCGGGCGCGTCACCGAGCGGCCGTGATCGTCGACGATGTCCGCCTCGATCCCGGGCAGCGGCTCGGTGCACGAGCCGGGCTTGGCGGCGATCGCACCCGGCAGGGGCGAGATGAGGATCGCGCCGGTCTCGGTCTGCCACCAGGTATCGACGATCGGGCAGCGGCCCTTGCCGATCACGCGGTGGTACCACATCCAGGCTTCGGGATTGATCGGCTCACCGACCGAGCCGAGCAGGCGCAGCTTCGACAGGTCGTACCTGCCCGGCACGTCGTCGCCGAATTTCATGAGCGCGCGAATGGCCGTCGGCGCGGTGTACAGCACGGTGACGCCGTGCGCCTGGCAGTTCTTCCAGAAGCGACCGCCGTCCGGATAGTTCGGCGCGCCCTCGTACAGCACCACGGTGGCACCGGCGGCGAGCGGTCCGTAGGCGACGTAGCTGTGGCCGGTCACCCAGCCGACGTCCGCCGTGCACCAGAACACGTCCTCGTCGCGCAGGTCGAATACCCACTGCGTGGTGACCTTGGCGCCCAGCAGGTAGCCGCCGGTCGAGTGCTGGATGCCCTTGGGCCGGCCGGTGGAGCCGGAGGTGTACAGCAGGTACAGCGGATGCTCGGCCTCCACGTACTCGGGCTCGCACGCCGGCGACTGGCCCTCGATGACGTCGTGCCACCACAGGTCGCGCTTGGCCTTCATGGTGACCGCCTTGCCGGTGCGCTTGAGCACGATGACGTGCTTGACGCTGGCGCAGCCGCCGCGCAGCGCCTCGTCGGTATTGGCCTTGAGCTCCACCGCGTGGCCGCCGCGCCAGCCGCCGTCGGCGGTGATCACGAGCTTGGCCGCGGTGTCCTCGATGCGGTCCTTGAGCGCCGGCGCCGAGAAGCCGCCGAACACCACCGAGTGAATGGCGCCGATGCGGTTGCAGGCGTGCATCGCGATCAGCACCTCCGGCACCAGCGGCATGTAGATGATGACGCGGTCGCCCTTGGTGACGCCGCGCGCCTTGAGCGCGTTGGCGAACCGGCACACCTCGGCGTGCAGCTCGCGGTAGCTCAGGCGGCGCACGTCGCCCGGCTCACCCTCAAAGATCACGGCGGTCTTGTGGCCGCGCTCGGCGAGATGCACGTCCAGGCAGTTGTAGGAGGCGTTCAGCCGTCCGTCGCTGAACCAGCGGTAGTTGGGCGCCTCGCGGTCATCGAGGCGCACCGTGAAGGGGGTGTGCCAGGTGAGCTCGCGCGCCGCCAGCTCCGACCAGAATCCGACATGGTCGGCGCGCGCGCGCTCACGCAGGGCCGCCAGGTCCTGCGGCTTGATGCGGGCACGCGCCGTGAAATCCGCGGGCGGGGGAAAGCTGCGTTCCTCGAGGAGAATCGACTTGATGTTCTTGTCCGCCATGGCGCTCTCCTTTGGGCCGGGCCTGAGCATAGCCGAATCGACCGTGCGCTTCAGTGACCGGCGTGCGCGAGGAGTTGGCCGATGAGCTCGCGCGCGGCCGCACCGTAGCCGCCGCCGAACAGGTTGGCATGGTTCAGCACGTGGTAGAGCTTGTAGAGGCCGGCGCGCACCTCGGCTCCGGGGCGCGGCGGTGCGGCGCCCTGGTAGGCGCGGTAGAAGGCGGGACCGAAGCCGCCGAACAGGCGCGTCATCGCAAGGTCTGTCTCGCGGTCGCCATAGTAGACCGCCGGATCGAACAGCACCGGTGTGCCGTCGGCGGCGGCCAGCCAGTTGCCGCCCCACAGGTCGCCGTGCAGGAGCGAGGCCGCCGGGGTATGCGCGCCGAGCAGCGCCGGCAGCCCCGCGAGCAGCCGCTCGCCGGCCGCGGCGAGCGCGCCCATGCCGTTGGCGGCCGCGAGCTCGAGCTGCGGCCGCAGCCGTCGCTCGCGGAAGAATTCCTCCCAGCTGGCGCACCAGCCGTTCGCCTGCCGTGTGCGCCCGATGGTGTTGTCGCGGACCCAGCCGAAGCGCGGCGCGGTCACCGCGTGCAGAGCCGCCAGCCCCTCGCCCAGGCGCCGCTCGCAGGCCGCATCCGCGCGGCCCGGCTCGATCCATTCGAGGGCCAGGAACGCCTGCCCGCCGTCACTGCCGCAGGCCAGCACGTGCGGCACACGCAGCGCGTTTGCCCGCGCCAGCTCGGCGAGCCCGGCGGCTTCGGCTTCGAACATGGACAGCGCGGCGGCCGGTGCGACCTTGACGAACAGCGCCGTGGCGCGCGCCGGCCAGCGGTAGCACTCGTTGATGGAGCCGCCGCCGACGGCACGTTCCGGCTGCGCGGCGCAGCCGGCGCCGGTCAGGGCGTTGAGGGCCGCCGCCAGCCGCGCAAAACGCTGCGGCGCGGACGACTCGCTCACCGGTCGCGCCGGCCCTTAGCCGACGGGCAGCTGTGCCAGGCGCTCGCCCTGGCGGCGCAGAAACGGGCCGAAGCCGAGCTGGTCGTAGAGCCCGCCGAGCGAGCGCATGTCCGGGGCGCGGCGCCGCAGGCCCTCGGCGCCGACCCCGAGCTGCAGGTCGCAGGCGATGCGCGTCAGCAGGCGGCTGCGGTACACCGATTCACGGTGCTCGGTGAGCTTCTGCGCCAGGCTGGCCGCGCCACGCAGCCGCAGCTGCGCCACGCTGCCCAGGTCGTCGTACAGCTCCTCGAGCGTGGCGAAGGCCTTCATGAGCGAGGCGGCGGTGCGGTGACCGATGCCGGGCACGCCCGGGATGTTGTCGACGTCGTCGCCGGTGAGCGCCAGGTAATCGGCGAAGCGCTCGGGCGCGACGCCGAAGTGACGCTCGATGTCGTGGTAGCCGAACTGGCTGCGCGCGCCGAAATCCCAGAACACGTCGCCGTCGCGCATCAGCTGCGCCAGGTCCTTGTCGCGCGTGATGTAGGCGGCGCGCATCCCCTGGGTGCGCATCTGCCGCGCCAGCGTGCCGATGATGTCGTCGGCCTCGTACTCCGGATCGACGAACATGGCGATCCCGAGGTGCCGGCACAACTCGCGGCAGCGCTCGAACTGCAGCGCCAGGTCCGCGGGTGCGCGCTCGCGGTTCGCCTTGTAGGCCGGGTAGATGCGGTTGCGGTAGGAGTCGGCGCGGCGCTGGTCGAAGGCCACGGCGATGTGGCTGGGGCGCACGCGCTCGATGAGGTCGCCGAGGAAGCGCGCGAAGCCGAACACGGCATGCATCGGGTTGCCGTCCCGATCGCGCATGTCCGGCAACATTGAGTGGTAGGCGCGAAAGACGTAGACCGAGGCGTCGACGAGGAAGATCAAGGCGCGGGCGGCTCCCTGGTGCGCAGCGGCGCCACCTTAGCAGCGCCGGCGCCCGCCGTCACGGGGCGCGGCGCCTCAGGAGAGCCAGCGCTGGATGCGGTCGTGCAGCGGGCTCGAGCGCGGGAAGTGCGCCACCAGGTATTCCATCTGGTCGGCGAGCACGCGCCGGCCCTTGAGGAAGATGTACTCCGCGTAGGTGGGCGTGAACGGCACGGCGATCAGCTGCATCTTGGCCTGTTCGGGCGTGCGCGAGGCCTTCTGGTTGTTGCAGCGGCGGCAGGCCGCCACCACGTTGGTCCAGATGTCGGTGCCGCCCTGGCTGAAGGGGCGGATGTGGTCGCGCGACAGCTCGCGCGAGGCGAAACGCTGGCCGCAGTACATGCACAGGTAGGCGTCGCGCCGGAACAGGGTCTGGTTGTTGAGCGGCGGCACGTAGTCGTGGCGCGTGTTGCCGGGATTGCCGGTGTGCCCGACCGTGGCCACGATCGAATTGACCTCGAGCACGGTGCGCCGCCCGCTGCGGGCATTCACACCCCCGTACAGCTCGTACAGCAGCGAGCCGCACGTGTAAGCGACCTGTTCCTGGTGATACAGTCGCGCCGCTTCCTTGTAGTCGATCCACTCGAGCGGCATCCCGGCGACGTCGGTGCGCAGCACCAGCTGCGACAGTCCGCGCGGCGCGTGGGTCGCGATGACGCTCAGGTCGGTGGGGAGGCCGCTGTCGGCTCGCTCGAGGTCTATGCCTAGCATGGCCGCTGTAAGATACGGCAATTTTGTGCAAGAATTCAACATCGCAAGGTCTTAATTCAATTGATGATTTCCACCCGCGTGGCCGCCCGGCTACGCACCACACAGGTGAGCTGAATGCCAGTAACGATCGGCGCGCTGCGCGAGAGCGCGCCCCAGGAAACGCGCGTCAGCGTCGTGCCGGAAGTCGCCGAGAAACTCGCGAAGGACGGCGCACGCGTGCTCATCGAGCGCGGTGCCGGCGAGCGGGCCCGCTTCCCCGACTCCCTATATAAGAGTGTGCAGTGGGCGGACTCCGCCGCCGAGGTGCTCGGCGCCGCCGACGTGGTGCTCACGGTGCAGCCGCTGAGCGTCGCGCAGATCGGGCAGCTGAAGGCAGGCGCGGTAGTGGTGGGCTTCATGCAGCCCCACGCGCGCGCCGCCGAGGTACGCGCGCTCAAGGAGCGCGGCCTCGTAAGCTTCGCCATGGAGCTGGTGCCGCGCATCTCGCGCGCCCAGTCGATGGACGCCCTGTCCTCGCAGGCCGCGATCGCCGGCTACAAGGCGGTGCTGATCGCCGCCGGTGAGCTGCAGAAGTTCATGCCCATGCTTACCACCGCCGCCGGCACCATCCGCCCGGCGCAGGTGCTCGTCATCGGCGCGGGCGTCGCGGGGCTGCAGGCGATCGCCACGGCCCGGCGCCTGGGGGCGGTCGTGGAGGCCTACGACGTGCGCAGCGCCACGCGTGAGCAGGTGAAGTCGCTCGGCGCCAAGTTCGTCGATACCGGCGTCAGCGCCGAAGGCTCGGGCGGCTACGCCCGCGAGCTGACCGCCGAGGAGAAGGCCAAGCAGCAGGAGGTGCTCGAGGCGCGCATCGCCGCGGCCGATGCCGTCATCACCACCGCCTCGGTGCCCGGCCGCCCGGCACCCAAGATCATCCCGGCGACGGCGGTGGCACGTATGCGCCCGGGCTCGGTGGTGGTCGACATCGCCGCCGAGCAGGGCGGCAACTGCGAGCTGACGCGCCCCGGCGAGACCGTGGAGCACCAGGGCGTGCGCGTGGTCGGTGCAGTGAACCTGCCGGCGTCGCTCGCCTACAACGCCAGCGAGATGTACGCGCGCAACCTGTACAACTTCCTCAAGCCCGCCCTGGTGAAGGGCGAGCTGGCGATCGACTGGAACGACGAGGTGTTCGTGCAGTCGTGCCTGACGCGCGACGGCCAGATCAAGCACGAACCGACTGCCAAGGCGCTGGGAGGTGCGACATGACCGGGATCGTGGCGCTCTACATTTTCATGCTGGCGGCCTTCACCGGCTACGAGGTCATCTCGCGCGTGCCGGTGATCCTGCACACGCCACTGATGTCGGGCTCGAACTTCGTGCACGGCATCGTGCTGGTGGGCGCGATGGTGGCGCTCGGCGGCGCGCACACCCCGCTCGAGAAGACCATCGGCGTCATCGGCGTGCTGCTGGCCGCCGGCAACGCGGTCGGCGGCTACGTGGTCACCGAGCGCATGCTGGAGATGTTCAAGTCGAGCGGCGCGCGCGCCGGAGCCAAGAAGGGGACGCACTGATGCCCGGCACCTGGCTGTCGGCGGATCTGGCGATCCAGACGAGCTACTTCGTCACCGCCGTGCTCTTCATCGTCGGCCTCAAGCGCATGAGCTCGCCGGTCAGCGCGCGCAGCGGCATCCTCTGGGCCGGCGCCGGCATGGCGGTGGCCACGCTGGTCACCTTCCTCTACCCCGGCATGACCAACTACGGGCTGATCCTGCCGGCCATGTTCGTCGGCGGGGCGCTCGCCTGGTGGAGCGGCAAGCGCGTTGCCATGACCAACATGCCGCAGATGATTGCGCTCTACAACGGCATGGGGGGCGGCGCGGCGGCGGCGATCGCCGCGGTCGAGCTGTATCGCGGCGAGGCGCAGGGCTACGTGACCACGGCGCTCGCGGTGCTGGGTGGCATCATCGGCGCGGTGTCCTTCTCCGGCAGCGCCATCGCCTTCGGCAAGCTGCAGGGCCTCATCACCAGGAGCATCCGCTTCAGCGGCCAGCAGATCCTCAACCTGCTGCTGCTGGCGGCGGCCCTGGTGCTGGGCGCGCTGGTGGCCGCGCACCTCAACGCCTCGCCCGCGATGGTCACCGGCTTCTTCGTGCTGGCGCTGGTGCTCGGCCTCACCATGACGCTGCCGATCGGCGGCGCCGACATGCCGGTGGTGATCTCGCTCTACAACGCGCTCACCGGGCTCGCGGTCGGCTTCGAGGGCTTCGTGCTCAACAACGCCGCCATGATCATCGCCGGCACGGTGGTGGGCTCAGCCGGCACGCTGCTCACCCAGCTGATGGCGCGGGCCATGAACCGCTCGCTCGGCAACGTGCTGTTCTCGGGCTTCGGCGACACCGGGGCCGCAGCCACCGGCGAGGTCAGCGGGAGCCTCAAGCCCATCGAGGCCTCCGACGTCGGCGTCATGATGGCGTTCGCCAGCAAGGTGATCGTGGTGCCCGGCTACGGCATGGCGGTCGCCCAGGCGCAGCACAAGATCTGGGAGCTGTGCCAGCTGCTCATCGAGCGCGGCGTGCAGGTGCGCTTCGCCATCCACCCGGTCGCCGGGCGCATGCCCGGCCACATGAACGTGCTGCTGGCGGAAGCCGGCGTGCCCTACGACCTGATCGCCGACCTCGACGAGATCAACGCCGAGTTCGAGACCGCCGACGTGGCGCTGATCATCGGCGCCAACGACGTGGTCAATCCGGTGGCGCGCACCGACAAGTCGAGCCCGATCTACGGCATGCCCATCCTGAACGCCGACAAGGCCAAGAACGTCATCGTCATCAAGCGCGGCAAGGGTGCGGGCTTCTCCGGCATCGAGAACGCGCTGTTCTACCTGGACAACACCCGCATGCTGTACGGGGATGCGCAGAAGGCGACCGCCGAGCTGATCCAGGCGATCAAGGCGGTGTGACGCGCGCAGCGCGCACGGCGGAGCGCGCGCCCTGAAGGCGTGGATCCGCTCGCTGTCGGGCGCCCAGGAGCTGCTGCTGGTGCTGGCGGTGGCGTTCGGCGCCACCGTTCCCGGCAGCCTCGCGGCGCTGTTCGGCGGGCTGAGCGCTCCGGACAGCCCACCGATCACGGACGCCGTGCTGCTGAGCAGCGTACTGCTCGAGGTCGTGATCCTGGTGCTGCTGGGTCTGTTCCTGCACGTGCGCGGCTGGAGCGCGCCGCGGCTCGGGCTGGCGCCGAGCTGGTTCGAGACCGGGCTCGGCCTGCCGCTGGCACTCATTTATTACCTGCTGTACGCGGGCGTGGCGACCGCCGCCGCGAGCGCCTCGCCGCGCATCCAGGCCGCACTCGATGCCACGCACCTGATCGCCGGCCCGCTCTCCTGGCCGACCATGCTGCTGGTCAGCGTGGTGAACCCGGTGTTCGAGGAGGTGCTCATCTGCGGCTACCTGATGAGCGTGGTGCGCGAGCGCGCCGGCGTGGTGGCCGCGGTCAATGCCAGCGTCGCACTGCGGGTCTTCTGCCACTTCTACCAGGGGGCCATCGGGCTGATCGGCATCGTGCCGCTCGCACTGCTGTTCGCGTGGTGGTACGCGCGCACCTCGCGGCTGTGGCCCCTGATCATCGCCCACGCCCTGCTCGACCTCGCCGCCCTGGCGCTCGGCAGTTAGCCGCGGCCGTGGCAGGATAGCCGGATGTACGAGCGCCACCGCCAGCCCCTCCTGCCGCGATCACGGTTCGTGCGGCGCCTGCTGTGGCACAGCGCCTTTGCGCTGCTGCTGCTCGCGGTGTCGCTGGCGCTCGGCATGGCCGGTTACGAGCACTACGAGCACCTGTCCTGGCGCAGCGCCTTCGAGAACTCCGCGATGCTGCTCGGGGGCATGGGCCCGGTGGACAACCCGGCGAGCGATGCCGGCAAGGTGTTCGCCGGCGTCTACGCGCTGTACGCGGGACTGATGTTCATCGCCGGCACCGCCATCACCCTGGCGCCGATCCTGCATCGCATGCTGCACTTCTTCCACAGCGACGAGCGTGACAAATGACCCAGCCGAGATGTGCGTTCCGGACCCGGCGCGGCGTGCCCGTGGCGGTGATGGCGGCGGCGCTCATGCACGCCGCTGCCGCCGGCGCCGCGCCCGCGGCGGCCGAGCCGGCCAAGAAGCCGCTCACCACCGCGGACGTGCTGGCGGCCTCGAGCCCCGCCGACTGGCGGCCGCTCGATCCGCAGCACACCGTGTACCTGGAGCTCGCCAGCGGGCGCGTGGTGATCGAGCTCGCGCCGCAGTTTGCCCCGCACCACGTGCAGAACGTCGAGGCGCTGTCACGCGGCCAGTACTTCGACGGCCTCGACGTGGTGCGCTCGCAGGACAACTACGTGGTGCAGTGGGCCGATCCGACCGGCAAGCGGCCGGTGCCCGCCGGGGCGGCGCGCACCCTGGCGGCCGAGTTCGAGCGGCCGCTGCGCGGGCTCACGATCACCCGGCTGCCGGACCCCGACACCTACGCCGGCGAAACGGGCTTCGTCGACGGCTTCCCGGTGGCGGCCGACCCGGCGCTCGGGCGCGCCTGGCTGGTGCACTGCTACGGCATGGTGGGCGCGGGCCGCGACAACGACGTCGACTCAGGCGGCGGCACCGAGCTTTACGTGGTCAACGGCCAGGCGCCGCGGCACCTCGACCGCAACGTCACCCTGCTCGGGCGCGTGGTGTCCGGCATGGAGCTCCTGTCGGTGCTGCCGCGCGGCTCGGGCCCGCTGGGGCGCTACGAGCACGCCGAGCAGTTCGTGCCGGTCAAGTCGATGCGGGTGGCGGCCGATGTGCCTGCCGCCCAGCGCACCGACCTGGAGATCCTGCGCACCGACACCCCGACCTTCCTCGCCTACGTCGAGGCGCGGCGCAGCCGCCACGAGGAATGGTTCAAGGTCCCCGCCGGGCACGTGGACGTGTGCAACGTGCCGATCCCCTCGCGGCGCGTGGCGCCGAAGCAATAACGGCGGTCAGTGGCGCTGCGGCGGCGGGCCATGCGGGCGCATGCCCCGCTCGAGCCGCCGCTGGCGTGCACTCTCCACCATCTGGCGGCGCTGCTCGGGACTGGCGCTGCGCCACTGCTGGCGCAGCAGCTCGCGCCGCTGCGGCGGCAGCTGCTGAAAGCGCCGGAAGTTCTGCCGGACCGCGGCCTGCTGGCTGGGCGGCAGCGCCTGGAAGCGCTGCCAACGGCTGCGCAGCGCGTGGCGCTGATCCGGCGGCAGCGCCTGGAAGCGCTGGAAGCGCTGGCGCGCGGCGCCGCGCTCGTTGTCCGACATGCCGAGCCAGCGCTCGCTGCCGTGCGCGAGCGCCTGCTGCCGCGCCGGCGGCAGGGTGTTCCACTGGCCGCCGAACTTCGACAGCAGCTGCTGCTGCGGTGGCGTCAGGCTCGACCACGGTACGGGCGCGGCCGGGGCGGCCATCGGGGCCGCCGGTGCGGGCGGAGGCTCCTGTGCACAGGCGCCGCCGGCGGCGGCCCCGAGCACGAGGACAATCAGCGAACGCCAGAGGTCAGTCATTGTTCTTGTCTCCGGCCGCATTCGGCGGGGGCGGCGGCCTGGGGGGCGGTGGCGGGGGTGGCGGCGGCTTGATCCCCTGCACCCCGGCGGTCGGCGGGTCGGCCTGCGACAGGTAGTCCGGATTCACTTCCGCCATGCGGTCGACACTGCCGAGGAATTCCAGGAAACCGGGATCGGGCTCCTCCGCTGGCGGCGCCTTGCGCGGCTCGTCGGCGCGCGCGGCCAGGCCGGCAAACGCCAGCACGATCAGCACCGTTCGGGCGCCGCGCGCTGTCCACATCAGCCTTCGCTCTCGCCCGTGTCGGACTGTGCTGCCGCCCATTCATAGAACGAACCGTCCCAGCCCTCCATCAGGTCGAGCGCATCGCTGTCGGCGAGCAGGTCCATGTCCTCGACCGCGCCGGCACGCGCCACCTCGTCCGGCGGCGGCCCCCCGCTCGGGGCGTGCTGCCACAGCACCACGGCGACCAGCAGCGCCGCGGCCACGGCGCCTGCTGGCATGAGCGTCAGGCTGCGCCACCAGGGGCGGCGCGGACGCGCCGCCGCGGCGAGCGCCGCATGACGCGCCTGGTTGAGCTTCGAGCGCGTGCGAGCGTCGATGCGCGCGAGGCTTGCCTCGAGCACCGTGCGCGCGTTGCGCTCGAATTCAGTCACCGTCTCGTCCGCCGGGCTCATAGGAGCTCTCCGAGTTGCGCGCGCAGGGCCTGCACTGCGCGAAAGTAATGTGTCTTGACGCTGCCTTCCGAGCAACCCATGGCGCTGGCCGTCTGCGCCACGTCCAGTCCCTCGAGCGTCCGCAGCATGAACGCCTGCTGCTGGCGGCGCGGCAGCTCCGTGAGCGCCTTCTCCAGAGCACCGATCGCCTCGTTCAGCTCGAGCCGCTTCAACGGCTGCGGCTCCGGGCTCGGGGCCTGTGCGATCGGGTCCGCCTCGTCGTCGTCATCCTCGCCGCGGTACGGCAGCCAGGCGATCACCCGCCCGCGCACCGTACGGCGTCGCTGCATGTCACGGATGCGGTTCTCGAGGATGCGATAGAAGAGCGGCTTCCACTCCTCCGCCGGGCGGTGGGCGTAGGCGCGGGCGAGCTGCAGCATCGCATCCTGGACCGCATCCAGTGCGTCGTCCTCGTGCCGCAGCGCCGCCTGCGCGATCTTGAAAGCCTTCAGCTCGACGCCGGCCAGGAACTGGTTCAGCGCGCGTGAGGCCGTTTTGTCTTCGGGATCCGTCAGGTCTACGTCGCCGTGTAATGCGGCCGGCATGCTATAAGGCGACGCGAGCGTAGCAAACTCGGACATGGCCTGTATAACGCGCGCCCGCCCGCCGGGGTTGACGGCTCGCGTGCGTCGCAAGTCACTGATTTGGCGTAATTCCTAAGACCCGTGCCCCACGTTCTCCGGGTAGCCCTCGATACCCCCCTGCGGCGCCTGTTCGACTACCTCGAGCCGGAGGCCGGCGGGGCCGCCATCGTGCCCGGAATGCGGGTGCGGGTGCCCTTCGGACGCCAGCGCCTGACGGGCCTGGTCATCGCCTCGGCCGCGCACTCCGAGGTCCCGGCCGAGCGGCTGAAGCCCGTCCTCGAGGTCCTCGATCCGCGCCCGGTGCTCGACACCGCGCTGCTCGAGCTGCTCGGCTGGGCAGCGCAGTACTACCACCACCCGATCGGGGCGGTGTTCGCCGCCGCACTCCCCCGGGCGCTGCGCCTCGGTGCGCCGGCCGCGGCGCGCGAGGAACGCTGGCTGGCGACGGCCACGGGCGCGGCGGCCTGGGCCGCCGGCGAGCCGCGCCGCGCGCCGAAGCAGCGCGCCCTGCTCGGGCTGCTGGCGGCAGGCCCGGCCACGGCGGCCGAGCTCGAGGAGCGCGCCGGCTCGTGGCGCGAGGCGGCGCGCGCCCTGCTGGCCCGCGGCTTCATCGCCAGTGCCGAGGTCGAGACGCCGCGCTCCGCCGGCGGTGCCACGCTGCGCGTGGCCGGTCCCGAGCTGCTGCCCGGACAGCAGGCCGCGGTGACGGCGGTCGCGGCGGGCCTCGGCACGGCCGGCACGTTTCTGCTGCAGGGCATCACCGGCAGCGGCAAGACCGAGGTGTACCTGCGGCTCATCGAGCAGGTGCTGGAGCGGGGCCGCCGCGCGCTGGTCCTGGTGCCGGAGATCGGGCTCACGCCGCAGCTGATCGCGCGCTTCCGGGCGCGCTTCGAAACGCCGCTCGCGGTGCTGCACTCCGCGCTCAGCGATGCCGAACGCCTCGAGGCCTGGCGCGCCGCGCATGGCGGCGAGGCGCGCATCGTGCTCGGCACGCGCTCGGCGGTGTTCGCACCCGTGCCGGAACTCGGTTTGATCGTCGTCGACGAGGAGCACGATGCGTCCTTCAAGCAGCACGAGGGCGGCTTCCGCTACTCGGCGCGCGACCTGGCGGTGATGCGCGCGCGGCTGGCCGGCGTGCCGGTACTGCTCGGCTCCGCCACCCCCTCGCTCGAGACACTGCACAACGTCACCGCCGGGCGCTACACGCGCCTGGCGCTGGTGCGGCGCACCGCCGAAGCGCAGCCACCGGTGCTGAAGCTCATCGACCTGCGTGCCAACGCGCTGCGCGCCGGCGTCTCCACCCCCGCGGTGCTCGCCATCGAGCGCCACCTGGCGCAGGACGGCCAGGTGCTGGTGTTCCTCAACCGGCGCGGCTACGCGCCGACGCTGCTGTGCACGGCCTGCGGCTGGATCGCGCCGTGCCGCGAATGCGATGCGCGCCTCACGGTGCACATGGGGGCCGCGCGGCTGCGCTGCCATCACTGCGGCGCCGATGCGCCGCTGCCGCCGCGCTGTCCGGTGTGCGGCTTCACGGTGAAGCCGGTCGGGCAGGGCACCGAGCGCCTCGAGCAGTCACTCGGCGAACTCTTCCCCGGCCTCAGCATCGCACGCCTGGACCGCGATACGGTGCGCCGGCGTGCCGACATGGAGGAGGTGGTGCGTCGCATGGCCTCGGGCGAGGCACGCATCCTGGTCGGCACGCAGATGGTCACCAAGGGCCACGACTTCCCGAACCTGACACTGGTGGTGGTGCTGAACGCCGACCAGGGCCTGTTCAGCAGCGACTTCCGCGCCCCCGAGCGCCTCGCGCAGACCATCGTGCAGGTGGCGGGCCGTGCCGGCCGCGGCGCGAAGGCCGGCGAGGTGCTGATCCAGACCGAGTTCCCCGATCACCCGCTGCTCACCAACCTGCTGGCGGGCGGCTACGAGGGCTTCGCGCGCGTCGCCCTCGAGGAGCGCGCGCAGGCGGCGTGGCCACCGTTCGCGCGCCTCGCGGCGCTGCGTGCCTCGGCCAAGAGCGCGGACGCCGCGCTGCGGTTCCTGGCGGCGGCGCGCGCCGCGGCGCGCGCGCCGCGCCCGGTGCGGCTGCTCGGGCCGGTGCCCGCGGCCATGGCGAAGCGTGCCGGGCGCTACCACGCGCAGCTGCTCGTCGAGTGCCGCGACCGTACGCCGCTGCACGCCTTTCTTGCCGCGTGGCTGCCGCAGGTCGAGGCTCTGCCCAGCGCGCGCGCGGTGCGCTGGACGCTCGACGTCGACCCGATCGAGCTGTTCTGACTACTCGGCGAAGGGCGCCGCGGCGATCTCGCGCTCGACCGCGTCCGCCGGCGGCGCCGCCGTGCCGTGGGCGCGGCACAATCCCTCGAGCCAGGTGTGCTCCTGCACGCCCGGCTTGCGCTGGCAGTGCGCCACCAGCAGCTCGGTGAAGCGCCGCTTGAAACCGAGCCGCGGAAATGCGCCCACCACCTCGTCGCTCTGGCGCGCATCCAGCTCCGCCTGCGGCGCTCCGTCCACGTCGGCGGCGGCGCCGAGCGCCACCAGCATGGCCTCGCTTCCCGCCCGCTCGGTGAGCGTCCAGGCGCCGTCGTGCAGCCGCACCGCGTACCAGACACGCCCCGCCTGCGCCGCCGTGCCGCCCGCGCCGCGCATCCAGCGCTCGGCGGCCTGCGCCCCGTCCTGTTCGAAAGACCCCGCGGCGCTGGCAAAGCGCGGCAGCAGGCCGAGGTCGTGGAGCGCTGCCGCGATGAAGGCGTCCTCGCTGTGCCAGCTGCGCCGGCGCTGCGCCAGGCGCAGCGCGCCGAACACGTAGGTGCGCAGGCAGTGATTGAAGAGAAAGTCCGGACAGGCGGCACGCGCGAATGCCGCGGCGCGCAGCGCCCGCGGCGAGCGCGGCAGGCGCACCCCGGCGACCTCGACGGGGAGCGCAGCGAGCGGCGCCAGCGCCGGCTGCGCCAGCAGCGCCAGCGCGGCGGCCCAGCGCAGGAGCTCACGTCGCTGCATGGCGCGAGTCTAGGCCCGCAGCCGGCGCGGCCGGGAGGCAGAAACGGCCAATCGGCGATGGCTTCGGGTAAACTGCCGCGCCTCAAGACCTAAGCGGATCCGCCTTGAAGCAGGAACTCGAGCAGCTGCTGCTGGCCGCGCTCGGCAAGCTCGCCGGCGGGGTCGTGCCGGACATGCCCGCCGCCGCGGCGGTGACACTCGAGCGCACCCGCGACGCACAGCACGGCGACTTTGCCACCAACGTCGCGCTGCGCCTGGCGAAGAGCGCGCGGCGCAACCCGCGCGAGCTGGCGGCCGCCATCGTCGCCGCCCTGCCGCCGAGCGAGCTCGTGGCGCGCGCCGAAGTGGCCGGCGCCGGCTTCATCAACTTCCACCTGAGCCCGGCCGCCTACGCGCGCGAGTTGGCCGCGATCCACGCGCGCGGCGCCGCCTACGGCACCAGTGGCCTCGGCGCCGGCGAGCGCGTGCTGCTGGAGTTCGTGTCCGCCAACCCGACCGGGCCGCTGCACGTCGGCCACGGCCGCCAGGCCGCCTTCGGTGCGACCCTCGCCAACATCCTGGCCGCCTGCGGCTATGCGGTCGAGCGCGAGTACTACATCAACGACGCCGGGCGGCAGATGGACATCCTCGCCGTCAGCACCTGGGTGCGCTACCTCGAGAGTCTGGGCGAGCAGCTGCCGTTTCCGCAGAACGGCTACCGCGGCGACTACGTGCGGCCGCTGGCCGAGCAGCTGCGCGCCGCGGCCGGCAGCGCGCTGCAGCGGCCGGCCGCGCAGGTGCGCGCCGGACTGCCCGCGGATGCGCCGGCCGGCGACAAGGAGGCCTACATCGACGCGCTGATCGCGCGCGCCCGCGAGCTGCTCGGCACCGACGGCTTCCGCACCGTGCTCGAGCTGTCGCTGGACGCCATGCTCGGCGACATCCGCGAGGACCTGGCCGAGTTCGGCGTGAACTTCGAGCACTGGACCTCGGAGCGCGCCTTCGCCGAGAGCGGCGCCATCGATCACGCGCTCGCGGTGCTCGAGAGCGCGGGGCGCCTGTTCCGCCAGGACGGTGCGCTGTGGTTCCGCGCCACGGAGTTCGGCGACGAGAAGGATCGCGTGGTGGTGCGCGAGAACGGCCAGAAGACCTACTTCGCCTCCGACATCGCCTACCACCTGGCCAAGCGCGAACGCGGCTTCGCGCGCCTCATCGACGTGCTCGGCGCCGACCATCACGGCTACGTGGCGCGGGTGCGCGCCGGGCTCATGGCCATGGGGCAGCCGGGCGAGTGCCTGGAGGCGACCCTGATCCAGTTCGTGAACCTGTTTCGCGGTGCCGAGAAGATTCCCATGGGCAAGCGCGAGGCGCAGTTCGTGACGCTGCGGCAGCTGCGCACCGAGGTCGGCAACGATGCCTGCCGCTTCTTCTACCTGATGCGCAGTCACGACCAGCCGCTCGACTTCGATCTCGAGCTCGCCAAGTCGCGCAGCAACGAGAACCCGGTGTACTACATCCAGTACGCGCACGCGCGGGTCGCCAGCGTGCAGAAGCAGCTCGGCGCGCGCGGCCTGGCGTTCGATCGCGCCGCGGGCCTGGCCGCCTGCGCGCGCCTCGACGGGCCGCACGAGCAGGCGCTGCTCAACTCGGTGAGCCGCTATGCCGAGGTGCTGGAGCAGGCGGCCGTCAACCGCGCCCCGCACGCGCTGGTGCACTACCTGCGCGAGCTCGCCAACTTCTTCCACACCTACTACAACGCCGAGACCTTCATCGTCGACGACGCCGCGCTGCGCAGCGCGCGCCTCGCGCTGGTGCTCGGCGTGCAGCAGGTGCTGCGCAACGGCCTGGCGCTGCTCGGGGTGTCCGCCCCGGAGAGCATGTGAAGCCGGGCAAGCTCAGCGCGCGCGACTACAAGTCGTCACAGCGCCGCTCGCTCGACGTGCGGCGCTACCGCGAGTTCGGCTCCGGCGCGCTGGCGGGCGTGGTGCTGGCGAGCGTCGCGTTCGTCTACCTGGGCGGCAAGATGCACCGCGGCGCGGAGGCGGCCGATGCGCCGCGTCCCGAGCCGCGCCGCGCCGCGCCGGCCGACACCGAGGCGACCGCCGGCAAGCCGGCCGAGAAGTACGACTTCTACGAGATGCTGCCCAACTTCGAGGTGGTGGTGCCGGAGAAGGACAAGGACGTGAAGCGCGACCTGCCGGCCGCCGCCCGGATCGAGCGCCCGGGCGTGTACGTGCTGCAGGCCGGCTCGGACCGCAACGAGTCGGACGCCGAGCGCGTGCGCAAGCAGCTGGCGCTGCAGGGAGTCGATGCCAAGGTGCAGCGCGTGGCGGTGGACGCCGACGTCTGGCACCGCGTGCGCATCGGCCCGATCAGCAGTCTCGACGAGCTCAACAAGGTACGCAGGCAGCTGCAGGCGGCCGACGTCGACGCGCTGGTGATCCGCGTCGGCGACTGAGGTGCGCCGCGGCGCGCGTCAGCGCTGCGCCTCGAACCAGGCGGCGATGCGCTGCGCGATTGCGTCCTCGAACGGCCCCTGCTTGCCGGCGAAGGCCGCCTCGAGCGAGGCGTAGTGCTCGAGGGTGTGCCCGGTCAGCGGCAGCTCCGCGAACTGCGCCGCGCCCGGGGCGTTGGCGTTGACCAGCGCCGCCATGGTCTCGAGGTCGGCGCGACTCATGATCCAGTCGAACTCGCCGTGCAGCACCAGCAGCGGCGCGTGCACCTGCGACCAGGCGCGCATCAGATCCAGCTCCTGCAGCTGCTGGTAGTAGCGCACCGGCCGGCCGTACTGCTGGCCGGCATCGCCCTCCCAGAGCCGCTGCAGCCGCGGCTGCCGCGCGAAGATCCCGCGCGGCGTCTCTTGCTGCAGCAGATAGCCGGCGTAGAGCTGCGCGACGTCCTTCATCTGCGCATCGAGCTCGGCGGCGGGCACGCCGGCGAGCGCGAGGCGCCGGCGCTCGATCTCGAGCATGTGCTCGAACCAGGTCTTGATCCAGCCGCCCACCACCACGTAGCCGCGCACCGGGGCCGCCTCGGCCACCAGCGGCGCAAAGCCGCCGCCGTTGCTGAGCCCGAACACGAACACGCGCGTGGTGTCGACGAACGGATAGCTGCCGAGGGAGCGGAACGCCTGCCGGTAGGCGGCGAGCTCGGCGGTGAAGTCGCTGGCGCCGCAGTCACCCTCGGAGTCCCCGACCCCCGCCTTCTCAAGGCGCACGGTGGCGAACCCGGGCAGCTGCGCCAGCGCCCGGAACACCCGTTGCGCCGCGCCCGTGGTCCCCGCCGGCGCCTCCACCGTGTCGCAGCTCAGCCAGCCGGCGACGAAGATCACTGCGACCTTGCCGTCGAGGTGCTGCGGCCGCGTCACGATCAGGCGCAGCCGCTCGCCGGCCGCGTTGCGCAGCGTGTCGTACTGCACCACGACGCCCGGGTAGGACTCGTTCGCCGCCGCCTTGCGCGGCAGCGCATCAGGCGCCGCACCGGCGCCGGTCGCCAACACCAGCAGCAGGCCGCCGCCGGCCGCGCGCCACGCTCTTTTCATCGGCTCTCCCCTTCCGCACGGATGGCCCATGCTGCACTCTCCCGTTAGGGGAGACTCAAGGACTGCGGGCATGCCCGGAACACGATGCTGAAGATCGGCGACTTCTCGCGCCTCGCGCGCGTGTCGGTCAAGACCCTGCGCTTCTACGACCAGGCGGGCCTGTTCCGGCCGGCGTGGGTGGAGCCGCGCAGCGGCTACCGCTTCTACCGCGCGCAGCAGCTGCGCGAGCTCAAGCGCATCCGCCTGCTGCGCGAGCTCGGCTGCTCGGTCGAGGAGACCGCGCAGCTGGTACGGCTGGACGCCGCCGGTGCCGCCTGCGCGCAGCAGCTCACGCAGCTGCGCCGCCGGCTGATGACGCGACTGGCGCGCGAGGAGGAGCGGCTGCGCCGCCTGGATGAGCTGCTGCACGGGCAGACCCCGCCCGTCACGGGCAGCGCGGTGCGCGAGCACGCGCTCGGGCCGGTGAGCGCACTGACGCTGCGCGACCGCGTGCCGTCGGTGGAGCGCGCGGTGCAACGCATGTTCGAGAGCACCGAGCGGCGTATCGCGCGCCACGCCTGCCGCGCGCCGGCGAGCCCGTTCCTGCTGTTCCACGACATGGAGTACCGCGAGCGCGAGGTGGACGTGGAGGTGTGCGTGCCAATCGTGCCGGAGGCGCTCGGCGCCTGCGGCGGGCGCGTGGTGCCCGGTGCGCCGCGCGCGGCGTGCCTGCGCTTCGCCGGCAGCTACGCGCAGGCGCCGCGGCTGTATGAGCACATGCTCGCCTGGATGGACGCCACCGGCACGCGTATCGCAGGTCCGGTGCGTGAGACCTACCTGCGCTTCGGCGCCGAGCAGCGTGGCTACACGCTGCCGCCGCTGCTGTTGGCCGACAGCGTCGCAGAGTACGAGACCGAGCTGCAGATTCCGGTGCAGCAGTTGTAACAGATTGCGACGCCGCGCTGCGGATGCCGCGGTGGCTGGCGCCGGCCCGCCGATGCCACAATGCGCTTCGCAACAAGATCTGCCCGGCCGGCACCGGCCACGAAGGGTGAGGCGCATGAGAATTGTCGCTCATGCAGGTGCGCAACCTGATGAACACCGCCATGGCGCAGATGGATCAGACCATGCGCCCAATGATGCAGCAGGCGCTGGCCGGCCGGCAGCACCTGAGCGAGCGCGAGCAGCAGATCGTCGACGACGCGCACGCCAAGATCCAGGCCGTGATGCGTGAGCAGCTGCGCTGGGAGAGCTTCGAGCCGACGATGATCAGCGCCTACCGCAACACCTTCACCCAGAGGGAGGTGGACGGCATGAAGGCCTTCTACAGCAGCCCGCTCGGCCAGTCGGTGGTCGCCAAGCAGCCGATGGTGCAGCAACAGAGCATTCAGGCCATGCAGAGCCGCATGGCCGACATGGTCCCCAGAATCCGGCAGATCGCGCGAGACATGGCGTCGCAGCTGCAGGCGGAGCGCGAAGCGCAAGGCCCTGCATCGGCGGCTTTACCTCCTGCATCCAATCCGGCTGCGCAGTAGGCCGGCCGCAGCGCCCCACACGCGGCTGACAATCGCTTACCGCTTTCTCCGGCGCACGCGCCGCAGCAACGCGCATCCTGTGTGCGGACCGTTCCGGGCGCAGTGCGTGCCGGAACGGCTTGCAACCGTGCCTGCGGCGCCCGCCGCTCACCGTGCGAGGGACCGCCACACTCCACCGGGCGTGCGCAGCGTCTTGAGGGGGTCCACATGTCTCGTGCAATGCGCGCCTGTGCTGCGTGTCTCGCTGCTGCTACCGTCTCAGCCGTATTGGCCGCCGACCCGTCGGCGTACGGCACCGCCGCAGAAGCCAAGGCGATGGTGAAGCGGGTCATCACGGAGCTCAGGGCGAATCCATCCGCGGCGATCGCCAAATTCAACGACCCGGCCGGATCGTTCCGCGACCGCGATCTGTACGTGTACTGCTTCGATACCACGACCGGCATTTTCACCGCGCAGGTCAACAAGGCGCTGCTCGGCACCGACAACCGGCTTCTGAAGGAGAAGGACGGCACGCCGCTAGGTCAGAAGGTCTTCGATGCCGCGCACGGCCTGAAGGACGGCCAGGTGACGACGGTGGCCTACGACTACCCGCGCCCCGGAACCACCAATCCGGTGCCCAAGGTCGCCTACGTGACGCGGGTGGGTGGCACCGCCTGCGGCGTGGGCTACTACAAGCAATAGCCGTGGCCGCGTCCTGAGTCAGGGCTCTACGCGAGGCGGGGTCTGCGCGCTCGCGCCGCGCCTCACTCGTCGCTGATATTGCGGAAGTCGACGCCGAGCGAGCGCAGCTTGCGGTACAGGTGGGTGCGCTCCATGCCGACACGCTTGGCCAGCTGCCCCACCTTGCCGTTGCACAGCAGCAGCTGCTGCTGCAGGTAGGCGCGCTCGAACTGCTCGCGCGCCTCGCGCAGCGGCAGCGCCAGCAGGTCCTGCTTGACCAGCGGCTCGTCTGGCGGGGTCTGCACCGCCAGCTCGCGCTCGATCTCCTCGAGGCGGATTTCCTCGGCGCCGCCGTGGATCAGCAGGCGATGCACCAGGTGGCGCAGCTCGCGCACGTTGTCGGGCCAGGGATAGTTGCGCAGGCGATTCTGCGCCGCCACCGAAAAACGGCGGAACGGCAGCCCGTCGGCATCGACCAGGCGGTCGACCTGGTGGCGCAGCAGCTCGGGCACGTCCTCGGCGTAGTCGCGCAGCGGCGGCACCCGCATGATCAGCACGTTGAGATGCGCGAGCAGGTCGCGCCGGATCGAGCCGTCGCCGGCGCGCTGCTCGAGGCCCGGTTGTCCCGAGGACAGCAGCCGCGCGCGGAACGGCTGCTGCTCGGCACCGCCCAGGCGCGTGAACTGGCCGGCCTCGAACACCCCGACCAGCAGCCGCTGCACGCCGGCGGGCAGATCCTCCAGCTCGTGGATGAACAGCGTGCCGCCGGCGGCTTCCTCGAGCAGCCCCTTGGGTGCGCCGGGCTCCTCGCGCCCGAACAGCCGCGCCTCGGCGTCGGCATCGCGCAGGCTGGAAGCGATCAGCGGCACGAACGGCCCCTGGGCGCGCGCACCGCGCTCGTGCAGGTAGCGCGCGAACGCCTCGCGGCCCGAGCCGGGCTCGCCGATCAGCAGCAGCGGCGAAGGATTGGTCGCCAGCTGCTGCAGCTCGGCGCGCAGCTGCTGCATCAGGCGGCTCTTGCCGATCGGCACCGCGAGCGGCGAGCCGAGCAGCTTGCCGGCCTGGCGGTGGCGCCGGCCGGCATCGAGGGCGCGCTCCACGGTGCGCAGCAGTTTCGCGAGCGACAGCGGCTTCTCGACGAAGTCGAAGGCGCCGAGACGCGTCGCCTCGACCGCGGTCTCGACCGTCGAGTGGCCCGACATCATGACCACCGGGCAGCCGTCGGTGGCCGCCGCCGACCACTCGCGCAGCAGCGTGATGCCGTCGACGTCCGGCATCCAGATGTCGAGCAGCACCAGGTCGGGCACCTGGCGGGCGCGCGAGGCGCGCGCCTGCGCGGCGTTGGCGGCCACGTCCACCTCGTAGCCCTCCTCGGAAAGAATTTCCTTCAGCAGGCCGCGGATGTCGGCTTCGTCGTCGACGACGAGAATATGTGGGCTGCTCATGCTCGCTCTCTCCGTAACTGATCGCGCCGCTCGCGCGCCCCGCCGGTGGCGGAGCGGGTACTGTCTTTCACCGGCAGCACCACGCGTACGCGGGCGCCGCCCTCGGGGCGGTTGTCCGCGTCGATGCGGCCGCCGTGCTCCTCGATGATCTTCTTCACGATCGCCAGGCCCAGGCCGGTGCCCTTGGGCTTGCTGGTGACGTACGGGTCGAACACGCGCCCGAGCAGCTCGCGCTGGAATCCCGGGCCATTGTCACACACGGTCACCGCGGCGTACGCCGCCTCGGCCGTGCTCTCCAGGCGCGTGGTGATCTCCAGCTGCGCGCCGCTGACCCCGTCCAGCGCCTCCAGCGCGTTGGTGACGAGGTTGTTGAGGATCTGACGCACGCGGCCGCGATCGGCCTCGATCGACTCGACGTGTTCGTCGAGCTCGAGGCGGATGCGGGTGCGCGGATCCTGCGAGCGGTACAGGTCAGCCACCTCGGTCACCAGCTGGTTGAGGCTGAAGCGCGTGATCTGCATCTCCGGGGCGCGCGCGTACTCCGAGAACGCGTTCACCATCTGCTGCATGGTCTCGACCTGCTGCACGATGGTGCGCGTGCCGCGCTCGAGGATCTCGGCGTCGCGCTCGCTCATGCCGGTGAGCAGGCGCCGCCGCATGCGCTCGGCCGACAGCTGGATGGGCGTGAGCGGGTTCTTGATCTCGTGCGCCAGGCGGCGCGCCACCTCGCCCCACGCGGCATCGCGCTGCGCCTGCAGCAGCGTGGTGATGTCGTCGAACACGATGACGAAGCCCATGTCGCTGTCCTCGCCCGGCAGCGGCGTGCAGGCGCACATGAGCGTGCGTCGCCCGGCGCTGCCGTCGAGGTCGAGCTGCTCGCGCCACTCCTGGCGGCCGGCGGCGAAGCGCACCGCGAGCGCGGCGACGAACTGGCCGAGGCGCTCGTTGCCGGCGGCGAGCTCCGGCAGCGCGCGCCCGGTGGCCGCCGACAGGTCGGTGCCGAGAATGGCGCCGGCGGCCTCGTTGGCGGTGCGCACCGTCATGTTGCGGTCGATGGCCAGCACTCCGGTCGACAGGCGCGCCAGGATGATGGCGAGCCGCTCGCGCTCGCGCTCCACCGCCTGCTGGCTGTGCGTGGCCTCGGCGCGCGCGCGCCGCAGCCGCTTGGTCATGTCGTTGAAGGAGTGCACCAGGAAGCCCATCTCGTCGCGCGACGGCAGCGGCAGGCGCGTGGCGAAGTCGCCCTTGCCGACCGCGCGCGTGCCCTCGATGAGGTCCTGCACCGGGCGCACCAGGCGCTGCGCCGAGTAGATGGCGCCGTAGATGGCGGCCAGCATCGCCAGCAGCAGCACCAGGGTGAGCGTGAGGCGGAAGCTCGCCTTGAGCGGCTCGCGCAGCGCCGCCAGGTCACCGTACTGCGAGTAGGAGCCCTGCACCGCCTCGGACAGCGCCGCGAGCTGTGCCGGCACCGGGTACAGCGCGACCACGAAGCGTCCGTCGCGCCCCGGGGCATCGCCGAGCGCCGCGGCGGTGCGGATCAGGTAGCGGCCACCCGCCTGCGGCTCGAGGCTGACGTACGGCAGGTGCTGCTCCACCTGGCGCAGCAGGTCGGGCGGCGGGCGCGACGGCAGGTTCTCCAGCGGGTTCTCGAGGCTGACCGCGAGGATGCGATCGCGCGCGCCGAACAGCGCGACCTCGAGCGCCTGGCTGGCGCGCCGCTCGGTGTCGAGCGAGCGCTGCAGGTCGGCGGGTGCGGCGCGCGTCAGCGTGCCGGCGAGCACCACGGTGCGCGCCGAGTACTCGCGCATGCGCAGGTCGAGAGCCGCACGCGACAGCGCCACCGCGTCCTTCAGGCCCTGCTTCACCTCGACGGTGAACCAGCTGTCGATCCCCTGGTTGATGAACTGCAGCGAGGACAGGTAGACGATGAGCAGCGGGGCGATCACCAGCGAGCCGAAGATCGCCACCGTGCGCGCGGTGAGCCGCGAGCCCGGGACGTGGGCGCGGTAGTCGCGCACCAGACGCCACAGCTTGCGCGTCAGCAGGATGCTGAGCGCGATGACGCCGGCGAAGTCGACCACCAGGATCCACAACTGCCAGCGCCCGAACTCGGAGGAGTTCTGCACGCTCTTGGCGAGCAGCAGGAAGGCGCCGAGGCCGATCGCGCCCCACAGCAGTGCCTGTCCGACCGCGACCCAACGCAGGGCGCGCGGCGGGCGCGGACTTACACCGGGAGTGACCATGAGTACCACTCGGAGACGCGTGCCCAGTCATCGGTCCAGAACAGTATGGCGCGCAACGAGGCCGGCAGGTGACCGCGGCGCACCCCGGCGCGCACGCTGATGGTGTAGTTGCCGCCGTCCAGCTGCGGCTCGACCAGGATCGGCCAGGCGTCCACCCGGCCGAGGTAGTCGAGTGCCTCGTCGAGGGTCGGGAACGACACCTGGTCGCCGTTCTTGGTGTCCTTGACCACGTAGCGGTCGGAGACGGCGTGGTAGTTGAGCTCGCGCCTGAGCGTCAGGTCGACGATGTTGGAATTGAGCCAGTAGCGGCGATCGCGGTCGACGCGCGCCTCGAGGTCGAAGGTCAGGGTGACGCCGTCGCGCAACGCGCTGCGGATGACGGGACTGACCGGGTACTCGACCCGGGCATGCAGCATGAACACTCCCTTGTCGATGTTGACGTAGGCGGAGTGCACTTCGAGGATGCCGTCGAGAGCATCCGCGAAGGCGAGGCCGAAGGCCCCGAGCGCGAGGAGGCACGCCACGCCAAGCAGGCTGCCCCGGGTCACACCGTCCCTTGTTGGATCGCCGCGTAGCATGGATGCAACGACAACGGCTCGCTTCGACCTTCAGGCCGTTGTCTTTTCGAGACAAGCATAATAGAAGCCGTCGGTCCCCGCCTCTGCGCCGGGCAGGAGTTGCAGCCCCGGCCCGCGCGCCAGCGCCCCCGGCGGGCCGTCCCGCAGGTCGGTCGGCGACAGCGTGGGCTCGAGCGCGAGCAGATCGTTCACGACCTGCTCGTTCTCCTGCGGCAGCACCGAGCAGGTGACGTACAGCAGGCGTCCGCCGCGGGCCAGCAGCGGCACGGACGCGCGCAGGATGGCGAGCTGGGTGGCGGCGAAGGAATCGGCGTCCGAGGGCCGCCGCAGCAGCTTGATGTCGGGGTGGCGCCGGATGACTCCGGTCGAGGAGCACGGTGCATCGACCAGGATGCGATCGAACGGACGCCCGTCCCAGAATGTCCGCGGATCGCGGGCATCGCCTGCGAGCACCCGGGCCGGGCGGCGCAGGCGCGCCAGGTTCTCGCCGATCAGGGCCACCCGCCCCGCCTCGACGTCGAGCGCGGTGAGGTCGAGGTCGCCGCCGGCGCTCTCCAGCAGGTGGCCGGTCTTGCCGCCCGGGGCGGCACACGCATCGAGCACCCGCAAGCCCGGGCGGATGCCGAGGAACCTCGGGGCCAGCTGGGCGCCGGCATCCTGCACCGACAGCAGGCCCTCGGCAAAGCCGGGGAGCTCGCTCACGCCTACTGGGCGATCCAAAACAAGGGCAGAGGGTATCCATTGAATCGCTTGAGATTCAATATCCCGCTCCCGCAGGGCCGTTTGCACCCCGGCCACGGTGGCGCGGGACAGGTCGATCCGCAGCACGAGCGGGGGGTGGGCGTTGTTCGCCTCCAGCATCGCCACCACCTGATCGGGCCATGCCGTCCGCAGCCGCCCGACCAGCCAGGCGGGGTGGGCGGTACGCGAGGCGAGGTCGGAATCGCTCCGCCCGAGGAGCTCGGCGCGGGTCGCGGCGAACCGGCGCAGCACGGCGTTCACCAGGCCCGTCGCACGCTCGGCGCCGAGGAGCCGCGCGGCATCGACCGCGGCGTGCACCGTCAGCTCGGGCGCGTTGCGCGAGTACTCCACCTGGTGCGCGCCCACGACGAGCAGCGCGCGGACCTCCGGCGCGACCCCCGGCGGATGTTTCAGCAGCGACTCGACCGCGGGCGCAAGCCGCAGATACCAGCGCAGCGTGCCGAGGGTGATGGCCTGCACCGCGGCGCGGTCCGCCCCCGAGTCAGCCCCGAGTGCGACATCCGCCGAGGCGCCGCGCGAGACCACCGCCTCCACGGCGCGCGCCGCCGCGGCCAGCGCCGGTGCGCCGGGCGCCCAGGGTGTCCTAGCCAAGGCGCAGGCCCGCGAGGCTCACGGAATGGGAGAAGTCCTTCGCACTGACCGGCCGGCGCCCCGGGCGCTGCAGCATCGAGATGCCGAGGGTGCCCTGCCCGCACCGCACCAATATCGAATCGCCGCGAAGGCCGAGGATCGATCCAGGATCGAAGATTTTCGCCCCCAGATCGGGTGACTTATCGGTTGATCGGCTCAAGTCCGGGTCTGGCTCCACGTGCGCGGCCAGCACCTTGAGCAGCTCGCCCCCCAGGGTCGTCTCGGCCACGGGCCAGGGGTTGAAGGCCCGCACCCTCCGCTCGATCTCGTCCGCCCCGCGCGCCCAGTCGATGCGCGCCTCGGCCCGGTCGATCTTCGCCGCGTAAGTCACGCCCTCGGCCGCCTGGGGGCGGGGGGTGAGGGTGCCGGAGCCCACCCCCTCCAGTGCCTCGAGGAGCGTCGCGGCGCCCAGGCGCGCGAGCTCATCGCTCAGGCTCGCACCGGTGTGCCGCGCGGCGATGGCGAGGCGGCGTTCGAGCAGCACCGGGCCGGTGTCGAGCCCGGCCTCCATCTGCATGATGCTGACGCCGGTCTCGGCATCGCCGGTGAGAATCGCGCGCTGGATCGGCGCCGCGCCGCGCCAGCGCGGCAGGAGCGAGGCGTGAATGTTGAGACAGCCGCGCGGCGGCAGCGCCAGCACCTCACGCGGCAGGATCAGACCGTAGGCCACCACGACGAGAACTTCCGGCGCCCAGCTCTCCAGTGCCTCGCGCCCCGCGGCATTCTTCAGCGTCTGCGGTTGCGCCAGCGGCAGCCGCCGCTCGAGCGCGGCGCGCTTCACGGCGCTGGCGGTGAGCTGCTGGCCGCGGCCCTTGGGCCGGTCGGGCTGCGTCAGGACGCCGACGACGTCGTGGTGGTCGCAGAGCGCCGCGAGTGCGGGCAGGGCGAATTCAGGCGTGCCGGCAAAGGCGACGCGCAACGTCAGTACGCGCGGCGCGCGCCGGCTGCCGGAGCGGCGGTGTGCGCGGTGCGCTCCTTGCGCTCCTTGTCGAGCTTCTTGCGAATGCGCTCGCGCTTCAGGTCCGACAGGTAGTCGACGAACAGCTTGCCGTCGAGGTGATCCATCTCGTGTTGGATGCACACCGCGAGGATGTCATCGTAGTCCTGCTCGAAGCTGGCGCCGCTGCGGTCGTGGGCGCGCACGCGGATGCGCGCCGCGCGCTGCACCTCGTCGAAAATCCCGGGCACCGACAGGCAGCCTTCTTCGGTGCGCGCCTCGCCCTCGCGGCTGAGGATCTCCGGGTTGATGAGCACGACCGGCGCGTTGCGCTCGTCGGAGATGTCGATGACGATGACGCGCTGGTGCACGTCCACCTGGGTGGCGGCGAGCCCGATCCCCGGGGCCGCGTACATGGTCTGGAGCATGTCATCGACCAGGGTGCCCAGGGCGGGGTCGAAGACCGTCACCGGACGTGCGCGGGTTCGCAGCCGGGGGTCGGGGAATTCGAGGATAGTTCGTAGGGCCATGGTGCCTGCGTATATGGGGACGCCGCCCCCGTGATCCAGCGCACAAAGTTGACATTAATTCGTATGCAACCGGCGCTCCGTGCCAGTATAACCCCTAGAATTCAGGGCGCAGGTTGTGGTCCACCTCGCGCAATGAGGAGTGGAGGATGGTCTCAAATCAAATACTTGGCACTCGCGCCGCCGCGGGCCTGCTCGTAGCAGTGCTTGCGGTCTCGGGCTGCTCGCACTTCCGCCACAAGGAAGCCGCTGCGCCTGCGCCGGCAGCGGCTGCCACCACGCCGGTCGCCCGCGCAGCCCCCGCCGCCGAGCCCGCACAGGACATGACCGCAACCGAAGCCGCGATTGCCGCGGCCGGGAGCGGCGCCGCTCCGGCGGCCGCACCGAGCGCACCGGTGACCAGCGACATGGTCAAGCCCGGCGCGCCGATGCACTACACGGTCAAGCGTGGCGACACCCTGTGGGGCATCGCCTCGATGTACCTGAAGGACCCGTGGCTGTGGCCCGAAGTGTGGGTCATCAATCCGCAGGTCGCGAACCCGCACCTTATCTACCCCGGCGACAAGCTGGCGCTCGCCTACGGCGGCGACGGCCGTCCGCAGGTGAGCCTGGAGCAGGCGGGCGCCGTGCGCCTCGATCCGCGGCTGCGCAGCACGCCGCTCGACGGCGCGATCCCGACCATTCCGTACAACGCGATCGCGGCCTTCCTGTCGCGGCCCTCGGTCATGACCGAGGATCAGATCCGTCACGCACCCTACGTGCTCGCCTTCCGCGACCTGCACCAGGTGGGTGGCGATGCCAACGAGGCCTACATCAGCAACCTCGAGGCGACCGAGAACGCGCGCTACGCCGTGGTGCACGTGGCCGGCCCGCTGCGCGATCCGGATGACGGCAAGGTCGTCGGCTACGAGGGGATCTACACGGCGACCGCGCTGGTGCGCCGCCCCGGCAACCCGGCCAAGACGGTGCTCATCGACGCCGCGCGCGAGACCGTCGCCGGCGACCGCCTGCTGTCAGCTGACAACAGCGAGACGCCCATTACCTTCATGCCGCACGCGCCCGCGGGCGACATCCACGGCCGCATCATCGACGTCGTCGGCGGCACCGACCTGGTGGGCCAGTACGAGGTCGTGGTCATCAACCGCGGCAAGCAGCATGGGCTCGAGGCCGGTAACGTGCTCGCGATCGACGAGGCCGGCGAGGTGGTGCGTGACCTGTACCGCGGTGGCAAGCAGATCGGCGACACCAACGGCTTCGGCACCTCGTTCGCGCCGAAGGTACGGCTGCCGGATGAGCGCACCGGCACCATGCTGGTGTTCAAGGTATTCGACCGCGTCAGCTACGCGCTGATCCTGGCGGCCTCCGACACCATCCACGTCCAGGACGTGGTCCACAACCCGTAACCCGCGCGGGCGCGGCCGCGACGCGGCCGCGCCCCCTTCCCCCACTCCTACTCCCCGCGCCCTTCGCGCACGTTCACGTGCCTTTCGCAGGCGCCGGCTGCGCCGGCGCATGGCTTATGCTCGCCCTCATGGAGGCCACTGCGGCACGCGCGCTGCTGGCGCGGGTTCCCGAGCTCGGCGCCGCGCAGCTCACCGCGCTCATCGCGGCGGCGGGCGGCGAGCCGGGCCGCGCCGTCGAGGCGCGCACCGCGCGCGCGGTGGAGCTGCCGGCGGCGGCGCGCGGCTTCCTCGCCGCGCCTGACGCGGCGGCACTGGCCGCCGACCTCGACTGGCTCGCCGCGAGCGGCGCCACGATTCTCTTATGCACCGATGCCGGGTATCCGGCGCTGCTGCGGCAGGCCCCCGCCGCGCCGGCGGCGCTGTACGTGCTCGGGGATGCAGGGGTGCTGTCCTCGCCGCAGCTCGCCATGGTGGGCTCGCGCAGCCCGACGCCGGCCGGGCGCGCCACGGCGCGCGAATTCGCCGCCTGGTTCGCGCGTGCCGGGCTCACCGTCACCAGCGGCCTCGCCGCCGGGATTGACGCGGCCAGCCACGAGGGCGCGCTGCAGGCGCGCGGGCTCACCGTGGCGGTGTGCGGCACCGGGCTCGACCGTGTCCAGCCGCCCGAGCACGCCGCGCTGGCCGCGCGCATCGCCGCGCGCGGCGCGCTGGTGTCGGAGTACCCGCCGCGCACCGTGCCGCAGCGCGAACACTTCGTGCGCCGCAACCGCATCATCGCCGGGCTCGCGCTCGGCACCCTGGTGCTGGAGGCGGCGCGCCAGTCCGGCTCGCTGCTGACGGCGCGCCTGGCGGCGGAGGCCGGGCGCGAGGTGTTTGCCATTCCCGGCTCCATCCACAGCCCGCTGTCGCGCGGGCCCCACCAACTCCTCCGCGACGGCGCCAAGCTCGTCGAGGCCGCCGCCGACGTCCTGGCCGAGTTGAATATTCCTCTTATGAATGAGGGGCTTATGGAAGCGCCGACGCCGCTCGAAAAGCCGCCGGTATTGGACAAGGAGTATGAAATGCTGTTAGATGCGCTCGGTTTTGAACCCGCGACCGCCGATACTCTCGTCGCACGCACGGGACTGCCGGGCGAGTCAGTTGCCTCGATGCTGCTAATTCTCGAGCTCGACGGCCGTGTGGCGGCTCTCCCGGGCGGCCGCTATGGCCGAACACCTTAAGATGACCACTGGCAGCGTTCTCGACATCCTGATCTACGTCTTCGACCGCTACATGCTCGATGAGCAGCCGGAGGTCCCGGAGCGCGAGCGTCTGGCGCGCGACCTGGAGCGCGCGGGCTTCGCGCCCGCCAAGGTCGAACGGGCGCTCGACTGGCTGACCGACCTCGCCTTCGGCAACGAGCGCGGCGCCGAGACCGCCGCGGCGCAGCGCGGGGTACGCGTGTTCAGCGACAGCGAGCTGGCGCGCCTGTCGACCGAGTGCCGCGGGCTGTTGCTGACGCTCGAGCGCGCGCGCGTGCTGACGCCGGCGCAGCGCGAGCTCGTGATCGAGCGCATGCTGGCGCTCGATGCCGACGAACCCGACACCGAGCAGCTCAAGTGGGTGGTGCTCATGGTGCTGTCGAGCCAGCCGGGCCAGGAGCTGGCGGTCGAGCGGCTCGGCGGCCTGGTGGCCGAGGCGCGCCTCAATGCGCCGCATTGAGCCGCAGCGCGCGCCGCGCTTCGGTCAGGTCCGCGGCTCGTCCGCGGTTTTTCGTTTTTAGGCACGTGCGATTCTCATAACTCATGGCTGACAACCTGGTCATCGTCGAGTCCCCCGCCAAGGCCAAGACCATCAAGAAGTATCTGGGCCGGGACTTCGAGGTGCTCGCCTCCTATGGCCACGTGCGCGACCTCGTGCCCAAGGAGGGCGCGGTCGACCCCGAGCACGGCTACGCCATGAAGTACCAGGTGCTGGAGAAGAACGAGCGCCACGTGGCGGCCATCGCCCGGGCGCTCGCCAAGTCCAAGGCGCTGTACCTCGCCACCGATCCGGACCGCGAGGGTGAGGCGATCGCCTGGCACCTGAAGGAGATCCTGGACTCGCGCGGCGAGCTCGCCGGCAAGGACGTGCACCGCGTGGTGTTCTACGAGATCACCAAGAACGCCATCCGCGCAGCGGTCGGGCAGCCGCGCGGCCTGTCGCTGGAACTGGTCAACGCGCAGCAGGCGCGGCGCGCGCTCGACTACCTGGTGGGCTTCAACCTCTCGCCGCTGCTGTGGAAGAAAGTGCGGCGCGGACTCTCGGCCGGGCGCGTACAGTCGCCGGCGCTGCGCATGATCTGCGAGCGCGAGGAGGAGATCCAGGCCTTCAAGGCGCAGGAATACTGGACGCTCGAAGGCGAGGGCGCGCACGACGGCCAGGCCTTCCCGCTCAAGCTGATCGAGTTCCGCGGCCAGAAGGTCGAGCAGTTCAGCTTCACCAACGAGACCGCCGCACGCGAAGCCGAGCGCACCGTGCTGGCCGCCGCCGGCTCCCCGGGCGCACTCAAGGTGCTGGCGATCGACCGCAAGCAGCGCCGCCGCAATCCCGCCCCGCCCTTCACCACTTCCACGCTGCAGCAGGAGGCCGCGCGCAAGCTCGGCTTCAACGCGCGCCGCACCATGCGTCTGGCGCAGCAGCTGTACGAAGGACAGGACATCGGCGAGGGCAGCGTCGGCCTCATCACCTACATGCGCACCGACTCGGTGTCGCGGGCGGCGGAAGCGGTGACCGAGATCCGCGAGGTCGCCGCGCGGCTGTACGGCAAGGCGGAAGTGGCCGACGAGCCGCGCATCTACAAGACCAAGTCGAAGAACGCCCAGGAGGCGCACGAGGCCATCCGCCCGACCTCGGCGGCGATCACCCCCGCCGACGTCGAGGGCAAGATCGAGGACGACCTCTACAGGCTGTACGCGCTCATCTGGAAGCGCGCGGTCGCCTCGCAGATGAGCCACGCCGTGTTCGACACCGTGGCGGTGGACCTGCTGGCCGGCGCCGACGGCGCGCAGCGCCACCTGCTGCGCGCCAACGGCTCGACGCTGGTGAAGCCGGGCTACATCTCGGTGTACCAGGAGGACAGCGACGACGCCAAGGTCGACGACGCCGATCACGTGCTGCCGCCGATGCAGGAAGGCGCCACCGTGAGGCTCGATTCGCTCATCGCCTCGCAGCACTTCACCGAGCCGCCGCCGCGCTACAGCGAGGCCTCGCTGGTGAAGGCGCTGGAGGAGCACGGCATCGGCCGCCCCTCGACCTACGCCACCATCATCTCGACGCTGCAGGACCGCGAGTATGTCGAGATGGACAGCCGGCGCTTCGTGCCGACCGACATCGGCAAGATCGTCAACCGCTTCCTCACCCACCACTTCCACCGCTACGTCGAGTACGGCTTCACCGCGGCCATGGAGGACGAGCTGGACGCGGTATCGCGCGGCGAGGAGGACTGGACCACGCCGCTGGAGAAGTTCTGGAAGCCGTTCATCCACCAGGTCGACAAGATCGAGCGCACCGTGACGCGCGAGCAGGTGGCGCAGGCGCGCGAGCTCGGCAAGGATCCCGCCACCGGCAAGCCGATCACCGTGCGCATGGGCCGCTTCGGGCCGTTCGTGCAGATCGGCACCAAGGACGACGAGGAGAAGCCGCGCTTTGCCGGCCTGCGCCCCGGACAGAAGATGGACGCGGTGACCCTCGCCGACGCGATGGAGCTGTTCAAGCTGCCGCGCACCCTCGGCGATACCGAGGCCGGCGAGACCATCGTCGCCAACGTCGGCCGCTTCGGGCCGTACGTGAAGTACGGCGCCAAGTACGCCTCGCTCAAGGAGGACGATCCCTACACCATCACCCTGGAGCGGGCGCGCGAGGTGATCCGCGCCAAGCAGATCGCCGATGCCGACCGCATCATCCAGGACTTCCCGGCGGAAGGGATCCAGGTGCTGAACGGCCGCTACGGACCGTACATCACGGACAAGAAGAAGAACGCCAAGATTCCCAAGGACCGCGACCCGAAGACCGTGACGCTGGAGGAGTGCCGCGCCATGCTGGCCGTCGCACCCGAGCGTGGCGGCCGCTTCGGCCGTTGGGGCCGCGGCAAGCGCGCCGCGGCCAAGCCCGCCGATGGCGCCGCCGGGAAGAAGGCCGCGCGCAGCGCGCCACCGCAGGCGCCGGCGCCCGCCGCGGCGCCGGCCGTGCGCGAGCGTGCCGCACTCCCCAAGCCGGCCGCGGGCAAGCCGCCGCCCGTCAGCTCGCACGCCCGTGCCAAGCCGGCGGCGCACGCCGGCCACAAGCCGCGCGCCGCCGCCAAGGCCGCCGCACGCAAGAAGACCGTGGCCAAGGCACGCGCCAAGAGCACCAGCGCGGTCCCGGGCCGCGCCCGCGGGGTGAAGTAGCCGCCGCCATGCGCGCCGCGGGTTCGACTGCCGCCCTGACTGCGCTGGCACTCAGTGCCTGCGCAGCCGCCCCGCCGCCGCCGCCGGCCGCGCCCGTTGACACGACTCCCGCCGCACCGCTCCCCGGGGGCTGCAGCATTCCGCTCGGCGCCGAGCTCTATCCGGCAGATGCGCGACGCCGCGGCGCGAGCGGCGTGGTCACGGTGTCGTTCCGACTCGATGCCAGGGGCGAGCCGGAGCAGGTGGCGCTGCTGTCGGGGGCGCGCGGCGAGTTCGATGCGGCCGCGAGACAGGTACTGAAGGCCTCGCACTGCCAGCCGCCGCCGGCGGCGGCCGACGGGGCGGTGCCGCACTACGTGATCGACATCCAGTTCGTGCTGCTGCCGTGTCGCACGCCCGAGAAGAGCGCGCGCGCCAGCGCCGCCGTCACCATCTGCGCCACCCGCAAGCGTTAGCCGGCCAGAAACTCCTCGATCGTCTGCACGCAGCCCGGCTCATCGAGCAGCGGCGGATGGCCGCGGTCGGGTACCGTCAGCACCCGCAGCCCCGGCCTGGTGCGCTGCATGCGCTCGAGTGTGGAAGCACTCAGGATGTCGGAGTGCGCGCCGCGGATGGCGAGCACCGGCAGGTCGGCGAGCGCTCCCCACAGGGGCCACAGGTCGCGCGCCGCGGCCGGGTTGTTGCGCAGCGGCTCGCCGATGAGCGGGTCGGCGTCGGGCTCGGGCACGCCGCCGGCGTTGGCGCGGTAGCTGAGTCGCGCCAGCTCCTGCCAGCGCTCCTCGCTCAGCCCCGGCCACGCCGCGCCGTAAATGCCGCGCACCTGCGCGACCGCCTCCGCCCAGCTGCCGACCGGCGCGCTGCGGCCGGCGTAGCCGCGCAGCCGCTCGAGGCCTGCGGGGTCGATCTCGGGTCCGACGTCGTTGAGCACCATGCGCGCGACGAGTCCCGGCGTGGTGACCGCCAGCACGAGGGCCATCAGCCCGCCCATGGACGTGCCGACGACCGCCACGCGCGCAACGCCCAGGCCCGCGAGCAGCGCCTGCAGGTCGCGCAGGTACACCGGGATCTGGTAGTTGCCGTACTCGGGGTCGCGCGCCGACAACCCGCGGCCGCGCACGTCGGGGACGATCACCCGGTAGCGGCGGCTGAGCCGCGCGGCAAGTTGGCCGAAGTCGCGGCCGTTGCGCATCAGGCCGTGCAGGCACAGCACCACCGGCGCATCGGCGGCGGGGCCGCGGTACACGCGGCTGAAGAGCCTGAGGCCGTCGTGACTGTCGAACCGGTACTCGTCCACCGCCATGCGTCGGCCCCGCCCGTGCCGGTACACATTCTGACCGGCGCAGGGGATCATGTCGCGCCGACCATGAAATACCGCCACAGCTTCCACGCCGGCAACTTCGCGGACGTGCACAAGCACGTGACGCTGCTCGCGCTCATCGCCGCGCTGCAGAAGAAGGCCAAGGGCTTTCTGTACCTCGACACCCACGCCGGGCGCGGCGCCTACGACCTGTCGACGCCGAACGCCGAGGCGGCCGCCGGCGTCACGCGCTTCAGCGCCGCGCGGTTTGCGGCGCCCGAGCTCGCCGACTATGCACGGCAGCTCGCGGCCTGGCATGCCCGTCCCGGGCAGCGCCACGTCTACCCGGGCTCCCCGCTCCTGGCAGCGGCGGTGCTGCGGCCGCAGGACCGCGCGGTGTTCGTCGAGCTGCAGGGGGGCGAAGCGCACGCGCTCGAGGAGCTGCTCACGATGCAGCACCCGGCCGGCGGCGCGGCGCTGCGCGTGGAGCGCGGCGACGGCTTCGAGCGGCTGCGGGCCCTGCTGCCGCCGCCGGAGCGACGCGGCCTCGCCTTCATCGATCCACCCTACGAGGAAAGCGGCACCGACTTCGAGCGCGTCGGCGCGGCGCTCGCCGACGCCCTCAGGCGCTTCGCCACCGGCGTGTTCGCCGCCTGGTACCCGATCAAGGAGCAGCACACCAGCGCCGCCTGGCTGGCCGCCGCCGCACGCGCCCTGCCCGCGCCGATGCTGCTGAGCGAGCTGTGGCTGTACCCGCGCGACTCGCGCGTCGGCCTGAACGGTTCCGGCCTGCTGATCGCCAACCCGCCGTGGCAGCTGGCCGAGCGCATGCGGGAATGGCTGCCGGAGCTCAAGGGCTGCCTGGGGGGCGGCCCGGCGGCGGGCACGACGGTGCGGATGCTGTCAGAATCTCCGCCATGAGCAGCGCCCTCGACCGCTACGGCGTGGTCGGACATCCGGTGAGCCACAGCCTCTCGCCGTTCATCCACGCCATGTTCGCGCGCGAGACCGGCCAGGCCATGAGCTACCGTCCGTTCGACGTGCGGCCGGAGGACTTCGAGACGCGCGTGCGCGAGTTCTTCGCCGACGGCGGCCTCGGTCTCAACGTCACCCTGCCGCACAAGGTCGCGGCGGCGGAGCTCGCCGACGAGCTCACCGAGCGCGCCGCGCATGCCGCCTCCGTCAACACGCTGGCGTTCGAGGACGGACGGCTGCTCGGCGACAACACCGACGGCGCCGGGCTGGTGCGCGACCTGTGCGACAACCTGGGAGTGGTGATCACCAACCGCCGCATGCTGATCATCGGTGCCGGCGGCGCGACGCGCGGCATCCTCGCGCCGCTGCTGGGACTGGAGCCCACCGCGGTCGTCATCGCCAACCGCACGCCCGAGCGTGCCGCCGCGCTCGCCGCCGCCTTCGCCGATCTCGGCGTCACCCAGGGCGCCGGCTTCGAGGACATCGCACCCGAGCCCTTCGACGTCATCGTCAACGCCACCTCGGCGAGCCTGTCGGGCGACATCCCGCCGATCCCGGCGGAGGCGATCGGCCCCGACAGCGTCTGCTACGACCTCGCCTACGGCCGGGCCGCCAGTGCCTTCGTGCAGTGGGCCACGCGCCTGGGGTGCGCGCGCGCCGAGCAGGGCCTGGGAATGCTGGTGGAGCAGGCGGCCGAGTCCTTCCGCCTGTGGCGCGGGGTGCGGCCGGCGACCGCCCAGGTGCTGGCGGCGCTGCGCGAGCGCGCCGGCTGAGTGCGCGCCGGCGCGCCGCGCCGGTTCAGCGCATGGTGACGAATTCCTCGGCGCTGGTCGGGTGAATCGCGACCGTGTCGTCGAAGTCCTGCTTGGTCGCGCCCATGCGCACCGCCACCGCGAACCCCTGCAGCATCTCGTCCGCGCCCTCGCCCACCACGTGCAGCCCGACGATGCGCTGCTCGTCGCCGGCCGTGACCAGCTTCATGTGGGTGCGGGGCTTGGCCTTGGTGAGCGCGTGGTACAGCGGCACGAAGCTCGAGCGGTACACCTTGACGTGAGCGGCGCCGTAGCGCTCGCGCGCCGCCTTCTCCGACAGCCCCACCGTGCCGAGCGGCGGATGCCCGAAGACCACCGTCGGGATGTTCTCGTAGTCGAGGTGCCGCCCTTCCTGGCCGCCGAACACGCGGTCGGCGAAGCGCCGCCCGGCGGCGATGGCCACCGGGGTGAGCTGGGCGCGGCCGGTGACGTCGCCGACGGCGTAGATGCCGGGCACGTTGGTCGCCTGGTACTGGTCGGTGCGGATGAAGCCCTGCACGTCGAGCTGCACGCCGGCCTGCCCCAGCCCCAGGCCCTGCAGCGCCGGGCCGCGGCCGATCGCCCACAGCACGCAGTCGAACGGACCGAGGGTGCGGCGGTCGCCGCTGCGGTACTCGAGCGCCCCGGAACCGTCGCGGGCGAGGCCCACCGGCAGCGCATGCGTCACGACGCTCACCCCGTCCTCGCGCAGCCGCTCGAGCGTCACCTCGCCGAGCATGTCGTCGAAGGTCTTGAGGGCCGTCTCGCCGCGCAGCATCAGGCTGGTCTCGCTCCCGAGGCCGGCGAGGATGCCCGCCAGCTCGAGGGCGATGTAGCTGCTGCCGACCACCGCGACCCGCGCCGGCCGCGCGCCGAGCTCGAAGAAGCCGTCGGAGGTGATGCCGAGCTCCGCGCCCGGAATCGAGGGCACGCGCGGACAGCCGCCGGTGGCGATGACGATGTGTGGGGCGGTGAGCGTGCGCCCGGCCACGCTGACGGTGTGCGGGTCCACGAACCGGGCGCGGTCACGCAGTAGCTCGACGTGCTGCTTGGCGAGGTTGGCCGCATACAGCCCGTTCAGGTGGGTGATATAGGAGTCGCGCCGGTGGCGCAGCCCGGCCCAGTCGTGCCCCTGCACGGCGAGCCTGAAGCCGTAGTCCAGGGCGTCGTGCTGCGCGGCGCCGAGGTCGGCGGCGTTCCACATGATCTTCTTCGGCACGCAGCCGACGTTGACGCAGGTGCCACCGAGACGGCCGGACTCCGCCAGCGCGACCCGGGCGCCGTAGTCCGCGGCGCGCCGCGCGGTGGCGACCCCGCCGCTGCCCCCGCCGATCACTACCAGGTCGAACTTCTCGGACATGACATCCCCGCTGCTTCCGGGCATGTTATATGAGGTCGCGGGACGGGCGCTGCCGCTGCCGCCGTCCGCCGCAAGGGCCGCTACAATGGCGCGCACCCAGACCGGACGGGAATGCATGGCTAACCCCCTACTGGGCCAGGATCCGCTGCCGCAGTTCCGGCAGATCCGGCCCGAGCACGTCGAGCCCGCGGTGCGCGAGCTGCTCTCGGCCAACCGCGCGCGCATCGGCGAGCTCGCCAGCCTCCCGCGCCCCACCTTCGCCAGCGTGGTCGAGCCGCTCGAGGAGCTGCACCACCGCATCACGCGCACCTGGTCGCCGGTCAGCCACCTGAACGCGGTGCTGAACTCCGATGCGCTGCGCGCCGGCTACAACGCCTGCCTGCCGCTGCTGTCGGCCTACCAGACCGACCTGGCGCAGAGCGAGCCGCTGTACCGCGCCTACCGCACCATCGCCGCCGAGGAGGGCGCGGCGCTCGCGCCGGTGCAGCGCCGCGTCATCGAGCACGCGGTGCGCGACTTCCGCCTCGCCGGCGTCGGGCTGACCGCCGAGCGCAAGGCGCGCTTCAAGACCGCCATGCTCGAGCTGACGCAGCTGCAGGCACGGTTCGAGGAGAACGTGCTGGACGCGACCAACAGCTGGACGCGGCCGGTCACCGATGCGCAGGAGCTGGCCGGTCTGAATGACACGCTCATCGAGCAGGCGCGGCGCCGGGCCCACGAGCAGGGGCGCTCCGGCTGGCTGCTGTCGCTGGACCAGCCGACCTACGTGGCGGTGGTGACGGATGCGGAGTCCGAGCCGCTGCGGCGCGACTTCTACCAGGCCTGGACCACGCGCGCCTCCGACCAGGGGCCGGCCGCCGGGCGCTGGGACAACGCCCCGGTGATGGAGGAGATCCTGCGCCGCCGCCACGAAGTGGCGCGGCTGCTCGACTTCGGCAACTACGCCGAGTACGCACTCGCCACCCGCATGGCGCACAGCGTCGAGGAGGTACTGACGTTCCTGCACGAGCTGGCGGCCGCGGCGCGCACCGCCGCGCGTGCCGAGTTCGCCGAGCTCGAGGCGTTCGCGGGCCGGCCGCTGGCCGCCTGGGACGTGGGCTTCTACTCCGAGCGGCTGCAGTGCGAGCGGTTCTCGGTGTCGCAGGAGGAGCTGCGGCCCTACTTCCCGCTGCCGCGCGTGCTCGCCGGGCTGTTCGAGGTCGCCGAACGGCTGTTCGGCGTCACCATCCGCGAGCGGCAGGGCGCACCGGTGTGGCACCCCGACGCGCGACTGTTCGACATCAGTGCCGGCGGCGAGGCGATCGGCAGCTTCTACCTCGACCCCTACGCGCGCCCCCACAAGCGCAGCGGCGCCTGGATGGACGAGTGCGTCGGCCGCAAGCGCCTGACGAGCGGCGCGGCGCTGCCGGTGGCGTACCTGGTGTGCAACTTCCTGCCGCCGGCGCCGGATCAGCCGGCGCTGCTGACGCACGACGACGTGCTGACGCTGTTCCACGAGTTCGGCCACGGGCTGCACCACCTGCTGACGCGCGTCGACTACCCGAGCATCGCCGGCATCAACGGCGTGGCCTGGGACGCGGTGGAGCTGCCGAGCCAGTTCCTCGAGAACTACGCCTGGCACCCCGAGGTGCTGCAGCGCATCTCGGGACACTTCGGGAGCGGCGCGCCGCTCCCCGCCGACAAGCAGGCACGCCTCATGAGCACGCGCAGCTTCCATGCGGGACTTTCCATGATGCGACAGCTGGAATTCTCGCTGTTCGACTTCCGGCTGCACACCGAGTACACCCCGGAGCGCGGTGGCCGCGTACTCGAGATCCTCGCCGAGGTGCGGCGCGAGGTGGCGGTGGTGCCGGTGCCGGAGTGGAACCGCTTCCCGAACAGCTTCGGACACATCTTCGCCGGCGGCTATGCCGCCGGCTACTACAGCTACAAGTGGGCCGAGGTGCTGGCGGCGGATGCGTTCGCGGCCTTCGAGGAGAGCGGCGTGTTCGACGCCGCGACCGCACGGCGCTTTCTCGAGGCCATCCTGAGCCGCGGCGGCAGCCGCGACGTGCTCGAGGCGTTCGTCGAGTTCCGCGGCCGCCGCCCGGATGTGCGCGCGCTGCTCAAGCAGCACGGCATCGACCGCGTCAACGGGCACGCGGCGTGAGGGCCGTGCGCGCCGCCCCGCTGCTCCTGGCGCTGCCGCTCGCCTGGCTCAGCGCCAGCGCCGCCGAGCCGGCCACGCTGTACGTCGTCGAGCAGGTGGTGGTGAACGTCAACAGCGCCCCGGACGCGAGCGGCGAGCGCATCGCCACGGTCAAGAGCGGCGAGGCGCTGCAGGTGATCGAGAAGAGCGGCGAGCAGGTGCACGTCAAGCTCGCCAACGGCAAGGACGGCTGGGTCCGCGCCGGCTACCTGCAGGCGGATGAGCCCCTCAAGCCGCGACTGGCGCAGCGCGAGGCGGAAGTGGCGCAGCTGAAGGACGAACTCGCCCGCCTGCAGGGGCAGCTGGCGGCGGCGCACAGCGCGCGGCCCGCCGCGGCGGCACCGCCCGCCGCGCCCGCCACCGCGGGTGACGCTCCGCCTGCGCCCGCCGAGGAGACCCCGGCCGCCGCGCAGGCGCTGTTCGACAGCGGCGCCGAAGCGCCGGTGCGGCGCGTGTGGCCGTGGGCGCTCGGCTGGTCGCTCGGGGCGCTGGCGGTCGGCTTCCTGCTGGGTGCCCTGGTGCTCGACCGTCACATCCGCCGCAAGTACGGCGGCCTGCGCATCTACTGATGCCGGGCATGGCCGCGGGCAGCCGACCAGACTTAACGCGGCGGGGGCCCCGGCCAAAGTGTGCGGCGGATCTCGGTCCGGCCCTCGATAAACTGCCTAGACTGCGCTTTGTGTCCAGCGGCCGGCCTCAGGGGGACGGGCCACGATAATGAACAACACCCGTCGCAGCGACTTCGACGTCACCAACACCGTGCAGGTGAGCTCGCCGCAGGCGGTGCTGGCCGCGGTCGAGTCCCTGTACCGCCCGACCTGGCCGGGTCTGTCACTCGAGCCGCTCGGCAAGGCCTTCGCGCACTTCGAGCGGCTGTTCGCCGGCGAGGTCCCCGGCTGGCACGGCGTCGATACGGTCTACCACGACCGCCAGCACACACTCGACATAACACTGGCGCTGGCGCGGTTGCTGGTCGGCTACGAGCGCCAGCAGCCGGAGGCCGAGCGCCTCGGCGGCACGCGCGCCCTCATCGGCCTGATTACCGGGCTGTTCCACGACGTCGGCTACCTGCGCCGCGCCGACGACCTGCAGTCGCTCAACGGCGCGGAGTTCACGCGCACGCACGTGACACGCGGCGCGCGCTTCCTGCAGGAGTACCTGCCGGTGCTCGGCTTCAGCGCCTGGGTGCCGGTGGCGAGCGAGATCATCCATTTCACCGGCTACGAGGTGCCGTTCGCGACGATCGAGGCGCGCGTGGCCGACCGGCGTGACATAACGGTGGGCCACCTGCTCGGCACCGCCGACATGATCGCGCAGATGGCCGACCGCTGTTACCTGGAGAAGTGCCGCGACCGGCTGTACGCCGAGTTCGTGCTCGGCGGCGTGGCGCTGCCTTTCAGCGAGGGCTACCCGCAGGTGAAGTACGCCTCCGGCCTCGACCTGCTGCGCCAGACCCCGGAGTTCGTCGTGGACACGCGCACCAAGCGTCTCGAGGGTGAGTTCCACGGCGCTTACCGCTACCTCGAGACCCTGTACGGCGGCCGCAACCCCTACATGGAGGCCATCGACCGCAACGTCGAGTACCTGCGTCAGATCCTGCGCAGCGAGAACTGGCAGCTGCTCAGGCGCCGGCCGCCGATCTTCGCCGCCACCGAGGACCCCATGTCCACCATGCGCGGCCTGATGCTGGGGCACATTAAGAGAGTCTGGTCGAGCTACTCGGGCAGCTAGGGCTGCGCCGCGGCCTCGGTAGCCTTACCTCCCGGGCGGCGGTTAATATGAATCCCCAATAATTCAGGGGATCGCCCGCCCGCCCCGCGCTGGGCGGTACGTACGTGACTGCCGCGACCTTCAAGTTCAAGTACGCGGGGGCCGCCTTCCTGGTGGTGCTCCTGGCTGCGGCCGCGATCGTCGCCCTGCTGCTGGTCCGCGACGCCGCCGACACCCGCTCGCTCAGCGCGCTGGCCGAGAACGCCGCGCGCGAGCGCGTCGATCCGGAGCTGCAGGCCCGCGCCCGCAGCGTCGCCGCGCACGCCGCCGACTCGATCGCCGGCGCGGTGCGCTCCGGCGACACCGCCGGTACCGTGCGGCGCCTGCAGCCCTTCATGGACGACGACACCGTCGCCGGCCTCACGGTCACCGATCTCGCCGGCCGCACGCTCTTCAGCTGGCAGCGCGGCGCCCCGCTCGCTGCGGGCACGCTCGGCGCCAGCGCCAGCGCGCCGGTGCGCACCCTGGTGGAGAACATCCCCGGCGCCGTCACGCCGGAGACGCTCGCCACCCTCACCGTGGCGCTGGTGCAGGCAGCGCCGGTGCCGCAGGCGAGCCTCACCGGGCGGCTGCACGCCGCCACCGCCGCGCGCACCC
>JANWKR010000088.1 GCA_025451275.1 Steroidobacteraceae bacterium
CCGGGGGAGCTGTTGCATCTGGATGTGAAAAAACTAGGGCGAATCGTCAAGGTGGGTCATCGGATCACCGCCGATCGGACCCGCCGCGGCCGCGACGTGGGCTGGGACTATTTGCATGTGGCAATCGATGACGCCTCGCGCGTGGCCTATGCTCAGGTGCTGCCCGAGGAGGACGCCAACTGCTGCGTCGCGTTCCTGCGGGCCGCCGTGGCCTACTACGCAGGCCTCGGGGTACGCGTCAAAGGGGTCTACACCGACAATGCCAAGGCCTACCGTGGGAGCGACTTCGCCAGCGCCTGCCGGTTGCTGGGCCTGACACATCAGTACACCCGACCCTACACGCCGCGCACCAACGGCAAGGCCGAGCGCTTGATCCAGAGCAGTCTGCGAGAGTGGGCGTACGCTCGCGCCTACGGCAACTCCAGCCAGCGCTGCAATGCCTTGCCGCAATGGCTACATGGCTATAACTGGCACCGGCCCCACAGCAGCCTGGCTGGCCAGCCACCCATCCACCGACTGGGCCTCGACAGGAACAACCTGTTGAGACTCCACACCTAGGCCGCCCCGCGGCGGCGCGGCGTCACACTCCGGCGCCGGCGCGCTCGGGTGTGGTGCTCCGATTGGGCTATTCTTCGGCCATGAAGACCGAACTCACCCCGAGCGCGGGCCTGCGTCAGGTGCGCTACGAGATCCGCGGCCGGCTGGCGCGCCGCGCCCACGAGCTCGAGCGCCAGGGCTACGAAATCGTCTCCCTCAACATCGGCAACCCGCGCGCTTTCGGGTTGCGCACGCCCGAGACCATGCGCCTGGCCATGATCGAGAACCTCGGCGAGGCCGAGGGCTACTGCCACCAGAAGGGCATCTTCCCGGCGCGCGAGGCGGTGGTGATGCAGCAGCAGGCGCGCGGCGTCAGCGGCGTGACCGCCGAGGAAGTGTTCATCGGCAACGGCGTGAGCGAGCTCATCGACCTCACGCTGCGCGCGCTCCTCAACGACGGCGACGAAGTGCTGGTGCCGAGTCCGGACTATCCCTTGTGGACCGCGGCCGTCACCCTCAACCGCGGCCGGGCGGTGCACTACCCGTGCCGGCCCGAGCATGCTTTCGTGCCCGACCCGGCGGAGCTGGCGCGCCTCATCACCCCGCGCACGCGCGCGATCGTGGTCATCAATCCCAACAATCCCACCGGCGCGGTCTATCCGCGCGCGGTGCTCGAGGCGCTCGCCGCCCTCGCGCACGCGCACGGCCTGGTGGTGTTCAGCGACGAGATCTACGACCAGATGACCTACGACGGCGCCGAGTTCGTGCCCATGGCGACGCTCGTGCACGACACCCTGTGCTGCACCATGTCGGGACTGTCGAAGGTCTACCGCGCCTGCGGCTACCGCGTCGGCTGGGCGGTGTTCTCCGGGCGCACGCACGCGGCGGCTGAGTACCTCGCAGGTCTCGAGCTGCTCTCCTCACTCCGCCTGTGCAGCAACGTGCTGGCGCAGTGGGCGGTGCAGACCGCGCTCGGCGGCTACCAGTCCATCCGTGAACTGATCGCCCCGGGCGGTCGCCTGCACGAGTCGCGCGCGGTGATCCTCGGTGCCACCGCACGCAGCCGCTTCCTCACGCTCGCCGCGCCGGGCGGGGCGATGTACGCCTTCCCGGGCATCGACCGCGCAGCGCTCCCCGGCTTCGACGACCAGCAGTTCGCGCTCGACCTGCTCGAGCAGAAGCACGTGCTGGTGGCTCCCGGGGTGAGCTTCAACGTGCCCTACAGCAACCACTTCCGCATCACCAACCTGCCCGACGCGGCCACGCTGCGCGAGGTATTCGCGCGCATCGAGGCGCTGCTCGAGGGCTACGCCGCCGGCGGCCCGGCGGCGGCCGTGGCGGCGCGCGCCCGCGTGGTGCCCTTCAAGTGATTTCTGGCGAGGCACTCTAAGCACCTAATTTGTTTAGGCTTCCCACCGACCTAAGCGCGCACCTCCAGGGCGGCCAGACGCTGCTCGTCCCCACGCGCCAGCGCGTCAGGGCGGTGCAGCTCGCCTACGCCGCCGCGCAGCTGGCCGGGGGCGCGCGGGTGTGGGCGAGCCCGGATGTACTGACTCCCGCGGCCTGGGCGCGGCGCGAGCTCACCGCTCTCGCCTCGGGCGCCGGGGCGGACTGTCCGCGTCTGCTGCCGCCCGCCGAGGAATGGTTCCTGTGGCGGCAGGCGGCGAGCGCGGCGGCCGGCGATTTGGGGGTCCTCGATCCCGGAGCCCTCGCCGACGCGCTGCAGCAGGCGAGCGAGCTCGCCGCCGACTACCACCTCGCGCCGGTGCGCGCGCCGCCCGACACCGAGGCGGGGGTGCTGTCCGCCGCGCAGCGGCATTTCGAGTCCCGCTGCCGGGAGCTGAAGGCCGCGGGGGTGACGACGCTCGGCGGGAGGCTCGGCGCGGCAGTCCGCACGCGCACGCTGCGGCTGGCCGGCTTCGATGCCGTACCCCCGCGCCTCGCGGCCCTGGGGCCAGCCGGTGCGGCCGGGGAGAGCACAACACCGGCGGCGCTGCGCACGCTGCGCAGCACTGACGCCGGGGCGGAGATGGAGGCCATCGCCGCCTGGTGCCGCGCGCGGCTCCTCGCGCAGCGCGACGCCCGGCTGCTGGTCATGATGCCGGGGGCGGCGGGCTCACGTGAACGCCTGGCGAGCCTCATCGCCGGTGCGCTCGACCCGGCACTCGGCCTCGCTGCGGCCGGCACCGCGCGCACGCCGGTCGGCATCGAAGGCGGCGAGCGCTTCGCGACGCTGCCGCTGCCCGCCCAGGCCCTCACGATCCTCGCCCTGCTCGGCGGCGAGACGCTCGAGTTCGAGTCTTTGGCCGCCGCACTCACCGCACCGTACTGGAGCCGGCCCGCGGCCACGCAGCGCGCAGCCCTCGCCCTCATGCTGCGCCAGCGCGCCCTGCCGGCACTCGACCTGCGCGAGCTGCGTGGTGCGCTGCAGCTCGCGCCTCCGGAGCTCAAACCGGCGGCGCGCGAGCTCGATGCGCTGCTGCGCGACGGCGCGCGGCAGGTGGGCGAGGGCGCGGGTTCCGCGCGACGCTGGGCCGAGCGCTTCGAGACCGCGCTCGGGGCTGCCGGCTGGCCCGGGCCGCTGCCGCCGGTGAGTGGCGTGCAGCAGACCCGGTTGCGCTGGCGCGAGCTGCTCGAGGAGCTCGGCGAGCTCGGGCCCGGGGTCGGCCAGCCGGGCCGCGCCGCCGCCCTCGAGCTGCTGCGCTCGCTCGCGCGCCACACGAATTACCGTCCGGCCGACGACGACGTGGCGGTGATGATCGCGCCGGCCCTGGTCGACCCCGTGGTGCGCTACGACGGCATCTGGGTCGCCGGGCTGTCGGCCGACGTGCTGCCGCAGCCGCTCGCCCCCAACCCGTTCCTGCCGCTCGCCGCGCAGCTTGCGGCCGGGGTGCCGGCGGCGAGCAGTGCCGGCCGCCGTGCGCAGGCCGAGGCGCTGCTGCGGTCCTGGCGGCACGGTGCCGACGAGCTCGTGCTGTCGGTCCCGGCGCGCGACCGCGACCTCGAGCTCCTGCCGAGCGTGCTCCTCGGGGCCGTGCCGTGGGAGGAGGCCGCGCCAGAGAGCCTGTGGCTCGCGCAGCGCCTCGCCCGGCCGCGCCGCACCGAGCAGCTCGTCGACGAGCGCGGCCCGCCCTGGAACCCGCTGCGGCCGATCCCCGGCACGCGCGCCCTCACCCTGCAGAGCGCCTGCGGCTTCCGCGCGTTCGCCGAGCTGCAGCTCGGCGCGCCCGCCCCTGAGCGTGCCGAGCCGGGCATTCCCGCCGACCAGCGCGGCATCCTGCTGCACGCGGCACTCCAGGGCCTGTGGGAGCGGCTGCACGACTCGGCGCGCCTCGCCGCGCTCGATGCGGCCGCGCTCGATGCGCTCATCGCCGAGTGCGTCGCCCAGGCCGCGCGCACCCTGCAGCTCGAGGTGCGCGGCCGACGCCGCCGCCGACCCGGGGGCCAGTTCGAGCTCTTCACCGTGCTCTCGCCGGCTCTCACGCGCGAATGCCGGCGCGCCGCGGCGCTCATCCGGCGGCTGTGCGAGCTGGAGCGCACGCGCGCGCCCTTCACCGTCGTCGGCACCGAGCAGCCGGCGGAGCTGCAGCTGGCCGGCGGGCGCATACCGCTGCGCCTCGACCGCATCGACGCGGTCGGGGGCGGGCGGCTCGTGCTCGACTACAAGAGTGGCCGCGCCGGCAGCCCGGACTGGTACGGCGAGCGGCCGACGCACCCGCAGCTCATCGCCTACCTGACCGCGCTCGGGGCTGACGTGATCGGGCTCGCCACCGTCAACGTCACGGCGCGCGAGGTGCGCTTCACCGGCGTCGCGGCCAGCGGCGGCATCCTGCCGCGGGTGCGGGCCCTGCCGCCGGCACGCGGGGACTGGCCGACGCAGCAGCGCGCCTGGCGCGAGCGCCTCGAGGCGCTGGTGCGCGCCTTCCTCGCCGGCGAGGCGCGCGTCGATCCCGCGCCCGGCGCCTGCGAGTACTGCCACGTGAAGCCGGTGTGCCGCATCGGCGCGCACCGCATTCCCGAGGACGACCCGCTCGAGGAACGCGATGAGTGAGGCGCCCCGCGACGACGACCAGGCACGCGCGCGGGCGGGCGCCGGCTCAGGCTCGGTGCTGCTCGAGGCGCCGGCCGGCTCCGGCAAGACCGCGGTGCTGACGCAGCGCTTCCTCACGCTGCTCGCCCGCGTCGACGACCCGGGCGAGATCCTCGCCATCACCTTCACGCGCAAGGCGGCCGCGGAGATGCGCGCGCGCGTGGTGCGCGCGCTGCGCGGGGAGATCGGCGCGGACGACCCGAACGGACCGACCCTGCGGCCGCTGGCCGCGGCGGCGCTGGCACACGCCGCGGCACGCGGCTGGCGCCTCGCCGAGGAGCCGCAGACGCTGCGCATCCAGACCATCGACTCGTTCAACTTCTGGCTGGCGACCCAGCTGCCGGTGGCGGCGCGCGTCGGCGGCGCGCTCGCGGTCAGCGACGATGCCACCGAGCTGTGTCAGCGCGCCGCGCGCGCCACGCTCGCCGCGCTCGATGCGGAAGCGGTGCTGGCCGCCGACGGGCGGCTGCTGTTCGAGCGGCTCGACAACAACTGGATGCATTTCGAGCGGCTGCTGACGCAGATGCTCGAGCAGCGCGGCCACTGGCTGCGGTTCGTCGCCGACCAGGAACCCGAGGTGCTGTGCGCGCGCGTCACCGCAAGCCTCGCGGGCCTGGTGCACGCGCGGCTCGCAGCGCTCTGTGGGCGCGTGCCGCAGGCCCTGCGCGCGCGCGCCGCGCACCTGCCGGGCGCAAGCCCGCTCGGTAGCGCCCCTCACGACCTCGGCGCCTGGCAGCACCTCGCGCATCTCGTCCTCACCCAGGACGACTGGCGCGCGCAGGTCAACGTCCACCGTCTCGGCGGTGAGTTTTCCGACCCGGCCGCCTGCCGCGAGCTGAAGGACCTCATCGAGGATCTGCGGCGCCTGCCGGGACTGCGCGAGGCGCTCCTCGAGCTGCGCCGCACGCCGCCGCCGCAGCTGCCGGCCGCGGATGCCGCGGCCATCCACGCGCTCGCGCGGGTGCTGGGGCGCGCCGCGCGCGAGCTGCACGTGGAGTTCGCCGTCGCGCAGCGCGTCGACCACACCTACGTCACCGGAGCTGCGCGGGCGGCGCTCGCCGAGTCGGGCGAGCCGACGGAGCTGGCGCTGCGCACCGGCCTCAAGCTGCGCCACATCCTGGTGGATGAGTTCCAGGACACCTCGCTTGCGCAGTTCCAGCTCCTCGAGACGCTCACGGCCGGTTGGGAGCCGGACGACGGACGCACCCTGTTCGTGGTCGGCGACCCGATGCAGTCGATCTATCGTTTCCGGGACGCGGAGGTCGGGCTGTTCCTGCGGGCGCGCGCCGCGGGCATCGGCCGGGTCGGGCTCGAGGCGCTGCGCCTGACGCGCAACTTCCGCGCCGCGCCCGCGCTCGTGAGCTTTGCCAACGAGCTCTTCGCTGCCGTGTTCCCGGCGATCGACGACCTGCGCAGCGGGGCGGTGGCCTACCGCCCGAGCACCCCCGCGCGGCCGGCGCCCGCACCGCTCCCCGCGATCCCACCGGTGTCGCTGCCGCTGTTCCCGGACGACCGCACGGCCGAGGCGGACGCACTCGCCACGCGGGTCGCGGCGCTGCGCGCCGCCGACCCCGCCGGCAGCATCGCGGTGCTGGTGGTGGCGCACGCGCACGCCACCCCGGTGATCGAGGCGCTCGCCGCGCGCGGCATCGGTGCGCTCGGGGTGGATCTGGTGCCGCTCGCCGAACGCGGCATCGTGCGCGACCTCGTCTCCCTCACCCGCGCCCTGTGCGACCTTGCCGACCGCACCGCGTGGCTCGCGGTGCTGCGGGCGCCGTGGTGCGGGGCACGCCTCACGAGCCTCGCCGCGCTCTCCGGTCGCAACGAACGCC
>JANWKR010000089.1 GCA_025451275.1 Steroidobacteraceae bacterium
GCGGCAGTGTCCTTCGGCCGGGCGCAGGATGGTCTCGCGGTACGGGATCCGCGGCGGCCGGGTCTTGACGTGCACGCCGTAGCGCTCGCCCATGCGCTCGAGCAGCACGCGCAGGTGGAACTCGCCCATGCCGTACAGCACGGTCTCATTCACCGCCGCGTGGTGCTCGATGCGCACGCACGGATCCTCGGCGGTCAGCTTGTGCAGGGTATCGGCGAGGCGCTGCTCGTCGCCGCGCCGCTCCGGCTCGATGGCGATGCCGAGCATCGGCGGCGGGAAGGCGACGGGCTTCAGGTGATACTGGTCCTCGTCGTGCGAATCGTGCAGCACCGCGTCGAGGTGCAGCTCGTCCACCTTCGGGATGGCGCAGATCTCCCCCGGCCCCGCCTCGGTAATCTCCTTGGTGTCCTTGCCCAGCAGGCGCAGCAGGTGCGCGATCTTGACGGGCTTGCGCGCATCGCCGACGAACAGCTGGCTGCCCTGGCGTACCGTGCCCTGGTGCACGCGCAGCACCCCGAGCTTGCCGACGTACGGGTCGATGCTCACCTTGAACACGTGGGCGATCACGTGCCGGGCCGGGTCGGGTGCCACGGCGACGCGCTCGGCGCCCTCGCCCTCGCCCTTGAGGAACGGCGGCGGGTTGCCCTCGGCGGGGTTGGGCATGAGGCGCTCGATCACCTGCAGCAGCTCCGGCACGCCGGCGCCGGTCTCGGCCGAGGCGAAGCACACCGGCACCAGGTGGCCCTCGCGCAGCGCCTGCTCGAACGGGTCGTGCAGCTGCTCGGGCGCGATCTCCTCGCCCTGCTCCAGGTACAGCGCCATGAGCTTGTCGTCGAGCTCGACCACCTGGTCGATGATCTGGGTGTGCGCGGCCTCGACCGAGGAGAAGTCGGTGGCGCGCCCGTGCGGCTGGAAGAAGCAGTCGACCACGCCATCACCGCCGCCGGCGGGGAGGTTGAGCGGCAGGCATTCGGTGCCGAAGCTCTCACGCAGCTGCGCGAGCACGTCGGCGCAGTGCGCGTCCTTGGCATCGATCTTGTTGACGATGACCAGCCGGCACAGCTCGCGCTCACGTGCGAACTCCATGAGGCGCTGCGTCAGGCTGTCGACGCCGCTGGCGGCGCTCACCACCACCGCCACCGCCTCGACCGCCTCCAGCACCGACAGCGTCCTGCCGAGGAAGTCCGGGTACCCGGGCGTGTCGATGACGTTGACGTGCACGCCGTCGCAGTCGAAGGTGCAGAGGGCGGTGTCGAGGGAATGCTGCAGGCGCTTTTCCTGCGGGTCGAAGTCCGACACCGTGGTGCCGCGCGCCAGGCTGCCACGGGCGCGGATCGCGCCGGCCTGCAGCAGCAGCGTCTCCAGAAGCGAGGTCTTGCCCGCGCCGGCCGGTCCGACCAGCGCGATATTACGGATGCCCGAAGTCGCGTACCCCATAGCGGAATGCTCCCGGCAAGGTTGAACCGGCGCCGCACTGAGCATCCGGCAGGCAAAAGCCTACTCCGCATCGGGCGCCGGCGGCTACTCGCACACGTCCCGCCGCGGCGTACCATGTCAGCCATGGACGCAGGCATGACGCAAGGAGAACGGGGCATGAACGGACGCGACGCGGCACGCCGCCGCGACGAGGAGAAGGTCCAGCGCCAGCTGGATGAGGCGCTCGCGGCCAGTTTTCCGGCGAGCGACCCGGTATCGATCGTGACTTCGCACCACGAGGAAGACTGGGGCGCGGGCGCGGCGGCTCAGCCGGCGCCCGGCGACGCGGACTGAATATCAGGGCGCGGTGAGCTCGAGGGTCGAGCCGGCCTGGTTCACGGTAGTCAGGACGATCGGGCGGCGCCAGACGCGCTGAACGTAATCCAGTACCTTACGGCTACGCTCCAGGTCCAGCCCACGCCCGTCGACGGCGCTGTCGTGCGCCAGCTCGAGCGTGCCGTCATTGCGCACCTTCACGGCCGACACGATGGGCGCGCCGAAATTGTATTTGGGCGCCAGCACCGCCTCGTGCAGCGCATTCAGGTCCTGCTCGAGCACCTTGATCTGCCCGTCGCTGCGCGCGCTGTAGCGGAACATGCCGAGCTCCTCGGCCAGCTCGCGCGTCAGGTGATTGCGTACGAAAGCGAAGTCGTCGTCCTGCTCCATGATGGCGCGGGCGGCCGCGAGCCCGTCCTGCTCGACGATCTTCTCCCACATGACAAAGCCGAGGTGGTACGGGTTGATGCTGAGCGCCACCTGCTGCTCGGCGGCGATCGGACGCACCACGTCCGAGTGGCACTTGATCGCATCCACGTACGCCTGCTGCGGCACGAAGTCCGCCTCGCGCAGCAGCCGCGCGTGCCAGTACGAGGCCCAGCCCTCGTTCATGATCTGCGTGGCGAACACCGGGTAGAAATAGAACGACTCCTCGCGCACGGCGAGGAAGATGTCGCGCTCCCAGCTCTCCATGTCCGGTGAGTAGTGCGCCAGGAACCACAGCAGGTCCTTCTCCGAGTGCGGCGGAACCGGCGCCCGCCGGCGCGCCTCGGGGGCCGCGCTCGCCGCGGCCGGCTCGAGCGCGGCGAAGCGCTTGCGGAAGGTGTCGTCGACCAGCGCCTTCGGGTCCTCGGCGTACTCGGGGTAGCGCGGCCGGCGCAGCGGCACGTCGACGTCGATGTGCTGCTCGAGCGCGAGCGCGGCATCGAGCACCTGCTCGACGCGCTGCGCGCCGTGGGTCTCGATCGCCGCCGAGATCTGGCGCGCGTGATTGGCGGCGTGCTCGACGATGCGCTCGCTCACCTGCTCCTGGCAGCGCCTGAACAGCAGGTTGTTGCGCGAGAAATCGGCGTGACCGAGCACGTGCGCGGTCACCAGGATGTTCTCCGCCAGGCCATTGCTCTCGGCCAGGTAGGCGTGGCCGGGGTTGCCGGGGAACACCACCTCGAACAGGCGCGAGTGCCCCATGTGGCGCTGGATCAGCTGGTAGATGTAGCGCACGCCGAAGGACCAGTGCGGCATGCGTACCGGCAGCCCGTAGACGGCGATCTCCATCATGAAGCTGTCGGGCACCGCCTCGAAATCGACCGGGTGGAACTTGAGGCCCTGGGCGGCCGCCAGCTCCTCGATGCGCCGCGTGTAGTCCTGCCAGCTGCCGCTCACGGGCTGTCCTGCGCTGGCGGCGCGGCCGGGGCAGGCGCGGCGTCCGGCACCTGTGCCTCGGCGGTGAAGAAGTGGCGCACCGCGCCCCACACGTCGTCGAAGTCGTTGAGCGCGTAGGAGCCGGCGGCGCAGCCGGAGGACTGCAGCTCCGCGAACAGCTTGCCGGTCTCGGTGGCGAGCTGGCGCGACAGGCCGGAAGACACCTCGACGTAGCCGGTGAAGCAGGTGTCGGCGGCGATGCCGGCGAGTGCGCCACGCGCTTCGGCGGCATCGCTCACCGAGTTGTCGCCGTCGGAGGCGTAGAACAGGTAGATGTTGGCCCGCCCGGGGTTGTAGCGCGCGTCCATGATCTCGCGCACCTTGAGCAGCCCCGTGGAGGCGACCGTGCCGCCGGTGCCGGACACCTGGAAAAAGTCCGGCTCGCTGAACTCCCACGCCTCGGTGGTGTGCGCCACGAACACCGTCTCGAGCGAGCGGTACTCGCGCCGCAGGCCCTGCACCACCCAGAAGAAGAAAGTCTTGGCGAGCTTGCGGTCGCGGTCGGACATGCTGCCCGACACGTCCAGCATGAAGAACACCACCGCGTGCACCGCCGGCTGCTTGCGCCGCGCCAGCTGCCGGAAGCGCAGGTCCTCGTCGGTGAAGGTCGGGGTCGCGCCCGGCGCGCCGCGCCGCTTCACCAGCTCCTTGAAGGAGCGCCGCCGGTCGAGGCGCGAACGCGCGCCGCGCCGGTCCCAGCCCTCGCGGATCCAGTCGCTGTCGTCGGAAGGACCGGTGCGCGCCTTGAGATTGGGCAGCTGCATCTCCTCCCACAGCCAGTCGACGATGTCGTCGACCTTGAACTCGAGCAGCAGCTGCATCTCGCCCTCGTCACGGCCGCCGGCGCCCTTCTCGCCCGGTCCCTGGTCGCGCGACGGATCGGCGAGCACGTCGCCGGGCTTGGCCTTGCCCTGGCCCGCGCCCTGCTGCTCCTCGGGACGGCGCAGCCGGAAGTGATAGTGCTCGAGCATGCGCACCGGCACGCGCACGGTGCGGGCGCCGTCATTGATGACTTCGCCGCCGGCGATGATGTCGGGGAGATTGGCGCGCACCGCCTCGCGGATCTTCTCGTCGTGGCGCAGCCAGTCGCGCGCGCCGCGCGAGAACAGCTCGTACCATTTCGCGGCGCCGGGTTTTTCGCCGCGCTTGCCGCCCGCTTCGTCCATGCGCTACTCGTACTCCTTTTCGGAGCGCGGCGCTACTCCTGGGCCAGCAGTGTGGTGACGTAGCTCAAGGCTTCCTTGGCGCTGTGCTCATCGTAGCCGTACTCGGTCACCAGGCGCTGCTGCACGACGGAGATCTTCTGGCGCGCGTCGTCGTCCGGGCGCGCCGTGGAAGTCACCAGGCGCAGCACGTCGCGGCGTTCCTCGAACAGATACTGCTCGATCGCTTCGCGCATGCGGGCGTGACTTCCCAGCTTGAACTTCTCGCCGGCCTTGAAGGCCACCATGGCCTTGCGCACCACCTCCTGGCGGAACGACTGCTTGCCGGAGTCGGACACCTTGATCTTTTCCTCGACCGAGCGCAGGAAGCGCTCGTCGGCGGGGCGGTTCTCGCCGGTGATCGGGTCGGTGACCTGGCGGTGATCGAGCGAGGCCTCGACCTCGTCCAGGTACTTCTCCAGCAGCTGCTGCGCCTCGGCCTCGAAGGAAGCGAACATGGCGCGGTGCACGTCCTCCTTGACCCAGCGGTTGTAGAATTCCTTGCGCGCCGTCACCAGGTGGTCGATCCAGGCTTTCTTCTGCTTGGCGTCCATGCGCGCATCGCTCTCGATCGAATCCTTGAGCGCCAGCAGCAGCTCCATGCTGGTGAGGCTGTGGGTGTTGCCGCGCGTGATGGCGTTGGAGATGGCATTGATGACGAAGCGCGGGCTGACCCCGTGCATGCCCTCGTCGGGCGCTTCGGCGTGCAGCCGCGTGCCCTCGGTCTCGGGCACGCCCTCGACCGCCTCGCCGGCGTAGACGCGCAGCTTCTTGGCCACGTCCAGCCCCTCGCGCTCGGGCTTCACCAGGCGCGTCAGGATGGCGAACACCGAGGCGAGGTTGAGCACGTGCGGATCCAGGTGCACGTTGCGGAACGCCGGGGCGCCGGATACCAGCTTCTGGTAGATGCGCGATTCGTCGCGGTAGGACAGCGCGTAGGGGATCTTGATGATCACCATGCGGTCCAGCAGCGCCTCGTTCTCCTTCTCCTGCAGGAACTTGTGGAACTCGGCGAGATTGGTGTGCGCCAGGATGGTCTCGTCGAGGTGGATCAGCGGGAAGCGCGACACCTTGACGTTCTTCTCCTGCGTCAGGGTCAGCAGCAGGTAGAGGAACTCGCGCTTGACCTTCAGGATCTCGATCATCTCCAGCACGCCGCGGCTGGCGGCGTACACCGCGCCCGACCACGACCAGGCACGCGGGTCGCCCTCGTCGCCGATCTGCGCGACCTTGGCCAGGTCCACCGAGCCGACCAGGTCGGCGATGTCGGCGGTGGTCGGGTCGTGCGGCGCGTAGGTGCCGATGCCGACGCGCGAGGCCTCGGCGAGGAACACGCGCTCCACCGGCACCCGCTGCAGGTCGCCCTCGAACTCGCGCTCGACGAAGTCACGGGCCCACGGCGACAGCTCGCCCTGGATGTTGACGCCGTAGCGCTCGCGGAACTCGGGACGCAGGCTCATGGGGATGAGGTTGAGCGGGTTCTCGCGCAGCGGCGAGCCGCGGATGGCGTACAGCGCGCCTTCGTCGGTACGGCTGTATTCCTCGAGCCCGCGCTTGAGCAGGATGGCGAGCGTCGACTTGCCGCCCGAGGGCGGCCCGAGCAGCAGCAGCAGGCGCCGCCCGACGTCGGAACCTGCGGCGGCCGCCTTGAAATAATCGACCACGCGCGACAGCGGCTCGTCGATGCCGAACAGCTCGCGCTTGAACAGCTCGCGCGCGCGCATGCTCTCGGCGGCGTCGGTCTGGCCGGCGCGGCCGTGCCAGCGCAGCATGTCCCAGATGTATTCGTGACTCGAGCGCGCCAGAGCGGCGGGATTGGCGGGCAGGATGCTGGCGATGAAGTCACCGAAGGTGCCTTCCCAGCGCTGGGCGCGGTGCAGGCGGCTGAACGAGCTCAGCGTTTCGATGAAGTCGGCGGTGGTGCCGTGAGGAGTCTGGTCAACAGCGAGTCGCATCGTCCTTTCCTCCCGTTGAGCTCGAGGGTCTCGGGGCCAAGGCGCCGGGCGATGCCGGCGTTGCCAGCGTTATTAACTTAGTCCCAACGACCCGCATAAATGAGTGACGCCCTTCTGATCCTCAAGCACTCATTACGTTAAGACGGTCACAGGCGCAGATTGTTCACTCTCGGCGGCCCGCGCGCCACCGGCACCTGCGGCGCGCGCGCCAAGCGTGGGGCCGCGGCGACGGCGTCGGCGCTTAAGTATCTGATTTGCTGAGTGCCGCGTGCGGCGTGCCGGAATGCGGTGCGCGACCCCGATCCGGGAGCCGCCGCGTGCGCGTTCCACTCAGCGCGCGTTCAGCATCGGCGTGGGTGCGCCGCCGACGCGGCGGCGCGGGCGCGACTCGTGTCGCGGCGTGCCACGGTGCGCGCGCGGCGCTGCTGGTGCCCGCCGCCGCCAGGTGCGGCGCGCGGCGCGCGCCGCGTGAGACTTCGATCACTGTGCGTCGCGGCCCTACGACGCCGCCTGTCGTTATTGTGAACTGACGCACTGCGCTGCGGCAGAGGCGACATATCCTGCAGCGGCGAGGTTCTCCGTGCGTCGCAGACGCTTGCGGCCGCGCGGACATGCCCAGGGACGGCGCTCGGCAAACGAACTAATTGACTGTGCTTGTGGAGACACGCGACGTGGCCAGTGCACCTTCTGCATCCCGCAGCCCGGCAGCTTCGGCCTCGGCAAGCGCAGCTCCAGTCGCCCAGCCGAGCGCGGACATCACCGCGATCACCACCCATGACGACTTCCTGCTCGAGCTCGGACAGACGCTCGGCGGCCAGGCGGGGGTGCGTCCGGTCGACTCGGTCGAAGCCGCGCTCGAGAGCCTGAAGCACGGCAAGCGCGGGCAGGTGCTGGTCATCGATGCGCGCGACGTGCGCGACGTGCGCGCCGCGGTCGACGCCACGCACGCGGCAGCCCCGCGCGCGGTGCTACTGGTATTCGCCGAGGGTGCCGCCGAGAAGCAGCTCGGCGCGGCACTCAAGGGCAGCAGGGTATTCGCCGTGCTGCCGACCCCGATCGACGTTCGCAAGACCCAGGCGGTCCTCGAGGGCGCGATCGCCGAGGCCACGACTCACAAGGCGCCGGCACGCCCCGCCGCCCCGGCCGCCGACCTCCCGATCGGCGCCTTCCGGCCGCAGACCTCCGCGGAGGCGGCCGCGGCCGCCGACAGCGGCGACGCCGACCGTCCCAGGCGCCTGCCGCTCGGGCTGATCGCCGCCGCCGCGGCGGCGGTGGCGCTGGCCGGTGGCGGCTACTGGTTCTTCACGCGCAGCAGCGCGGCGCCGGCCGCAGCGAGCGCCGCGCCCGCCACGCCGGCTGCCGGCACCGCTGCGCCCGCCGACAACGCGGCGCCCGCCGCACCGGTGGTCGAGACCTCGCTCGTCAAGGGCAAGGTCGACGAGCTGCTCGAGAAGGCGCGCCTGGCGATGCACGAGCGGCGCTTCACCGAACCCGCCGGCGACAATGCCCTGCTCTACTACCGCTCCGCGGCCGTCGCCGACGGCGCCAATGCCGAGGCCCACGACGGGCTGCAGCGCGTGGCGGGCGTCCTCGCCGGGCGCTTCGAGGAGGCCGTGAGCGGCGCCCGCTTCGACGAGGCGGCGCAGACGCTCGCCAATTTCAAGGCCGCCACGCCCGAGGATGCGCGCGGCGCCACCTTCGAACAGCGCCTGTACGCCGCTCAGGTGGCCAAGGCGTTCGCCGACGGCAACACCGACCGCGCCGCCGCGCTGGTGCGCCAGGCGCAGCAGTCCGGCAGCGTGCCGGCCGACCAGCTCGCCAAGTGGCGCGCCGACGTCACGCGTCACCAGGAGGAGGCCAAGCTGCAGCGTCTCGCCGGGCTGGTCGAGGACCGCATCCGCGACGGTCACCTGGTGGATGCCGACGACAGCGCCAAGAGCTACCTGCAGCAGCTGCAGGCGGCGGCAGCATCCAATCCCACGACCACGCGCGTTGCGCACGAGGTCGTGGAGGCCTACCTGCGCAAGGCGCGCGAGGCCGCGCTGGCCAAGAACAACGCCGACACCGACCGCTGGCTCAACGAGGCCCGCGCCGCCGGCATGAAGCAGTCCGAGGTCACCGCCTTCCAGCGCGACCTCAACAACGCGCGCCAGAAGGCTGCGCAGGTAGAGAACGAGCGCGTGCTGCAGCAGGCGCGCGCGGCGCTGCGCGACGGACGCCTCACCGACCCGGCGCAGGAAAATGCCGCCGCCTACCTGGCGGCGCTGCAGGCCAGCGACCCGAACAACGCCGGCCTCGCCGAGGCTGGCCGCGATCTGTCCGGCAAGCTCCTCGACCGGGCGCGCGGCGCGGTGCTGGCGGGCAAGAGCCCGGACGCCGACCTGGCGCTCGCCAAGCGCTGGGGCGCGGACCCCAGGGACATCACCGCCGTGCAGCAGCTGCAGAGCGCGCCGAAGGGCAAGAGCGCAGCGGTCGATCCGGCGACGCTCGCCGCCAGCCTCAAGCGCACGCGCGCTGTGCCGCCCGACTATCCGCCCAACGCCATGCAGCAGCACATCTCCGGCAGCGTGGTGGTGGAGTACACCGTCGACGCGCGCGGTGAGACACGCGACATTCACGTGGTCGAAGCCACCCCGCCGGGGGTATTCGACCAGGCCGCGATCAATGCCGTGCGGCACTGGCGCTACACGCCGGTGCTGGTCAACGGCAGCCCCGTCGAAGTACCGACGCGCACGCGCGTGCGCTTCGAGCTGCCCAAGTAGAACAGGAGACTCTCCGCCATGACCTTCTCCGGGACAGAGCGTCGCCGCCAGCTGGTCACCGCCGGTATCGGCACGGCGCTGACGCTCGTCATGGGCGCGGTGCTGATCATGGGCTTCCGACTGGCGACGCACATGCGCGCCAGCATCAACGCGCTGCAGACCGCGAGCGCGCTGCAGGCCTATCCCGAGGAAATCTCGCGCCAGATCAATTCGCTGCGCGATCGCCTCGAGGTGCGTGCCTACTCCGGCCAGGCGCTCGCCGACCTGCAGGGCACGGTGACGCGCTTTGATCAGGACCTGAAGCAGCTATCGGCCTCGGGGGAGCGCTCGCCGCAGCTCGGGCGGGCGCTGCTGCTGTGGCACCAGTACGGTCCGGTGATCGAGTCGGTCGTGATTTTCAACGGCCAGCCGTATGTCGACTCGGACACCGCCGGCAGCTCGCTGTCGCGCGAGGGTCGCGAGCATTACGCCGCGGTCAAGCGTGCGCAGCTGTTCGCCAGCGACAACGCCAAGGCGCTGCAGGAGCAGCTGGCGGCGCTGGCCACGACCCTGCAGCGGAACTCCTCCGACGCCGCCGCGCACCTGCGCACCCTGCTGCTGGCCGGCGTGCTGGCGGCGCTGGTGCTGGCCGCCGCCGCCGCCTACTTCCAGCTGACCCGCTCGCGCCACGAGCGCGCCGCGCGCGACGCCCAGGAGCAGACCCGCGACATCCTCAAGACGGTGCGCGAGGGCTTCTTCCTGCTGGACGCCAACTACCGCATCGGCTCGGTGTGGTCGGAGGCGCTGACGCGCATGTTCAGCCGCGAGGACTTCGCAGGCCTCACCTTCGAGGAGCTGCTCAAGGACCTGGTGCCGTCGGCGACCCTCGCCACCGCCACCAAGTACATCAAGCTGCTGTGGGGCGAGCGCGCCCACGAGAACCTGATGAAGAGCATCAACCCGCTCGGGCAGCTCGAAGTCACGATGGACAACGGCCACGGCGGCAAGGAGACCCGCTACCTGCAGTTCGACTTCCACCGCGTGATGGGCACGGAGGGCATCAAGCACGTGCTGTGCGCGGTGGGCGACATCACCTCCAGCGTGCTGCTGGCGCGCGAGCTGCAGGAGTCGCAGGAGAACGCCAACGCGCAGCTCGACATGATGCTCGGCATGATGCACATCGATCCGCTGCAGCTGGTCTCGTTCCTCGACACGGCCGAGACCGGCCTGAAGCTGGTCAACACCATCCTCAAGGATCCGGCGCGTACCGACCAGGAATTCCGCAAGAAGCTCGCCGGCCTGTTCCGCGAGCTGCACTCCATCAAGGGCGAGGCCTCGGTGCTCAACCTGACGAGCATCGCCAGCCGCGTGCACGCGCTCGAGGACATGGTGGGCGAGTGCAAGAAGAAGAAGGAGCTCTCGGGTAACGACTTCCTGCCCATGGTGCTGAAGCTCGACGACCTGCTGGCGCACCTGCGCAGCGTGCGCGAGATGGCCGCGCGCCTCACGGCGCTCAAGGACACGATACCCGGTGCCGCCGCGGCCGCCGCGGCCGTCGAGCAGCGCTCCCACAAGTCCGCGCCGCCCGCCGGCGCCCCGGAGCGCCCGGCGGTGCGCCCGGTCGAGGATCTGTCGCCGGCGCTGCAGTCGATGGCGGCGCGCCTCGCCCAGGACCACGCCAAGTGCATCAAGCTGACGCTGTCCGGGCTCGGTGACGTGCCGGCGCCCTACGCCGCGACCATCAAGGACTGCCTGATCCAGATGCTGCGCAACGCCGCGGTGCACGGCATCGAGGCGCCGGAGGTACGCCGCGCCCAGTCCAAGGACGACACCGGCGTGGTGCAGGTCCTGTTCCACAAGGTGACCGACGGCTACGAGCTGGTATTCGAGGACGACGGCGCGGGCATGGCACCCGAGACGCTCAAGGCGGCCGCCATCAAGAAGCGCATCATCACGCCCGAGGAGGCGGCCGGCATGGACACCCGCGCGGCCATGGCGCTGATCTTCCGGCCCGGCTTCTCCACGCAGCAGGACGTGTCGATGGACGCCGGCCGCGGCGTCGGCATGGACGTGGTGGCGCGCTCGGTCTACGCCCTCGGCGGCAAGATCGGCGTCAGCACCCATCCGGGCAAGTTCACCCGCTTCAAGATCGTGCTGCCGTCGGCCGAGGCCGTCAGCACCGCGGTGGCCTGAGTCATGAGCAGCAGCGCCCGCGCCATGAACGGCAAGCGATCCTTCAAGCTCATGATCGTCGATGACTCGAACATCATGCGGCGACGCATCGAGCGCTCGCAGCAGTTCGAGGAGCTGGAGCTGGTGGGCAGCGCCGCCAACGGCGTCGACGCCCTCGAGCTGTTCAAGAAGACCGACCCGGACGTCGTCACCATGGACCTCACCATGCCGCGCATGGACGGCATCGAGTGCATCGGCCGGCTGGTGGCACTCAAGCCCGCGGTGCGCATCCTGGTGATCTCCGCGCTCGCCGACAAGGCGACCGCCGTCGAGGCAATGGAGAAAGGGGCCAACGGCTTCCTCAACAAGCCGTTCACCGACCGCCAGCTCAACGAGGCGATCGCCGAGTTGATGCGCTAGCAGGTAGCAGAACGATGCTGTACGAACAGGAGCTGAAGACTTTCGTCGAGGGGACGACGAACTTCTTCGAGGTGGCGGCGCAGCAGCCCGCCTCGATCGGCTCGCCGTACCTCATGGAAGGCTCGCCCGCGGTGCACGAGTACACCGGGGTCATCAATATCTCCGGCAAGCGCGAGGGGGTGGTGTACTTCACCGCACCCAAGGCCATGCTGACGGTGCTGCTGATGAAAATGCAGGAAAACGACTTCAGCCACGAGACCATGCGTGACCTGGTCGGCGAGGTCGCCAACACCATCTCCGGCAATGCACGCCGCGACTTCGGCCGCGACTTCGTGATCTCCGTGCCGAGCGTGCTCACGGGCGAGAAACCCGATATGCCGCACCGCCCCGGCGTGCGCTCGTTCATCATCCCCATCAACTGGCGCAGCCACTCCGCGAAGCTCGTGGTATCGCTCACCTGAGCGCGCGGCGCCGCCGCGCGCACCGGGTCGCTGCGCGCCCTTCAGCCCGCCGTGCCCGGCTCCTCATCGGTGCGCAGGCGGTAGCCGATCCCGGTCTCGGTGACCAGGTAGCGCGGCTGGCGCGGATCCGGCTCGAGCTTGGCACGCAGGTTGCGGATGCAGACCCTGAGACTGCGTGAGTCGTCCTCCCGCTCCGGCCCCCACACCTCCCGTATCAGCTGCTGTTGCCGCACGATCGAGCCGAGCTGGCGCGCCAGGCACTCCAGCACCCGGTATTCGAGCGGCGTCAGGTGCAGCTCGCCGTCCGGCCCGCGGCTCTCGCGCCGCGCCAGGTCGACGCGGCGCCCTCCGAACTGCAGTAGCCCTTGCGGGCTCGTGCCGCGCACCTGGCGGCGCAGCGCCGCGCGCAGCCGCGCCAGCAGCTCCGGCGCGCTGAAGGGCTTGGCGACGTAGTCGTCGGCGCCGGCATCGAGCGCCGCCACCTTCTGCTGCTCGAGCGTGCGCGCCGACAGCACCACGATCGGCACCGGCGACCAGGCGCGCACGCGGCGGATCACCTCAAGTCCGTCGCCGTCCGGGAGCCCCAGGTCAACCAGCAGCAGGTCGGGCTTGTGGCTGCGTGCCTCAATCTCGGCCCGCTGTGCCGTCGCCGCCTCGATGCAGCGATAGCCCTGCGCCTCGAGCAGCACGCGCAGCACGCCGCGGATCGCGGGCTCGTCCTCGATCACCAGCACCTGGTGCATCGCCTGGGTCACGGCGCCCGCTCCGCCGTGGGCAGCGTGAACATGAAGCGTGCGCCGCCCTGCTCGCGGCGCTGCGCCTCGATCTCGCCCCCGTGGGCGTGCACGATGGCCTGGCAGATGGCAAGTCCCAGGCCCACGCCCATGACGCTGCCCTCGCCGCTGCCGCGCTGGAACTTGTCGAACAGCCGCGCCGGATCGCCGGGCGGCAGGCCCGGCCCGTCGTCGTCCACGGTGAGGCGCACGAACGCGCGGTCGGCGTCGACCGCGGCCGTCACGGTGGTGCGCGTGCCCGGCGGGGTGTACTTGGCGATGTTGTCGAACAGATTGGCGAACACCTGCACGATCAGGGTCGCGTCCACCCACACGGGCGGCAGGTCGGGCGGCAGGCGCAGCTCCACGGGGTGCGCGGCGAGCCGCGTGGCGTAGGCGGCGAGCGCGCTGCCCGCGAGGTCATCGAGCGTCTGCCAGTCGCGCCGCAGTGCCGCCTGGCCGGACTCGAAGCGCACCAGGTCGAGCACGTTGGACACGAGCTCGGACATCTCGCGCGCCGTCGTCTCCACCTGGCGTGCCAGCCGCACGCGCGTCGCTTCGTCCAGCCCCATGCCGTGCTCGGCGAGCGTGCTGCCGGCGCCGGCCATCACCGCCAGCGGCGTGCGCAGATCGTGCGAGATGGATGCCAGCAGCGTGTTGCGCAGCGTCTCACGCTCGGCGGCGAGGCTCGACTGCTCGGCGAGCTCGGCAAGCCGCGCGCGCTCCAGGGCCAGGGCGATCTGCCCGGCAAAGGTCGACAGCAGGTGGCTCTGCTCCGGCAGCAGCACCCGCCGCGCCTGTTCCGGCAGCACCGCCAGCACCCCCACCGCGCGCCCCTCCTCGCCGAGCGGCACGTACAGGCCGCGCGCCGCCGGCAGGGTGTCCGCGCCCAGGCCAGCGCGCCGGCTGTGATCGGCCACCCACTGCGCCACCGCGAGATCCGCGCCGCGGAACGAGCTGTCGAGCGCCGCCTCGGCCGGGTAGCGCAGCTTGCCGTCCGCGTCCGGCAGCAGCACCACCGCCTGACACTGGAACACTTCGGCGACGTGGCGCACCGCCACGCGCGCCATGGGCGAGGTGCCACGCGTGGCGGCGAGCTCGCGGCTCATGGCGTACAGCAGCGCCGTGCGCCGCTCGCGCGCGCCCGCCACGCGTGTCTGCTGGCGCACGCTGGCGGTGAGCGTGGCGATCACCAGCGCGATGGTCACCATGGTGCCGAAGGTCACCAGGTACTGCACATCGGAGACCGCGAACGAGTAGCGCGGCGGCACGAAGAAGAAATCGAACGCGGCGACGTTCAGCACCGCGGTCAGCGCCGAGGGCCCGCGTCCGAGACGCAGGCCCGCCACGGTCACGCCGAGCAGGTAGATCATCACGAGGTTGGACAGCTCGAAGTGCCGGTACATGGCGAACGCCAGCAGCGTGCACAGCAGCGTGGTGAGCCCGGCCCAGGCGTAGCGGTCCCAGCGCAGCGCGCCCGCCGGCAGCGCGCTCGGGCGCGACCGCGGCGCGGTACCGGCGCTGGCTGCGATCAGCAGCACGTCGAAGCCTTGCGCGCGCCGCACCAGCTCGGTCGCGGTCGAGGGCCTCAGCCAGGCGCGCCAGCCGCGCCGCTTGGGCTCGCCGACGATGACGCGCGTGGCGTGACGCACGCGTGCGTACTCGACCAGGGTGGCCGCGGCCGAGGGGCCGTCGAGGGTCACGCTCTCACCGCCGAGAGACTCGGCGAGCCGCAGCACCTCGATGCGCCGGTCGCGGTCGCGCTCGGCCATGCGCATCAGGCGCGGGGTCTCCACGTACACCACGATCCACTCGGCATCGAGCGCGTCCGCGAGGCGCCGGCCGGCGCGCACCAGCTGCTCGGCCTGCGCATCCGGACCCACCGCCACCAGCACGCGCTCACCCGCCAGGCGCGCCGGCACCGGGCCGGCCGGCAGCGCCCGCGCCGCGGCCTCGACGCGGTCGGCGACGCGGCGCAGCGCAATCTCGCGCAGCGCCATCAGGTTCTGTTTGCGGAAGAAGCGCTCGGTGGCGGCAGTGGCCTGATCGGCCACGTACACCTTGCCGGCGCGCAGCCGTGCGATCAGGTCATCCGGCGGCAGGTCGATCAGCTCGATGTCGTCGGCTTCGTCGAAGACGTGATCCGGCAGCGTCTCGCGCTGGCGGATCCCGGTGGTCTGGAACACCAGATCGTTGAGGCTCTCCAGGTGCTGCACGTTGACCGTGGTCCAGACGCTGATACCCGCGTCCAGCAGCTCGGCGACGTCCTGCCAGCGCTTGGGATGGCGCGGCACCGGCACGCCGCCGGTGATGTTGGAGTGCGCCAGCTCATCCACCAGCAGGATCTCGGGGCGGCGCGCCAGCGCCGCATCCAGGTCGAACTCCAGGCGCACGATGCCGCGGTAGGCGACCGGCAGCGGCGGCAGCCGGGTCAGCCCCACGAGCAGCCGCTCGGTCTCGACGCGTCCGTGCGGTTCGACATAGCCGACCAGCACCTCGGTGCCGCCTGCCAGCGCGCTGTGCGCCGCCTCGAGCATGGCGTAGGTCTTGCCGACTCCCGCCGATGCGCCGAAGAAAATGCGCAGCCGCCCGCGGCGCTGGCGCGCCTCCTCGGCTTTGACTTGCTCGAGCAGTCGGTCGGGGTCAGGCCGGGCTTCGGCCATTGAGGTCACTTCAGCGCATCGAGCGCCAGGTTCAGCTGCAGGACATTGACGCGCGGCTCTCCGAGAACTCCGGCCAACCTACCCTCGGTGTGCGCGGCAATCAATGCCCGCACCCGCGCAAGGCCGAGACCACGCACGCGGGCGACGCGCGCCGCCTGGTAGTCGGCGGCGGCGACGCTGATGTGTGGATCGAGTCCGCTGGCGGAAGCGGTGACCAGGTCGACGGGCACGGGCGCTGAGTTGCCGGGGTCGGCGCCCCGCAGCGCCGCGACCCGCGCCTTGACGGCGTCGGTGAGCGCGGGGTTCAGGGGGCCGAGATTGGAGCCGCTGGAGGCAGTGCCGTTATAGGGCTGCGGCGCGGTCGCCGAGGGACGGCTCCAGAAGTGCCCGGGATCGCTGAAGGCCTGGCCGATGAGCGCCGAGCCGACCGCGTGGCCGTCGCGCAGCACGAGGCTGCCGCCGGCCTGGCGCGGAAACAGCGCCTGCGCCAGGGCGGTGACCAGCAGCGGATAGACGAGGCCGGTGAGCACGCTGAGCAGCAGGAACAGCACCAGCGCGGGGCGCAGCAGAGCCGCAAGGGCGGCAGGGGGTCGGGTCGAGTTCATGGGATGAGGCCCCGGTTACACCAGATGTGTCATGGTGAGCGCCAGGTCCACCAGCTTGATGCCGATGAACGGCACGATGACGCCGCCGAGCCCGTACACGAGCAAATTGCGCCGCAGCAGCGTGGCCGCGCCCAGCGGCCGGTAGCGCACCCCTTTCAGCGCGAGCGGGATGAGCACCATGATGATGAGCGCGTTGAAAATGACCGCCGACAGGATCGCGGAGAACGGGCTCGCCAGGTGCATGACGTTCAGCGCGTTCAGCTGCGGATAGGTGGTGACGAACGCCGCCGGAATGATCGCGAAGTACTTGGCAACGTCGTTGGCGATCGAGAACGTCGTGAGCGCGCCCCGCGTCATGAGCATCTGCTTGCCGGTCTCGACCACCTCGATGAGCTTGGTGGGGTTGGAGTCCAGGTCCACCATGTTGCCGGCCTCCTTGGCCGCCTGCGTGCCGGTATTCATGGCCACCGCGACGTCCGCCTGCGCGAGCGCCGGGGCGTCGTTGGTGCCGTCGCCGGTCATCGCCACCAGCCGTCCCTGCGCCTGGTGCTCGCGGATCAGCTGCAGTTTTGCCTCCGGGGTGGCCTCGGCCAGGAAGCCGTCGACGCCCGCTTCGGCGGCGATGGCCGCGGCGGTGAGCGGGTTGTCGCCGGTGATCATGACCGTCTTGATGCCCATGCGGCGCAGCTCGCCGAACCGCTCGGCTATGCCACCCTTGACGATGTCCTTCAGCTCGATGATGCCGAGCACCCGCCCCCCGTCGCTCACCACCAGCGGCGTGCTGCCACGGCGCGCGACGTCCTGCACGCTCGCCAGCACCGCCCTGGGAAAGCTGTGGCCTAGCCCCTCCACCTGCCTGCGGATGGCGTCCGCGGCACCCTTGCGGATCTGGCGCTCGCCGAGATTGACCCCGCTCATGCGCGTGTGCGCCGAGAAATGCACGAACGAGGCTTTGAGCTGCGCGAGGTCACGTTCGCGCAGACTGAAACGCTGCTTGGCGAGCACCACGATGCTGCGTCCCTCGGGCGTCTCGTCGGCGAGCGAGGCGAGCTGCGCGGCATCCGCCAGCTCCTCCTCGCTGATGCCGGCTGCGGGGAGGAAGCTCGCCGCCTGGCGGTTGCCGAGAGTGATGGTGCCGGTCTTGTCGAGCAGCAGCACGTCGACGTCGCCCGCCGCCTCCACCGCGCGGCCGGAAGTGGCGATGACGTTGGCCTGCAGCATGCGACTCATGCCGGCCACCCCGATCGCGGACAACAGTGCACCGATGGTGGTGGGAATGAGGCACACCAGCAGCGCAATCAGGGCGGTGATGGTGATCGGGGCGCCGAGCCGCGTCATCGCGACGCTGTAGAGCGAGTACGGCAGGAGCGTCGCAGTCGCGAGCAGGAATACCAGCGTGAGCGCCACCAGCAGGATGGTGAGCGCGATCTCGTTGGGGGTCTTCTGGCGCCTGGCGCCCTCGACCATGGCGATCATGCGGTCGAGGAAGGTCTCGCCCGGGTTGACGGTGACGCGCACGATGATCCAGTCGGACAGCACGCGCGTGCCGCCCGTTACCGCGGAGAAATCCCCGCCGGATTCGCGGATCACGGGTGCGGATTCCCCGGTGATCGCACTCTCGTCCACCGAGGCGGCCCCCTGGATCACCTCGCCGTCGGCCGGCACGTAGTCTCCGGCCTCGACGAGCACCACATCTGCGCGGCGCAACTCGTCGGCGCGCACGCGCGTGCTGCGTTGCCGGTCAGCCGGGTCGGCGAGTCGCCTGGCCCACACCGTCTGCTTCAGTCCGCGCAGCGCCGCCGCCTGTGCCTTGCTGCGTCCCTCGGCGAGCGCTTCGGCGAGGTTCGCGAACAGCACGGTGAACCACAGCCACAGTGCGATGTTGAAGATGAACCAGGCCGGCGCCTCGCCGCGCCCCGCGAGCGCCTGCCCCCACAACACGGTGGTGAGCAGACTGCCGATATACACCACGAACATCACCGGGTTGCGCCACTGCACCCGCGGGTCGAGTTTGCGCAGCGCATCCAGCAGCGCCGGGCCGAGCAGCGAGCGTTCGAACAGGGCGAGCTTACGGCGCGTCATGCGGCACCCGAGTCAGTGCCAGAGCATCACGTGCTCGACGATGGGACCCAGGGCGAGCGCGGGCACGAAGGTGAGCGCACCCACCAGCAACACCGTGCCGATCAGCAGCACGACGAAGGTGGGCCCGTGCGTGGGCATGGTGCCGTCCGACACCGGGATGCGCTTTTTCGCCGCCAGGGAGCCGGCCACCGCGAGCACCGCCACTATCGGCCAGAAGCGCCCGAGCCACATGACGAGGGCCAGGGCCACGTTGTAGAACGGAGTGTTGGCGGAAATGCCGCTGAAGGCACTGCCGTTGTTATTGCCGGCGGAGGAGAACGCGTAGAGGATCTCGGAAAACCCGTGCGCACCGGGATTGGCGACGGCGCTCCTGCCGGCCTCGGTGCTGACCGCCACCGCGGTGCCGGTGAGCACGATGAACGGCATCACCAGAATCGCGATCGAGCTCATCTTCATCTCGAACGCCTCGATCTTCTTGCCGAGGTACTCGGGCGTGCGCCCGATCATGAGCCCGGCGATGAACACCCCGACGATCGCGAAAATCAGCATCGAGTACAGCCCCGACCCCACCCCGCCGAACACCACCTCGCCGAGCTGCATCTGGAACAGGGGCACGAAGCCGCCGAGCGGCGTGAACGAGTCGTGCATGCCGTTAACCGCGCCGCAGGAGGTCGCGGTGGTGATGGTTGCGAACAGCGCGGAAGCGGCGACGCCGAAGCGCGCTTCCTTGCCTTCCATGTTGCCGCCGGGCTGCATCGGGCCGGCAGCCTGATCGACGCCGAGCTGGGCGATGCGGGGGTTGCCCTGCTGCTCGCTGGACACGGTCACCTGCAGCAGCACGATGAACAGCACTCCCATGGCGGCGAGCACCGCCCAGCCCTGGCGCGTGTCCCCGACCAGCCGGCCGAAGGTATAGGTGAGGCCCGCGGGGATGATGAGCATCGCCAGCATCTCCAGCAGGTTCGACAGCGCGGTCGGGTTCTCGTACGGGTGCGCCGAGTTGGCGTTGAGAAAGCCCCCGCCGTTGGTGCCGAGCTCCTTGATGCTTTCCTGCGAGGCCATCGGGCCCATCGGCAGGCTCTGCGTACGGGTGGTGAGGGTCTCCTGCACCGGGTTGCCGGCCGCATCCTTAAGTGCAGTGCCGGCCGCGTCGGTCTTGGGCTGCTGGTAGGTCAGTGCCTCCACCGTGGTCACGTCGCGGTAGCGGCTGAAGTTCTGGACCACCCCCTGGGATACCAGCACCACCGCGAGCACCAGCGACAGGGGCAGCAGCACGTACAGCGTCGCCCGCGTCAGGTCCACCCAGACGTTGCCGATGCTGTGCGCGCCGTGGCGCGCGAGCCCGCGCACCAGCGCGATCGCCACCACCATGCCGCTGGCGGCGGACAGGAAGTTCTGCACCGCGAGGCCGGCCATCTGCGTGAGATAGCTGATGGCGGACTCGCCGGAGTAGCCCTGCCAGTTGGTATTGGTGATGAAGCTCACCGCGGTGTTGAAGGCCGAGTCGGGCGCCAGCGCGGGGAATCGCTGCGGGTTGAGCGGCAGCCACAGCTGCGCGCGCTGCAGGACGTACAGCGCCAGCGCGCCGAGCGCATTGAACAGCAGCAGCCCTGCCGCGTACGGCTGCCACCCCATCTCCCGCGTCGGGTCGACGCCGCACAGGCGATAGGTCCAGCGCTCGAGCGGTGCCGCCGCGCGCAATGGCCAGATGGGACGCCCCTCGAACACGTTCGCCATGTAGAGGCCGACCGGCTTCACGCACGCCAGCAGCAGCAGCAGGAAGCACGCGATCAGGGAGGCGGCGGCCGCGGTCATCAGAACTTCTCGGGCTTGAGCAGCGCGTACAGCAGGTACGCCAGCAGCGCCACGGTCAGCAGCCCGCTCACTGCGTACAGCCCGCTCACTCGAGGCTGCCGAGCCGCGCGACGGCGGCGATCAGCCAGCGAGTCGCCGCGTACAGCGCCACCAGGACGAGGACGTAGATGAGATCCACGGGCGACCCCTGATCGTTACATTGGGGTCGCCACGTTACTGCACGGTCTGTGAGGGGCGCGTGAGGAAACGCCCGCGCGCGAATTGTGACGGCTGCACTGTTGCCGCGGGGCGCTTTCAAGCGTTATTGGCGCCGATGCAACCAAGCGCCCTGAGGCTGATCACGCTGCGCCGCGAGCTGGCGGCGCGTTATGTCCGCATCAACCGCCTGTGGCACGCGGCCCGCAAGGCCTACCGGCGGCTGCACGCCGCACCGGTGCAGGACCTGGACGAACTGCGCAGCGCCGCACAGCGGCTCGATGCGCTCGACCGTGACCGCGCGACGCTGCTGTCGGACCTGAAGGCTCTGTCACGCTAGCGCCGCGCGGGCGCCGGCAGCTGTCAGGGACGGCCGCCGAGCAGGCGCGCCGGCAGGAACAGCAGGGCGCGCAGCAGCGCCAGCGCCCCACCGACCGCGATGCCGACCACCCGGAAGGGCAGCAGCAGGAGCCACACGATCGGGTAGACCACGAGGGCCAGCAGCGCGAGCGGCCAGCACACCACCAGAAGCAGCAGCCACAGCAGAAATCCGATCATTGACCCGCCCTTCGCGGCACGCCTAGAGTCCGCAGCACCTCATTGTATGTCCCTGGCCGTCCCCGGTGATCCTCGTTTGAGCGCACGCTTCCAACCGCCGCCCGCACTGCACCGCGGCGACCGTGTCGCGGTCGTCGCACCGGCCAGCGGCTTCGACCGGGCGTCCTTCGACGCCGGGCTGACCCTCATCGGCGAGCGCTACCGCCCCAGCCACGGACCCGGCCTGTTCGAGCGCCACCGCTACCTGGCGGGCGATGATGCGCGCCGGCTGGCGGAGCTGACCGCTGCGCTGGCCGACCCGCAGGTGCGGGGGCTGTTCTGCGCCCGTGGCGGCTACGGCGCCACGCGCCTGCTCCGGCACCTGGCCGCGCAGCCCCCGCCGGGGCCGCCGAAGCCGCTGGTGGGATTTTCGGACATCACGGCGCTGCACCTGTGGCTGCAGGCGCACGGCCGGGTCAGCATCCACGGGCCGGTGCTCACGCAGCTGCCGCGGCTGGCCGAGGCCACCCGCCTGCGCCTGTTCGACCTGCTGGAGTCGGACGCGCCCGCGCCCGCCCTGCGCGGCAGCGACTGCTACGTCGGCGGCGTCGCCGAGGGTCCGCTGCTCGGCGGCAACCTGTCGGTGCTGTCGCGCGTCCTGGCCACCCGGTGCATGCCGGACCTGGAGGGGGCGGTGCTGCTGCTCGAGGATCAGGGCGAGCGGCCCTACCGCCTCGATCGCATGTGGACGCATCTGGAGCTCGCCGGCGTGTTCGCGCGGGTGCGCGGCATCGTGCTCGGCACCTTCACCGCCTGCGAGGAACCGGGCGCCGCCTACTCGAGCACCGAGGTGCTGCGCGAACTCGCCCAGGCCACCGGGCTGCCCTGCGCCGCAGGCTTCCCGATCGGGCACGGCACGGTCAACGAGCCGGTGCCGCTCGGGGTGCGCGTGCGCCTCGACGCCGACGCCGTGAGTCTCACCTTCCTGGAGAGCGCCACCGCCTGAGGCAGCGGCGTCTCACAGCAGCCCGCCCTCCTCGCCCAGCATCGCCTTGCGCACCAGCGGGATCGGCGGTCCGCCGTAGGACAGGAACTTGTCGTGGAACTCGCGCCAGTACTGCTTCGGGTCGGCCCCGGCCCCGGCGTGCTGCGCCACCCAGTCGTTGCGCAGCTTGCGGATCATGAGCTTGCCGAGGGTGTACTTGAGGTACTCCGGATCGTAGGTCCCGCGCGCCGCCTGCTGGCGCGCGTTGCCCGCATCGACATGGGCCTGCTCCAGGAACATGCGGTCCGACTGCTCGACCGTCATGCCCTGAGTGTGTAGCCCCAGCGCCGACAGGTAGCGCACGTCGCGCAGCAGCGCGTCCGTGATCTGGCCGATGTGCTGCCCCGGGTCGCCGTCGCCGAGGCCCTCATCCCACATCATCTCCTCGCAGTAGTGCGCCCAGCCCTCCGCGTAGGCATAGCCGACCCAGAGTGCCGCGACCTTGGAGGGGTTGCGGTTGGAGTGCTGGAACTGCAGGAAGTGGCCGGGCCACACCTCGTGCACGCTGGTGTACAGCAGCCGTCCCTTGCCCGGAATGTACTCGGCGCGTTCCTTGGCCGACCACGCCGGGTCGGGCGGGGCGATGTTGTAGCTGTAGACCGGGCGCTGCTCGTACGGGCCGGGCACGTTGATGTAGGCGAAGTTGGCGCGGTTGTAGGGCGGGGCCTCGACGACCTGCGGCTGCTCCTCGTTCGGCACGCTGACGATGCCCTTGGCGACCACGAAGCTGCGCAGCTCGATCAGCTGGCGGCGCGCGCCCTCGACGGCACCGCCCTGCGGCTTGTCGGCCTGCATCTTGGCTACGCAGGCCGGGAGCGCGCCGCCCGGCAGGTACTGCGCGCAGGCGTCCCTCAGCGCCTGCGTGTTGCGCTCCAGGTCGGCGCGGCCCGCCGCGAGCAGGGTATCGAGCGGCACGTCGACGCGCTCGGTGGCTTTCAGCATCTCGAGGAACAGCGGCGCGCCGAGCGCGAAATCCTGCGTGGCGTGCCTGCGCTCCCCCTCGAGCCAGTGCTTCAGTCCCTCCATGGCCGCGGCCGCGGCCTCGTCTGCCGCCGCCAGCTGCTTCTGCGCCGCCGGATCCCGCACGGCGGCGAACACCTTGGAGACGTCGCGGCGGAAGAAGTCGGCGAAGCCGCCGAAGCCGGCGATGCCCCGCTGCACCAGGCTCGCCGGCAGCGGCGTGTGCAGGTTGGCGCGGATCTCGCCGGCCAGCTTCGGGATGGCGCGCGCGTAGCCGACGTAGCCCTTGAGGCGCTGGTCGAGCGGCGCGTAGTCGCGATTCAGATAGACGTCGGGGTCGAGGCGGTTGAGGTACCAGGCCGGATTGGTGAACGGTGCGCGCGCGCGCTCGAGCCAGAACAGCTGCCCGTCCATGACCGCCAGCAGGTACTCGCGTTCGAAGCGCTCGCCGGCTGTCAGGCTCGCCGCATCGAGCGTCTCGGCCTCGCTGCGTGCCTTGTGCAGGCGGGCAGTCTCGGCGGCCAGCGACGCGCCGCTCCAGTCCGCCATCTGGCCGTCGAACTCGTGCCGTCCGGCATTGACGGCGAAGTACGGGTCGGCCTTGAAGGTAGCCTCGATGAAGGCGCTCGCGAAGTCCGGCCACGCATCGCGCACGGCAGCCTGGGTGGCGGGAGCCGGCGCCGCGGGCGGCGGTCCGCTGCAGGCGGAGAACGCGGCGGCCAGCGCCGCGAGCGCGACACAACTCTTCTTATGCATGCAGCCCCCGGCGACAGAGAAACTCAATCCAGGCGCCGCACCTGCAGCGCCACCAGCGCGCCCCCCGCATCGCGCTCGATGCCAAACTCGATCGGGCGGCAACAGACCTGGCAGTCTTCTACGAAGGCGGGTTCCTCGGCGGTCAGATCGACGCGGGTTTCCAACCGCTCGCCGCAATACGGGCAGCGCACCGCCACGAACTCCTCGGGCGCCACGCGCGCGCCGGCGGCTGGCTCCCACACCGGCTCGAGTCCGTACAGCTGGTCGATGCTGTCGGCGTCCAGGCGCGTGATCCGGCGGTGCAGGCGTTCGAGTTCGGGGGCCTTGGGGCGCTTCATCGTTGCACGGGAGCGTAGCGAACTGCGATGCTGCAGCAAGTGCTGCGCTGAGCGAGGATACGACAATATGCGAACCACCGTGGGCTACCTGGTGTCCGCCGTGGCCGCGGCAGCGCTCGGTGGCTGCGCGACCTCGCTCGCGCCCGAGGCGCCGGCCGGGGTGGATCTGGCCGGCCCCTGGAAGCTCGACCACGGCGCCAGCGATGACCCGCAGAAGCTGCTGACGAAGATGCGCACCGAGGCGTTCCACCTCATGGGGCAGCGACAGGCGATGCCCGTTGTGCGCCCGGGGCAGGGACGTCAGGAGCCGCCGATCCCGGCGCCCGGCCAGGAGGACTACAGCCCCGATGCGCACGGCCACCGCCCCGATCCGCTGCTGCGCTCGCCGATGGCGCGCGTGATCCTCACCAGCGTGGCGCGCGGCGACTACCTCGCCATCCGCCAGCGCGAGGGCGAGGTCGTGTTCGACTACGGCGTCGCGCGGCGCAGCTTCACCCCGGGCGCGCACAGCGTCGTGTCCACCGTCGACGGCAGCGTCGGCGACCAGACCTCCGGCTGGAAGGGGCGCGAATACCTGATCGTGCAGAAGGGGGAGATGGGCCCCGAGGTGACCGAGCGCGTCGGGCTGTCCGGGGATGGCCGGCAGCTCATCGACAAAGTGCACATCGGGGCCGCCGAGCTGTCGGCGGTGGACTTCACGCGCGTATACAACCGCACCAACGAGGCGGCGCCGCGCCAGCTGCCGGTGAGCGACTGAGCGCGGTGAGCGCGCGCACGGCCCTCGCGGTCTGCAGCGCAGTGCTGGCGGCGGCGCTGGCCCCGGCGCACGGCCAGCAGCCGGGTGCCACGGCCGAGACCGCCGCGCCCATGGAGGAGGTGCTGGTCGAAGGACGCCACGAAGGTCCGCGGCTGTGGACCGTGCGCCGCGGCGCGCACACGCTGTGGATCCTCGGCACCCTCACGCCGCTGCCGAAGAAGATGGTCTGGCAGCCGGACGCGGTGCAGGAGGTGCTCAGGCATACGCAGGAGGTGGTGCCGGCCTGGCCCAGCTACGGCATCGGCGCCAACCCCATCACCGCGCTGCGCGTCTACATCGAGTGGCGTCGCGTGCAGAAGCCACCCGACAACCTGCCGCTCAGCCAGGTGCTGACGCCGCCCCTGTACGCGCGCGTGCGCGCCCTCGAGGCGCGCTACGACCCCGGCGACCGCAAGCTCGAGCAGATGCGGCCGATGCTGGCGGCGCGCCAGCTGGCGGCGCGCGTGTTCGACGCCGCGGGCCTGGCGCAGAAGAACGAGGTGCAGCAGACCGTGCTGCGGCTGGCGCGTGAGCAGGGCGTGCGCATCCGTCAGGACAAGCTGAAGATCGAGGACCCGGTCGATGTGCTCAAGGATGTGAACGCCACGCCGCTCGCCGGCGAGATCGCCTGCCTCGAGGCTGTGGTGACCGTCCTCGAGACCGACATCGAGCCGATGCAGGCCCGCGCCCGCGCCTGGGCGCTGGGCGATGTCGACGCGCTGCGCGCCCTGCCGCACGCGGAGGATCGCACCGCCTGCGTCGCCGCAGTGTCCGGCTCCGACCGGGTGCGCAAGCTCATCGCGCGCGCCGAGGACAACTGGCTGATCGCAGTCGAGGACAGCCTGGCGCGCAACGCCGGCACGCTCGCGGTGCAGTCGGTGGACCGCCTGCTCGGCGAGCACGGCGCGCTCGCGACTCTGCGCGCCAGAGGCTACAGCGTCGAGGGGCCGTAGCTTCAGCGCCAGAGCGCGCAGGCCCAGGCGAGCGCCAGCGAGGTCAGCGCCAGCGCACCGCTGAGCAGCTGCGGCACCCGCGCCAGCAGCGCCCGCGCGCGCGGCAGCGCCGCGGTCGCCCCGAAGATCGCGCCGACCACGAAGCCGCCGAGGTGCGCCACGACGTCGGTGCCCTCGCCCGCCGACCCCGTCCAGCCGAGGAGGATCACGCCCGCGACCAGCGGGCCCCAGCGCCGCGCGCGGCTCTGCGGCAGGCGCAGGCGCTCGCGCCACGAGTAGGCCGCCATCGCGCCCAGGGCCGCGAACACCGCGGTGGAGGCGCCGACCGCGCGGTGCTCGGGCGGCCCGAACTGGCCCTCGAGCAGGTTGGCCACCGCGCCGCCCGTCACGGTGAGGAGCCAGGCCGTGCCCGGGCCCATCTGCCGGCCCGCCAGGTAGCCGAACCAGGTACCGGCCAACAGGTTGGCGGCGAGGTGCGGCCCGTCCAGGTGCAGGGTCAGCGCCGTCCACGCGCGCCACCACTCGCCGGCCTGCACGCGCGCGGCGTCGAGATCGCCCCGCTCGAAGGCATCGAGCCGCACCAGGCCGTTGGACAGCACCCACGCGACCCCGAGCAGCACCAGGACATAGAGGACGCAGCCGAGCCAGGCGTAGGGCTGCAGCGGCAGCGGCGCGGGCGGCGGCGGCGCCGGGCGGTTCTCGGCCTCGTACTGCAGCAGGTGAGTCAACGCGTAGGCGGCGTCGTGCGGCGCGACCTGCAGCAGAAACTCGCCGCCGGCGGCGCTGATGGTGGCCTCGATCCCGACCGCGGTCAGCACCAGCAGCCGCTCCTCGCAGGCGCGGCGCCGCGGCGCGCGGAAGACGGTCGTCAGTTCCTCGGCGTGCATCGCGCGGCCTGCGTCAGGGTGTCTGCCGGCGCAGGTGCAGTGCCGCCATGGTGACGCGCGCGGCATTGCCGAGCATTTCGTACAGCGCATCGCTCGAGCGGGCGAGCCCTGCGGCGCTCGGCACGCAGCACAGCAGCCCGAACTGCCGCGGCGTCCACATCTCGGCGGGCGCCGGCACGACCTCGAGGCCCGCGGCCTGGAACTCGTGCGCTGCGCGCCATTCGTGGCCGGTGTCCGTCACCAGCACGATGCGCGTCACGCCCGCCGCGCGCAGCATGGGCGCCGAAAACTGCGCATTCTGGAACGTATCGCGCGAGCGGTCCTCGACCCAGCGCGTGTCGATGCCGTAGTCGCGCGCGAGCGTGGCGCGCATGGCCAGCACCTCGCTCGGCGTGCCCGTGACCAGCACCGGCAGGCGGGTACGGCGGACCAGGTACGCGCCATAGGCGACGCGCTCAAGCAGTCCGAGCCCGGCCGCCGGCGCGCCGCCGTACTCGGGCGCGACGCGGCGCTCATCGCCGCCGCCGAGAATGACGATCGCCTGAGCGGTCGCCGCCTGCGTCAGGTCGAGGGGCGGATAGCGCTGCGCGGCGTGCGCCAGCGACTGCGACACCAGCGGCGTGCCGAGCGCCCACAGCACCGCGAGCGCGCCGAGCAGCAGCAGCCAGCCTGCGCGGCGCAGCGCCGTGCCGCCGCTGCGCGCCGCCAGCCATGCCCCGGCCCACGCCAGCAGCAGCAGCCCCGCCGGCGGCAGCACCAGCGTGCGCAGTATCGACTTCAGGGTGATGAACATGCGTAGCCCGTACTCACAGTCGGATCTTCTGCCAGGCGCGCGATCGCCAGCGCAGGAACAGCGTGGTGCCGAGCACCATCACGTAGATGAGTACCGCGATCCAGCCGCCGACCGCGCCCCAGCCGAACTGCGGCAGGAAGCTGACCCAGCCCTGCCCCGGGGCGAAGGTGAACGCATGCGCCAGCGGCACGAACAGCAGCAGCGACACCGGCAGCACCAGCAGCGCCGGCACGCGCACATCGCCCGCCCCGCGCAGGCACATGCTGCTGCCGAGATTGAGGCCGTCGAAGAACTGGTAACCGGCGGCGAGCCACAGCAGCCGCAGTCCGATCGCCACCGCCGCCGCCGCGTCGGCGTCGTGCGCGCCGGTGAAGAACGGCACCACCCACGAGCCGCCCAGCGCGATCAGCACGCCGATGCCGCCCATGTAGCAGGCGGCCAAGAGGATGACGCGGTTGCCGACGCGCTGCGCCCACTCGCGCGCCCCGGCGCCGATCGACTGTCCCACCAGCGTGGTGCCGGCCGAGGCGATGCCGAACCCCGGCATGTAGGCGAGCGAGGTGAGCATCACCACGATCTGCGTGGCGGCGCCGCCGGCGGTGCCGAGCCGGGTCTGCATGATCTGGAAGATCGCGAAGCCCAGCAGATCGGCGGAGGGCGACAGGCCCATGGGCACGCCGAGGCGCAGCTGCTCGCCGAGGCGGCGCCGGTCAAGGCGCCAGGTGAGGTGCGACTTGTAGAGGCGGCGGTAGTGCGGCCCGAGGAAGATCAGCACCGCCGCCACGAGTCCCAGCAGCTGCGCCGTGTTGGTCGCCCAGGCCGAGCCGGCGATGCCCCAGCCGAGGCGGAAGATGTACACCTGGTTGAGGAGCGCGTTGGTGACCGTCGTGATCAGGGTGATCAGCAGCGTGATCCGCGGCCGGCCGATGCCGTTGAAGAACCCGAGCATGGCCCATACCGCCGCTGCCACGCACGCCCCGCCGACGCGCGGGAACCAGAAGGCCGCCGCGAGCGCCTCCACCTCGGCATTGAAGCCGAACGGCCCCAGCACCAGGTGCCGCGCCGCGCCCACCAGCACGAACAGCGGCGCGCTGCAGGCCATCGCCCACAGCGCGGTCCACACCGCCTGGCCGGCGCGCGCGTAGCGGCGTGCGCCGAAGTTCTGCGCCACCAGGGTCTGCACCGCCGTGCCGGCCCCGCCCAGCACCAGCACCACGACCACTACCAGCCATTGCACCGCGCCCACGGCCGCCAGGGCCTTGGTGGAAATGCGCCCCATGAACCACATGTCGGTGAGATTGAGGACGATCTGCACCGCGCTGTTGAGCATGAGCGGCAGGGCGAGCGCCAGCACCGCACGTTGATCCACGTGCGTGTGCCCGGCCGCGTCGGTGCGCTGCGCCGGCAGGCGCAGCGCAGCAGGCGCCGCTTGCGCGGCGCGCGCTGACTGCATGAGGGAATCCATGGCAACATCCTGATCAATCAGTCATTCTCGCACACTGCTCCGGAAGAGAGAGTCCCATGGCAGCACGCAGCAAGACGCCGGCCAAGCGCCGCACGGCCGCCCGCCGCGGCCGGCTCGCCCCGGGTCGCGAAGCCCGCGGGCTGGACGCGACACAGGTGGCGCTCGCTCTGGATGCGCCGGCGGTGGCGGAGCTGGCGGCGCTGGTGCGCAGCGCCGGCGGCGCACCGCTCGGTGCGTATCTCGAGCCGCTCGGCGGGCGGGCGCTGCTGCTGGCGAGCCTGCCGCTCGCGGCCGTGCAGCCCACGCCGTTTCAGCGCGACCTGTCCCCGACCCACGCCAAGCGCCTGGCGACCGCGATCGAAGACACGGCGGCATTTCTCGATCCGCTCATCGTGGTGAAGGGCGAGGACGGGCGGCTATGGACCCCCAACGGGCGGCACCGCCTGGCGGCTGCCAAGGTACTGGGACTGAAGCAGATCACGGCACTCATCTCGGGCGATGAGTCACTCGCTTACCGCATCCTCGCGCTCAACACCGAGAAGGCGCACAACCTCAAGGATCGCAGCCTCGAAGTGATCCGCATGGCGCGCAACCTCGCCAAGCGACGCGGCCGCGAGCGCGAGGCGAGCTTCAGCGCCGAGTTCGAGGCGGCGGAGCTCATCACGCTCGGGATGGTTTACGAGTCATCGCCACGCTTCGCCGGCGGTGCCTACAGCCCCTTCCTGAAGAAGGTCGACCGCTTCAGCGACCGCACGCTGAGCGCCAGCCTGACGCAGCGCGAGGGCTACGCGGCGCGGCTCATCGAGATCGACACGCGCGTCAAGGGCCTGATCGCGTCGCTGCAGGCGCGCGGCTTCAAGTCGCCGTACCTGCGCAACTACGTGGTGGCGCGCATCAACCCGGTGCGCTTCCACAAAGCCAAGAAGGGTGACACCGCCCCGCCCATGCCGCTCGGGCAGGCGCTGACGCGCATGGCCGCCAACGCCCGCGCCTTCAATGTCGGCTCGGTCTCCAACTCCGACCTGGCGTGGGTGGCGGTGGGCGCGGGCTCCAGCGACTAGCCGCCGCCGGCCGGGGCCGCTGCCTCCTCGGGCAGGCGCGGCACGTAGCCGACGTCCTGGTAGGTGAGCCCGTAGCCGAACGGAAACAGCGGCGCCTCCCCCGGCAGCCCCGCCCCGCCGCCCGCCCCGTCCGGCCGCGGCGGGCGCGGCGAGCGCGGCCACGAGAACGGCAGCTTGCCGCGGAAGTCATAGGCCACGCGGCCGTCGGCGGCGCGGAACAGCACGTCGGCGAGCGCCCCGCCCTGCGGCCCTGGCAGCCACGCGGCCACGAAGCTGTCCGCGGCGTTGAGCTCGGCATTCACCCATAGCGGACGCCCCGACAGAAACACCGCCACCACCGGCACGTCGGCGGCGCGCAGCCGCCCGAGCAGCGCGAGGTCGTGCTTGTCGCCCGGGGAATACTCGAGCGTCGGCACATCGCCGGCGTATTCCGCGTACGGACTTTCGCCGAACACGACAATGGCCACGTCGGGGCGGGTGTGGAAGTCACCGGCGGCGCTCAGCTCGGCGGTGCCCCCGGCCGCGCGCACCACGCGCGCGATGCCGGCGAAGATCGACTCGGCATGCGGGAAGTCCTGGTTGGGCTCGGTCCCCTGCCAGTCAATGGTCCAGCCGCCGGACTGCCGGGCGATACTATCGGCGCCGTCGCCGGCCACCAGCACGCGCTCGTGCGGGGACAGCGGCAGCAGATGGTCGCGGTTCTTCAGCAGCACCAGCGACTCGCGCACCGCCTGGCGCGCCAGCTCCAGGTGCTGCGGGGCGCCGAGGAGTGCGTAGCGCCCGGCGTAACGGCGCGTCGACGGCGCCCCTTCCGTGTCGAGATGCGCGCGCAGCTTGACGCGCAGCACGCGCCGCACCGCATCGTCGAGGCGCGTGGCGGCGATCTCCCCGGAGCGCACCTGCGCCAGCGTGTTGACATAAAGCTCGCGCCAGCCGTCCGGGGCCATGAGCACGTCGACCCCGGCATCGAGGGCTGCGGCGCAGCGCACCGGCGTGCAGCCCGGCAGCTGGGCGTGGCCATTCCAGTCGCCGACCACCAGGCCGTCGAACCCCATGCGCCCCTTGAGCACCCGGGTCAGCAGCTCATAGTTGCCGTGCATCTTGCGGCCCTGCCAGCTGGAGTAGGAGGCCATGACGGTCTGGGCGCCGGCGGGGATGGCCGCCTCGTAGCCGGCCGCATCCAGCTCGCGCAGCTGCCGCTCGCTGCCCGGGTTGTTCCCCTGATCGCGGCCACCGGTGCCGCCGTCGCCGAGGAAGTGCTTGGGCGTCGCCAGCACGTGGGCCGCGTCCAGAAATTGCGGGGTGCCCGGCTTGCCCTGCAGTCCCGTGACCACGGCCGCGGCGTACCGGCGCACCAGGTCCGGACTCTCGGAGTAGCTCTCGTAGGTGCGCCCCCAGCGGGCATCCCGCGCCACCGCGACCGTGGGTGAAAACGCCCAGTCGAGGCCGGTGACCCGCACCTCGAGCGCCGTTACCGCGGCGATGCGCCGGATCAGCTCCGGGTCGCGTGCCGCCCCCAGGCCGATGTTGTGGGGGAATATGGTGGCTCCCGGGATGTTGTTATGGCCGTGTACGGCGTCGGTGCCCCATAACACCGGGATGCCGAGCGAGCCCGGGGCGTCGAGGGAGGCGGCGTAGAACCGATCCGCGAGGTGCAGCCACTCACTCGGTGCTGCCAACTTATCGTCACGCGGCGAGGAGTTGCCGCCGTTCAGGATGGAGCCGAGGGGATAGTGCCGCAAGTCGTCCGGAGTGATGCTGCCGATATCGGCCTGGATCAGCTGTCCGACCTTCTGCTCGGGCGTCATGCGCGCCAGCAGGGAGTCGAGGCGCGCCTCCAGCGCCGGATCGCGTGCCAACGCCGGCCGCAGCTTGGGCCAAAGCTTCGGATGTACCTGCGGCGGCGCCTGCATGGCGTCGGCGGCCGTGGCGCGCACGGCGAGCATCGCCAGGACGGACGCCACGCAATAGGCGGCGCCGCGCGCCGGTCTACTCATCATGGTGCCCATAGGATACACACCAGGAATCGCTCAACATGCTCGAGCCAATAACTCAGACCCGCGCCCTCGAGGCCAGCGCCGCGCATACGCGGCGTCCCAGTTCCCAGGGCGCCGAGCCGGATGCCCTGCCTGACCTGCTGCTGATCGAGCGCGCCCGCAGTGGCGATGAACGCGCCATCGAGGCACTGGTGCGCCGCTACAGCCGGCGGCTGTTCCGCGTGGCGCGCAGCGTGCTGCCCGATGCCGAACGCGCCGAGAGCGCGGTGATCGAGGCCTATGTCGCCGCCTTCGGCGACCTGAACCGCTACGAGCCGACCGGCAAGTTCGCCGCGTGGCTCACCCGGCTGACGTTCAACCAGGCGCGCGCGCTGCGCGCCAGCGGCCGCACCGCGCCGGCAGCGACCGCCGCCACCGAGCTGACGGGCGCCGGGGCGCAGGAGCGCGAGGAGCTCGAACGCCAGATCGGTGCCCTGCCGGAAGTGTTCCGTACCGTGTTCGTGCTGCGCGTGGTCGAGGGCATCAGCGGCATCGAGACCGCCGCCTCGCTCGGCCTGCACGAGACCACGGTGCGCACCCGCCTGTATCGCGCGCACCGCCGGCTCGGCGGCCAGGCCGCGCAACACCTGCGCGCCGCGGCGAGCGCCTACGAGCTGACGGCGCAGCGCCTCGAGCATCTGGTGACGCGCGTGCGGGCGGCCCTGCCTCACGGCTCGATGCTGACGATCTCCGCCTCGCCGCCCTGAAACGGCACGGCGTCGCCCGCTTCCTTACCGAGCAGGGCCTGCCCCAGGGGCGACACCCAGGAGATCAGGCCGTTTGCGGCGTCGGCTTCGTCCTCGCCCACCAGCCGGAACTGCTGGCGCCCGCCGCTCGCCGGCTGCAGCGTCACCCGCATACCAAAGCGCACCCGGCCGGTGGCGGCAGCCGCCTCCACCACCCGTGCGCTCGCGCGCCGCGCATTCCAGTAGCGCAGGTCGCGCTCCACCCGCGCCTTGAGGGCGGTGTCCTCGGCAGTGCGCGCCGCCTGCCGCTCCGCCGTGAGCTCCTGGATGCGCGCCTCGATCGCGGCCAGCCCGCGCGGCGTCACCAGGTTCGGGTGCGCGCTGATGCTGCGCTCGGGCAGCGCGCCGGGATCGCCGTCGGACTCCTTGACGAATGCGCGGCTCATGCCGCCAGCCCCGTGAGCTGCAGGCTCTCCTGCCAGAGGCGCTCGGCGTCGGCGTCGCTCTGCGCCGCCGCACTCGGGCTCAAGGGACGCCGGCGGCGGTAGTAACCGCCGCTGGCGCCGGCGAGTTCCGGGGCGCTGGCGAGATACACGCTGGTGTCGGCGCCCTGGCGCGGAGACAGGAGCACCAGACGCCCGATCGTGCCGAGCGCGACGCGCACCGGCAGCGGCAGGTCGCGGAACAGCTGCGTGCTCACCACGCCGGGGTGCAGCGCGTTCACGGTCACCCCGCTGCGGCTCAGGCGCCGTGCCAGTGCACGTGCGAACAGCAGGTTGGCGAGCTTCGAGCGGTTGTAGGCACTCCAGTGCCCGGTGACGCGGTCGTTCATGAGATCGTCGAAATCGAGCCGGGCGCGACGGTGGGCTTCGGAGGCCACGATGATCACGCGCGCGGGCGCGCAGGCGGTGAGCTTCGCCAGCAGCAGCTGCGTGAGCAGGAATGGCGCCAGGTGATTCACCGCGAATGTCAGGTCGTAGTGCTCGGCGCTGAGCGCGCCCCGCGCCGCCATGGTGGCGGCGTTGTTGATGAGCACGTCGAGGCGCGGCAGCGCGGCCAGCTCCGCTCCCAGGCGCCGCACGTCCGCGAGGCGCGCGAAGTCGGCCTGCACCGCGGTCAACTCGGTGTTGCCGGTCTCGCGGCGCAGCCGCACGACGACCGCCTCAGCGCGGGCGAGATCGCGGCCGTGCACCAGGACGCGCGCGCCGCGCGCCGCGAGCGCGCGGGCGGTGGCGAGGCCGATGCCGTGCGTGGCCCCGGTGACAACACAGACCCTGCCGTTCATACTTCCGGACATACTCTCTCTTGCCGCGGGATGGTATATGAAAGGATTAACGCGTTTCGCGCTGCTCGCGGTTCTCGCCTCGGCGACGGCGGTGATGTCGGCGGCGGCCGGCAGCCCGAGCAAGCCGCCCGACTTCACACACAAGAGCCCGAGCGACTGGATCAACTCCGATCCCCTGACGCTGGCACAGCTGAAGGGCAAGGTGGTGGTCGTGGAGTTCTGGGCCTTCGACTGCGTCAACTGCGTCAAGTCGCACCCGTGGGTTGCAGCCCTCGAGCACGACCAGTCCGCCAACGGCCTGGTGATCGTCGGCGTGCACACGCCGGAGCTGCGCGAGGAGCGCGACCCGGCCAAGGTGCGCGCGGCGGTCGAGAAGTTCGGCATCCACTACCCGGTGATGATCGACGGCGACTCCTCGTACTGGAACGCGCTGCACATATCGGTGTGGCCGACCTGGTGCCTCATCGGGCGTGACGGCCTGTTGCAGGGCTGCGTGCCGGGCGAGCTGGACGTGGGCGATGCGCGCGCCACCCAGGTGCGCTCGGCGATCGACATGATGGTGAAAGCGCCGGCGGCGTGAACGGCCTGGCCAGTGCGTTCCTGCTGACGTTCGCCGGACTGTTTCCGATCGTCAATCCGCTCGAGGCCGCGCCTTTTTTCCTCAGCCTGACTTCGGGACTTGCCGAGTCCGAACGCAACATGCTGGCGCGCAAGGCCGCCACCAACGGCTTTCTGCTGCTGCTCGGCTCGCTGGCGCTCGGTCCGTGGCTGCTGGAGGTGTTCGGCATCGAGCTGCCGGTGGTACGCATCGCCGGCGGCCTGGTGGTGGCTGCCCTCGGCTGGAAGCTGCTGAGCCAGGACACCTACTCGGATCACGGCACCGTCGAGGGCGGCCGCAACAGCAAGGTCGGCAGCTTCTACCCGCTCACCATGCCGCTGACCGTGGGTCCGGGCTCGATGTCGGTCGCGATCACCATCGGCAGCGGCAAGCCGGCCGGAATCCCGCATTGGTCGGCATTCGCCGAGCACGCCACCGGGGCGGTGCTGGGCCTGCTGGCGATCGCGCTGACCATCTACCTCGCCTACCGCTTCGCCGCCACCATGGGGCGGCTGCTGGGCGAGACCGGGCTCGAGGTGTTGGTGCGCCTGTCGGCGTTCATCCTCATGTGCATCGGCATCCAGATCATCTGGAACGGCTACAGCGCCCTGACACACGCCACCTGAGTCGCACACGGGCCCGCTAGCGCGGCGCGCCCGCCTGCCGGCGCATCAGGCGCATCTCACGCAGCGGCGAACGGAGCGCGAAACCCTGCGCGTGCACGCGCCCCGGCGGCGCCAGCCCCGCCGGCGGCACCGGACAGGTGGCATTGGCGGCGTAGCCCTGCGCCACGAACAGCAGGCTCTCGTTCGGATCGCCGAGCTGGTGCGTGAAGTCATCGCTCACGACGCAGCCCGGAAAGCTGGCTCCGCCGCTCCCGCCCGGCGTGAAACCATCCGGATAGGCGCCGAAGTTCTGCGCATTCACGCCCTGGAACTCGATCGTGAAGTAGGTCGTGCCGCAGTTGTCCTGCGGATAGAACCCATAGGGCTTGCCGCAGGTGGTGGTGCCGATCTGGATCACCTGCACGCCGGCTCCCGCCAGGCCGTTCATGACCGCCTCGCTCGCCGAGCAGGTCGCGCCGGTGGTGAGCACGAATACGCGCGGCAGATTCAGCGTGGGCAGCGCCTGGCCGGCGGGCAGCCCGGGCGTGAATCCCTGGGTGGTGGTGTGGAACGGCGTCGGGGCGATGGGCGCGCCGGTCACGGGATCAGTGGTGGTGTGCTTGGAGTTGAACGTCTGCAGGTCGAACGTCTGCCCCGCCGTCGGACCGGGGCCGGCGATCATGTAGGCCAGCTCGCTGGCGATGTCGA
>JANWKR010000090.1 GCA_025451275.1 Steroidobacteraceae bacterium
CCGCGGCGCCGACTGCATCCACGGCCGCCTGCGGCCCGGCGGGCACACGCACTGCGGTGCGGGAGCCCGCGGCCGCGGGCTCCCGCACCGGCACCTTACTGCTTGTCGAGCGTGTAGGTCGTGGTCTGTCCGTGCGCGAGATCGCGGTCGGTGACCGCCACCGTCTTGCCGTCCTTGGCCGCCGCGAGGCGGATCCGGTCGACGATCTTGCCCTGACGGTGATCGGTCTCCTCGACCGTGTTGTCGTCGAGGCGCTCCACCGACACGGTGGTCTTACCCGGGTCGCCCACCAACGGGTATTCCTTGCCGTCGAACTTGGCGTCGTAGCTCTGGCCGTTCCACTGCATCGTGAAGTGCTCCGGCGTCATCTCGTACTTGATGACACGCATGGCGTCGTTGCCCTTCACCTGATCCTGCTGCCAGGAGCCCGACACCGGGTGGGCGCCGGCAGGTCCTGCGGTGAGGCGCTGCTCGGTCACCACCCCGCTCACGGTCTGCTTGCCCACGTGGTTGGTGAATTTGGTGGTCAGCGTCTTGCCGTCGGCCGAGACCGTCTCGGTGAGGCGCGCGAACTCCTTGCCGCCCTGCTTCAGGACCTGCTCGTCCGAGTTGGGACCGGTGATCTTGACCATCACCGTGTCGTAGTACGCGTGCCCGCTCACCTTGTGCTCGGCGCCGTCCGCCTTGACCTTCAGTTCGGGATCGCAGCTCGAGCAGGTGTATTCGCCGTCGGCCAGCAGATACACGTCCGGCTTGCCACTCACCCGCATCGAGTCGAGATTGCTCTTCCAGGTGCCGTCGAAAGGACTGGCAGCCAGCGCCGCCACCGGCAGCAGCGCGAGCGCGGAAATGACGATCTTCATGTCGGTTCCCCCGTGTTGATTTTCTTGCCCGACGCCGCGGACCCGCGGCGCGCGAAGCGCCGCGAGTGTATGCCCGTGCACCCCGTCTACCAACAGCCCAGATCAGGACCTAGTTGGCGCGCGGCTTGAGAATCTGGGTCAGCGTGTCGGGACGCGCCTCGATGCGCGTCAGGTGGGGGAAGCGCGGACCGTCGAAGTACTCCACCCGCAGAGTGCGGAAGAACTCGTCGTTCTCCACCAGCAGCTCGATCGGCCGGTGCGTCTGCTGCGCTGCGATCAGGGCGCTGTCCAGGACCTCGACCCGGTACTTGCGGCCGTCGACCGCGACCAGCGTCATGCCCGGGGCGGCGCCGGCGCGCGCCGCGGCGCGCCCGCCGATGACGTCGGTGATCAGGCCCTTGTCATCGAGCGCCAGCCCGATCGACCAGTCGCGGCGCACCTGCTTGCGGCGCTTCTGCTGGGTCTCGATGTAGGAGTTCTTGGCCGCCGAGTAACTCAGCTGCCAGCCCGCGCTCTCCAGTCCCGCGAGCAGGGTCTGCGGCCCGAGCGAATCGAGGTGGCCGCGGATCAGCGCACGCCAGTCGCCCGGCACCACGCTCGCCAGCGCTGCGTACACGTCGCCCTCGACGTAGGGCTTGAGCGCCGGCTCCCCGCCGGCGCCGGCGTAGAAGCGCCTGACGAAATCGTCGAGCGAGGCGCGGCCGCCGCTGCGGGCGCGCAGCTGCGTGTCCACGCTGAGCCACAGGAACTCGGACGCGTCGTAGAAATCGACGCTGCGCCGCGACGCCTCCCAGGCGGCCGGCGCGCCGTACAGGATCTGCGCCGCCACCGCGGTATCGGCCAGCGGCCGCCAGCGGTCGCCGCTCTCGAGCTCGAAGTAGCCGGCGAGGCTGGCGAGCATCTCGCGGTGGCTGTCGGGGGTGATGAGACCGGCGCGCACCGGCAGCACCGTGCCCCAGTATTGCGTCATGCCCTCGTAGACCCACAGCAGCGAGCCGTCCATCGGCTTCTGGTAGTCGGGGCTCAAGAGTCCCGCAGGGCGGCGGTACTTGCCGTTCCAGCTGTGCACGTACTCGTGCGCCAGCAGCTCCGCCACACCCTCGCGCAGCGGCGCCTCGGACAGCGAGTTCTCGGCGGTGCGGTCATCGCTCGACTCGTGGTGCTCCAGTCCGAAGTGCTCGACGTGGTCCGACAGGCTCAGGAGCCAGGTGTAGTGCCGGTACATGCGCGTGCCGAACAGCGCACCCGCCTCGGCCACCAGGCGGCCGTAGCCGGCGGCGAAGTCATCGGGCACGGTCAGCGCCGCCTCGCTGTCGGCCACGACCGAGATCGCGTGCGCCAGCTGCGGCAATGGCGCCGACCCGCTCAGCTCGATGCGCTTGGCGTAGCGGCCCATCTGCAGTGGCGAGTCGATCAGCCGCGCGAGGCTTGCCGGCTCGAGTCGCACGCTGCCGTCGGCCTGCGGCTGCAGCCCGAGCGCGCAGTTGAGCTGCCAGCCGGCCGGGGCCAGCACGCTGGCTGCGGTACTGAGCGTGGCCGCATCGCGCCCCCTGGGCAGCAGCACCAACTCGTTCCAGGGCAGCACCGCCAGCTGCGCGGTGCTCATCGGCCCGGTGCTGAACATGCCGCCCTCGGTCGGCAGGCCCGAGTCGATCGCGATCTCGAGCTGCGTCGCGCCCGCCGGCACGGTGACGCCGACGGCGTACATGTCGAGCGGGTCGCGCCGCCAGGTCAGCGGCGTGCCGCCGGCGCGGATCGTCATGCCGATGATGCTTTCCAGGGGACCGGAGGGCGAATGCTCGCCCGGAATCCACTTCGGGAACACCAGGGTGAGCGGGCCAGCGCGCACCGCGAGCTCGAGATCCGTGTGCAGGCGCCGCGCCGCCACCTCGCGTGCATCGACCCGCACTGTCAGGTCGGTACCCCACGCGCAGCCGCTCGCCGCCAGCAGCACGCACGCCAGGGTGCCGGACACGGATGGGCTACGCATGAGAACCTCTGCAGGTGGCCGGGACAAAGGCCGGCGATTGTCGGGGCAAATGGCCGGCCAAGGCAACGAGTGCTACCGTGCGCGCCATGCCCGAACCGGTCTACCGCGGCGGCTGCCTTTGCGGCGCGGTGCGCTACGAAGCCAACGGCAGCGCCGCCAACCCCTGCTACTGCCACTGCCGCAGCTGCCGCCTGGCCGCCGGCGCGCCGCTGGTACCGTGGGCGACGTTCGCACGCGCGCGCTTCCACGTCGTCCGCGGCACGCTCACCGAACGGTGCTCCTCGGCGCGTGTCTGGCGCGGCTTCTGCGCCGCGTGCGGCAGCGCCCTGACCTACCGCAACGAGGCGCGCGCCGCCGAGATCGACGTGACCCTCGCCACGCTCGATGAGCCGGCGCGCCTGGTACCGCAGATGCACGTGTGGGTGGCGCAGAAGCTGCCGTGGGTGGTGATCGGCGATGAGCTGCCGCAGCACGCCGCCGGCGTCACCGGCGACTGACGCGCCGCGCTCAGCGCGCCCGCGCCAGCAGGCCGAGCGTCACCACGGCCAGCAGCGCCGTCGGCAGCCAGGCGAGCACCACCGGGTTGAGGTTGAACACCACCGGCACGCTCTCGATGAGCCGCTGCAGCAGGAAGAAGCCGATGCCGATGATGAGCCCCAGCATCATGCGTGTGCCGGCGCCCGCCGAGCGCAGCGAGCCGAGCACGAACGGAATGGCGAGCAGCACCGCGAACGCGATCGCCACGGTGCGCGCGATGCGCGACCAGAACGCGAACAGGTACTCGCGTGCATCGAGGTCGTTGCTGCGGAAATAGCTGATCAGGCGCCACAGCGCGCGACTGGTGAGCTGCTTGGGATCCTCGACCGCGAGCCCGAGGAACCCGGCGCTGACGTTGGACTCGAGCAGGCGCTGTCCCATCGGGCGGGTGGTCACCGTGTCGCCCTCGAAGCGTGATTCGGTGTAGTCGCCGAGCAGCCACTTGCCGCGGGCCAGGGCCGTGGCGCGCTGCGCGTGGCCGAGCGCCTGCAGCCGGTGCTGCGGCGACAGCTCGAAGATCTGCATGCTGCCGAACTGGCGCTCCCCGGACTGCCCGGCGACGTTCAGTATCAGGTCGCCGTCGCGCACCCAGGCGCCGCTGCCGCCACCGAAGCTCACGTTGCTGAGGCGGCTGAAGGCCTTCTGCTCGCGCGCCGCCTGCTGCAGCGGCGGGGCGAGGAACTCCCCGAGCAGCACCTCGACGATCACCAGCACCAGCCCGGCGGTGAGCGCGATGAGCGCCAGGCGCCCCACCGACACGCCGGTGGCGCGGATCACGGTCAGCTCGCTGCCGCGTGCCAGCGTGCCCAGGCCGAGGAGCGAGCCGATGAGCGCCACGATCGGCAGCAGCTCGTAGGCGAGCTGCGGCAGGTTCAGCAGCGTGTACCAGAAGGCGCCGAGCGCGGTGTAGCTGCCGGTGCCGATGTCGCTCTGCTGGTCGATGAACACGAACAGGCCGCCAAGCGCCAGCACCACCAGCACCACCAGCACCACCGCGCCGAGGATGGCGCGCACGATGTAGCGGTCGAGCACGCTCACAGGCCGCGCACCCGGTAGCGCACGCGGTTGGCGAGCCCCGGCCCGAGGATCACCAGCAGCGCGAGCAGCACCACCGCCAGGTGCGTCCACCACAGGCCGACGAACTGCGGCACGGTACCGCGCGCGATCCAGGTCTTACCCGCCGACGCCAGACTGTAGTAGAGGAAGAAGATCACCACCGCGATCCAGACGCGCGCGTAACGTCCCTGGCGCGGCCTGAGGCGCGCCAGCGGCACCGCCAGGATCGCCAGCACCACGCACATGATCGGCATGCTGATACGCCAGTGCAGCTCGGCGCGCTCAGCCGGATCGGCCGAGGCGACGAGCTGCGCGGTCGGCCGCGCCTCGAGGCTCCTGACGAGGTCGGTCACGATGGGCACCTGCACCGGCACGACGTGCTCGGCGAAGCGCACGATGCGGAACTCGGGGCTGCCCGGCACGCCCTCGAAGCGCTCGCCGTCGTAGAGTGTAAGAATGTGTGTCATGCCGTCGGGCGTGACGGCATGGCGCGCGCGCTCGGCGAGCGCCACCTCGACCTCCGCCCCCAGGTTGCGCTCCACGAACACGTTGCCGAGGCTGCCGTCGGGGTTGACCTCCTGCGCGTACACCACCGCGTTGACCGCGCCGAAGGTGCGGAACTTGCCCGGGGCGATGGGGGCGAACTGCCCGGCGCGCAGCGCGGAGCTGCGCAGGCTGAGCGCGCGCTGCGTGGCGTCGGGGGCCACGATCAGGCTCAGCCACGCGAGCGCGGTGCTCACCAGCAGCGCCAGCAGTGCCACCGGCAGATACAGCGTCCGCGGGCCCGCACCGCAGGCGAGCGCTGCGGCCATCTCGCTGTCGTGGTACAGGCGGCCGAAGGCCAGGATCACCCCCAGCAGCAGCCCGACCGGCAGCAGGATCGTCAGATCCTGCAGGGCGCCGAACATGATGAGCTCGAGCACCACGCCCTGCGGAAACTGGTTGGCCGCCGCCCGCTCCAGCACCCCGACCACCTGATTGGCGAGCAGGATGACGAGCAGCACGCCGGTCACGGCCAGCCAGGCCGCCACCACCTCACGCAGAACGTAACGGCCGAGGATGTTCCCCAACGACTGCTGCCTGCCCGCCCCGCTTCAGAAACCGGGCGGGCTCTTGAGTTACACTGACCCCTCGCTTGCTCCTGCAAACTGCGCAGTAAGCGCTCAAAAAACGAAACGGAGCGAGGCGCTTCGAGTCCGGTTAAGGTAAATCAGACGCGCGCGCGCCTCAACGGCAAGGGGGTCGATGGCATGGAATTTGGGGTCTGGACGAAGGGCTTGGCAACACTCGCGGTTGACTGCCTGGTACTGGGTGTTTTCGAGGACGGCGAGCTGGCCGGCGAGGCGCGCAGCGTCGATAGCGCGAGCGGCGGCCACCTCAAGAAGCTCCTGGGGCGCGGGGATTTCGCCGGCCGCCCCGGCGATACGCTGCTGGTGGGCGACGTACCGGGCATCGCCGCCTCGCGCGTGCTGCTCACCGGACTCGGCACCAAGAAGAGCTTCCAGCGCAAGAGCTGGCGCAAGGCCTGGACGGCCGCGGCCGCCGCGCTCGCGCGCACCCGCATCGGCAGCTGCGCCGTGGCGCTCGACCGCCCCGAGGCGCGAGCGCTCGATGACTACTACCTCGGGCGCGCGGTGGCCGAGATCACCGGCGCGACCCTCTATCGGGTCAATGATCTGAAGACGGCGAAAAAGCCGCCGGCGCCGGCCCTCAAGCAGGTGCTGGCCGGCCCGGTGCGCAAGGCGGCGGCCGCCGAGCGCGGCCTGGCGCACGGCGCCGCGGTGGCCGCGGCGCAGGGCGTGCAGCGCGACCTAGCGAACCTGCCGGCCAACGTCTGCACGCCACTGTTCCTCGCCGAGCAGGCGCGCGCGCTCGGCAAGCGCCACGCCTCGCTGCGCGTCAAGGTGCTGGACGGGGCGGCGATCCGCCGCGAGAAGATGGGCTGCCTGCTGGCCGTCTCCCAGGGCAGCCACCAGCCGCCGCGCTTCATCGTGCTCGAGCATCGCGGCGGCAAGCAGAAGGAGGCGCCGGTGGTGCTGGTCGGCAAGGGCGTCACCTTCGACACCGGCGGCATCTCGCTCAAGGACCCGCCGGGCATGGACGAGATGAAGTTCGACATGTCGGGCGCCGCCGCCGTGATCGCCTCGCTCACGCTGGTCGCGGCGCTGCGCCTGCCGCTGCACGTGATCGGGCTGGTGGCGGCGGTCGAGAACATGCCCGGCGGCAAGGCGGTCAAGCCGGGCGACATCGCCACCAGCGCCTCCGGCCAGACGGTCGAGATCCTCAACACCGACGCCGAAGGGCGCCTGATCCTGTGCGACGCCCTGCACTACGCGCGGCGCTTCAACCCGGCCGTCGTGGTCGACATCGCGACTCTCACCGGCGCCTGCGTGGTGGCGCTCGGCCACCATCACGCCGGCGTCATGGGCAACGACAGCGCGCTGATCCAGGAGCTGCTCGAGGCCGGCGTGCGCGCCGACGACCGCTGCTGGCAGCTGCCGCTGACCGAGGAATATGCCGAGCAGCTCAAGAGCAACTTCGCCGACTTCGCCAACGTCGGCGGGCGCGACGGCGGCGCCATCACCGCCGCAGCCTTCCTCGCCAAGTTCACCCAGGGACTGAAATGGGCGCACCTCGACGTCGCCGGCACCGCCTACCAGAGCGGTGTGCAGAAGGGCAGCACCGGCCGCCCCACCACGCTGCTGGCGGACTTCCTGCTGCAGCGCGCGGGGCGCTGACGCGCCACGGCGCCAGCCACGCCCGCCGGCTGCGGCGCGTGCGCGTGTGTCGCCCGCGCCTGCTGCGGCGGCGCGCCGCGCGCCCGGTGCACGGCCGCTGATGCGGCCGGCGCGGCAGGGCCGCGCGCGGCAGCCGCTATAATCGGGCGCATATGGACAAGGTGTACGCGCCGCAGGACATCGAGCGGCGCATCTATGCGCGTTGGGAATCGCAGGGCTGGTTCGCGCCCCGGGGCACCGGCACGCCCTACTGCATCATGATCCCGCCGCCCAACGTGACCGGCACGCTGCACATGGGGCACGCGTTCCAGCACACCCTCATGGACGCCCTCACCCGCTACCAGCGCATGCGCGGGCGCGACGCGCTGTGGCAGCCGGGCACCGATCACGCCGGCATCGCCACGCAGATGGTGGTGGAGCGCCAGCTCAACGCCCAGGGCCTGAAGCGCACCGAGCTGACGCGCGCGGCCTTTCTCGAGCGCGTCTGGGCCTGGAAGGAGCAGTCCGGCGGCACCATCAGCGCCCAGATGCGCCGCCTCGGCGACTCGGTCGACTGGTCGCGCGAGCGCTTCACCATGGACCCCGGCCTGTCGCGCGCGGTGGTCGAGGTGTTCGTGCGCCTGCACCAGGAGGGCCTCATCTATCGCGGCAAGCGCCTGGTCAACTGGGATCCGGTGCTGCTCACGGCGCTGTCGGACCTGGAGGTGCAGGCGCAGGAGGAGGACGGCCAGCTGTGGCACCTGCGCTACCCCTTCAGCGGCGGCGGCGGCCACGTCGTGGTCGCGACCACCCGTCCCGAGACCATGCTGGGCGACGTGGCGGTCGCGGTGCATCCCGATGACGAGCGCTACACGAGCCTCGTCGGCCGCACCCTGCAGCTGCCGCTCGCCGGACGCGACATCCCGGTGATCGCCGACGCCTTCGTCGATCCGGCCTTCGGCTCCGGTTGCGTCAAGATCACCCCGGCGCACGACTTCAACGACTACGAGGTCGGCCAGCGGCACCAGCTGCCGCTCATCAACATCTTCACCCCGCGCGCGACGCTCGCCGACACCGTGCCGGAACGCTTCCGCGGCCTCGACCGCTTCGAGGCACGCCGGCGGGTGCTGGCCGAGCTCGAGGCTGCCGGCCTGGTCGAGCGCGTCGAGAAGCATCGCCTGGTGGTCCCGCGCGGCGACCGCAGCGGCGCGGTGCTCGAGCCCTACCTCACCGACCAGTGGTACGTGAAGATCGCGCCGCTCGCGGCGCCGGCGATCGCGGCGGTCGAAGACGGCCGCACGCGCTTCGTGCCGGAGAACTGGGCGCGCACCTACTTCGAGTGGATGCGCAACATCAAGGACTGGTGCATCAGCCGCCAGCTGTGGTGGGGGCACCGCATCCCGGCGTGGTACGACGCGCAGGGACTGGCCTACGTCGGCCGCAGCGAGGCCGAGGTGCGCGCCCGCCACGGCCTGGGCAGGGGCGTCGCGCTGCGCCAGGACGAGGACGTGCTCGACACCTGGTTCTCCTCCGCCCTGTGGCCGTTCTCCACGCTCGGCTGGCCCGAGGGCAGCGCCGAGCTCACGCGCTTCTACCCGGGGAGCGTGCTGGTCACCGGCTTCGACATCATCTTTTTCTGGGTGGCCCGCATGCTGATGATGGGCCTGAAGTTCATGGACGAGGTGCCGTTCCGCGACGTGTACATCACCGGCCTGATCCGCGATGAGCACGGCGATAAGATGTCCAAGTCCAAGGGCAACGTCATCGACCCGCTGGACATCGTCGACGGCATCGCGCTCGAGGCGCTGATCGTGAAGCGCACCAGCGGACTCATGCAGCCACAGCGCGCCCCGCAGATCGAACGCGCGACGCGCAAGCAGTACCCCGAGGGCATCGCCGCGCACGGCAGCGATGCGCTGCGCTTCACCTTCGCCGCGCTCGCCTCCCCGAGCCGCGACATCCGCTTCGACCTGGCACGGGTCGGTGGCTACCGCAATTTCTGCAACAAACTGTGGAACGCGGCGCGCTAC
>JANWKR010000091.1 GCA_025451275.1 Steroidobacteraceae bacterium
TAGTCGCCCAGCAGCCGCACGAACCGGCGAGCTTGGGCGACCGGCCGCGCCATCACTGCTTGCGCTCCGGCAGCGGCCGCAGGTTCGGATCGGGTCCCGTGGCGCTGCCTGCGGCGTGCTGTGCATCGGCGTCGGGCAGGTAGAGCCTGGCGATCTGCAGGGCGAGCGCATACGGCTCCGGAGCATCACGGCTGGTGAGCACGACGACCGTGAAGTGTCGCCGCGGCCAGCGCACGATGACGTTGCGGAAGCCGACGGTACGCGCCCGCTGTAGGGGCGCATGAGAGAGTCGATGCGAGCGCCCACGTCGGCGCCGGGCGCACCGCAGGCGCCGAGCAGCATCAGCGCCGCCGCCGGCAGCGCACGCTTCACGCCGCGCCGCTCTCCCCGGGCAGCAGCTGCGGCCGCACGGCCGCCAGCGCGCGCGGCGCGCTCTCGCGCATCAGGCTCATCGACACGACGCCGATGACCGCAGCGCCCAGCATGTACCAGCCCGGTGCGAGTGGGTTGCCGGTGGCGCGGATCAGCCAGTTGATGATGAGCTGCGTCGAGCCGCCGAACAGCGAGATCGCCAGCGCGTAGACGATCGCCACCGTGCCGGCGCGCCGCGAGCGCGGCACGCTCTCGGCCAGCGCGGTCAGCACCGGCGGCTGCGAGAGGCCGGTCAGGATGCCGAGCAGCGCCGCCGAGGCAAACAGTGCCGCGGGCGTGTGGAACTCGACGATGATGCGGAACGCCGGGTAGGTGCAGGCGGCGAGCAGCGCGGTGGCGCCGATCATCACCGGCTTGCGACCGATGCGGTCCGACAGTGCCCCGCCGACCGGGTCGAAGCAGGTCATGCACAGCGCGTTGATCAGCGTTCCGAGGAAGGCGGTCTGCGCGCTCATGTGCAGCGTGTGGGCCGCGAAGGTCGTGAGGTTGGTCTGCGTGTAGCCGATGATCGTGGCGGACCCCAGCATGGCGAAGCCGAGGAGCGCCACGCGCCGGTAGCCGCCGGGCGCAGCCGGCGGCGGCGCCGCATCCGCGCCGAGGAGGGTCTCGGGCAGCGAGCGGCGGATCGCAAGGCCCACGGGCACCACGAGTCCGCCGAGCACGAACGCGACCCGCCAGCCCCACTCATCGAGCGCCTGCGGTGTCAGCAGCGTCGCCAGCACCGCGCCAACCAGGCCGGCGGCCACCGAGCCCGCATCCGCGGTCGCCGGCTGCAGCGAGCTGTAGAAGCCGCGCCGGGCGGGCGGCGCGGCTTCGACCAGGAATGCCATGCTCGGGCCGACCTCGCCCCCGACCGCGAAGCCCTGCAGCAGCCGCCAGGCGATGACCAGCATGGGGGCGGCGATGCCGATCGAGTGATACGAGGGCGTGAGGGCGAGTCCCACCATCCCTAAGCCCATGAGCGAGAACGACAGCATCATCGCCGGGCGGCGCCCGCGGCGGTCGGCGAGCCGCCCGAGCACCACGCCACCGAGCGGGCGCATGAGGAAGCCGGCGCCGAACGTCGCCAGCGACAGCAGCAGGCTCGAGGTCGGGTCGCGCGCGGGGAAGAAGGTGCGGCTGATCTGCAGCGCGAAGAATGCGTAGGCGATGAAGTCGTAGAACTCCAGGCCGTTGCCGATCACCACGGCGGCCACGTGGCGGCGGGGCATGGCTGCGGCGGCTGGCTGCACGCTACTTGCGCCAGTAGGCTGGCCGGAACAGCACGATGACGCTGAAGATCTCCAGCCGGCCGAGCAGCATGGCCAGCGTGCAGATCCAGATCTGCAGCGCCGACAGCGCGTGCAGGTTGTGCGGTGCGCCCGCCGGCCCGAAACCGTGCGCGGTGTTGTTGATGGAGGCCACCACCACGCTGAAGGAGTCGTCGAAGTCGAGGCCGGTGAGCAGCATGGCGAAGGTGAACACCACCACCGTCATGAAGTACAGGAAAATGAAGGCCAGCACCGACTGGCCGACCCCGTCGGGCACCGGCCGCCCGCCGATGCGCACCGGTGCCATGGCCGCGGGGTGGATGAGGAGCTTGAGCTCGCGGCCCGCCTGGCGCGCGAGCAGCAGCGCCCGGAACATCTTGATGCCGCCGCCGGTCGAGCCGGTGCTGCATACGATGCACGACAGGAACAGCATCCAGTAGGGTGCGAACACCGGCCAGCTCTGGTAGTCCTGGCTGGTGAGCCCGCTGGTGGTGGCCTGCGACACGACGTTGAAGGCCGCGTGGCGCAGCGACTGCATGAAGTCGCCGTACACCCCGTGCACGGTGAGCAGCACCGCGATGCCCACCACGCTCAGGGCCAGCACCACGAGGATGGCGCGCACTTCCGGGTCCTGCTGGTAGCTCTCCAGTGACAGGCGCCGCAGTGCCATCAGGTGGCGCGCGAAGTTGAGCGAGGCGACCACCATGAGCGCCACCAGCGTCAGCTCGATGGCGGGCGAGTTGAACCAGGCGACGCTCTGGTCGTGGGTGGAGAAACCGCCCAGGCCGACCGCCGCGAAGGCGTGGCAGATGGCGTCGAAGGTGGACATGCCGCACACCTTGAGCGCCACGACGCCGGCGACGGTGAGCAGCGCGTACACGAACCACAGCTGCTTGGCGGTCTCGGTGATGCGCGGCGCCAGGCGCTCGTCCTTGACCGCGCCCGGCGCCTGGCCCTTGTACAGCTGCATGCCGCACACGCCCAGCAGCGGCAGCACGGCGAGTGCCATGACGATGATCGACAGGCCGCCGAACCAGTGCAGCGAGGCGCGCCAGAAGTTGAGCGACGGCGGCAGGCCATCGAGCCCGGTGAGCACCGTAGAGCCGGTGGTGGTGAGCCCCGACATGGCCTCGAAGAAGGCGCGCGTGAACGACAGCCGTGGAATGCTCAGCAGCAGCGGCAGTGCCGCCGCCGCCGGCAGCACCAGCCAGCCGAGCGTCATCAGCAGGAAGCCGTCGCGCGCCTTGAGCTCGCGCCGGCCGCGCCAGGTGGCGGCGACCAGCACTCCGCCGCCGGCGGCCGCCAGCGCCGCCGCCAGCAGGAACTGCGGCCACAGGCCATCGCCCATGAGCAGCGAGCAGCCGATGGGCAGTGCGTAGGTGAGCGCGAACGTCGCGAGCAGCAGTCCCAGGGCGTGCGCGACCGCGAGCACGGCGTCAGCGCGTCGAGTGCAGGAACAGCCGCTCCACCGCCTCCAGGTGGCGGCGGTCGGCGAGGAACAGGATCACGTGGTCGTCGGCCAGCACGCGCGTGTCGTGGTGCGCCATGATGACCTGCTCGCCGCGGACCACCGCGCCGATGGAGGCACCCTCGGGCAGCGGGATGTCGGCCACGGCCCGCCCCACGATGCGCGAGCTGCGCTCGTCACCGTGCACCACCGCCTCGAGCGCCTCGGCCGCGCCGCGCTTGAGCGCGTGCACGCGCACCACGTCGCCGCGCCGCACGTGCGCCAGCAGCGAGCCGATGGTGATGGTCTGCGGCGAGATGGCGATGTCGATCGGGCTCGACTCCACCAGCTCCGTGTACGAGGGCTTGTTGATGAGCGCCATCACCTTGTGCGCGCCGAGGCGCTTGGCCAGCATGGCCGAGAGGATGTTGGCTTCTTCCGAGTTGGTCATGGCCGCGAACACGTCGGCGCTGTCGATGTTCTCCTCGATCAGCAGCTCCTCGTCCGCGGCGTCGCCGTGCAGCACGATGGCCCTCTCCAGGATCTCGGAGGCGCGGCGCGCGCGCGTCGCGTCGCGCTCGATGAGCTTCACCTGGTTGTGCTTCTCGAGCGTGCGCGCCAGGCGCAGGCCGATGTTGCCGCCGCCGGCGATCAGCACGCGCCGCGCCGGGTCGTCGCCGCGGCGCAGCTCACCCATGACGCGGCGGATGTCCTCGCGCCCGGCGAGGAAGAACACCTCGTCGGCGTCGGCGATCACCGTGTCGCCCTCGGGCGGGATGGCGCGGCCGTCGCGGTAGATGGCCACGACGCGCACCTCGACCTTGGGCAGGTGCTGCGGCAGTTCGCGCAGGCTGTGGCCGACCAGGAGCCCTCCGGCGCGCGCCCGCACGCCGATCAGGCGCACCTTGCCGTCGGCGAAGTCGAGCACCTGCAGCGTGCCGGGGTGGTGGATCAGGCGCTCGACGTAGTCGGTCACCAGCTGCTCGGGGCTGATCACGAGGTCCACCGCCAGTCCCTCCGAGCCGAACAGCGTCGGGCGGTTGGTGTACTCGGCGGCGCGGATGCGCGCGATCTTGGTGGGCGTGCGGAACAGCGTGAACGCCACCTCGCAGGCCATGACGTTCACCTCGTCGCTGGAGGTGAGCGCCACCAGCACCTCGGCCTCGGCGGCGCCGGCTGCCTCCAGCACGGTGGGGAGTGCGGCGTTGCCGGCCACGGTGCGCACGTCGAGACGGTCCTGCAGGTCGCGCAGCACGTCCTCGTTGGTATCGACGACCGTGACCTCGTTGGCCTCCTCGCGCGACAGGTGATGGGCGGCGGTGCGCCCGACCTGGCCGGCGCCGAGGATCAGAATTTTCATGGCTCCCCTACCTGACCCGCGCGGCTACAGCGGCTCGAGGTTGGCGTACTGCACCATCAGCCACTTAGTGCCCTGGCGCTCGAAGCTTACCTGCACGCGGGCGTGCGCGCCCGAGCCTTCGACGTTGAGCACCACGCCCTCGCCGAACTTGCCGTGGCGCACGCGCGCACCGAGGCGCACCCCGGCGACCGCCGGTTCCTCGGGGCGGAAGCGCCCCACCGCCACCGGACGCGACACCTGCACCCGCGGGCGCACCTCCTCGATGAGCTCCTCGGGGAGCTCGCGGATGAAGCGTGAGGCCTGCCCGTAGCTGTCGACGCCGTGCAGGCGGCGTTGCTCGGCGTAGGTGAGGTACAGCTGGCGCATGGCGCGCGTCATGCCGACATAACACAGGCGCCGTTCCTCCTCGAGGCCATCGAGGCCGGCGGTGGAGCGCTGATGCGGGAACAGGCCCTCCTCCATGCCGGCGAGGAACACCACCGGGAACTCCAGGCCCTTGGCCGAGTGCAGCGTCATCATCTGCACGCAGTCCTCCCACTCGCCCGCCTGGCCCTCGCCGGACTCGAGCGCCGCGTGCGCCAGAAACGCCTCCAGCGGCGGCAGGTCGGAGGCCTCGGGCGTGAAGCCGCGCGCGGCGCTCACCAGCTCGTCGAGGTTCTCGACGCGCGCCTCGCCACGGTCGGCCTTGTCGCGCTTGTAGTGCTCGACCAGACCGCTGCCGCGCAGCACCTGGTCGACCTGCTCGTGCAGGGCCAGCGCGCGCGTCTCGCCGGCCAGCCGCTCGATGAGCGCCATGAAGCCGTGGATGGCGGCGGCGGCGCGCGCGCCGAGGCTGCCGGCGGCGATGCAGGCGCCGGCCGCTTCCCACAGCGAGGTGCCCGCGCCCCGGGCGTACTCGCGCAGCACGTCCAGGCTCTTGGCACCGACGCCGCGGGTGGGCAGGTTCACCACGCGCTCGAACGAGGCGTCGTCACGGCGGTTCGACAGCAGGCGCAGGTAGGCGAGCGCGTCCTTGATCTCGGCGCGCTCGAAGAAACGCAGCCCGCCGTACACGCGGTACGGCACGCGCGCCGACAGGAACGCCTCTTCGAACACCCGCGACTGCGCGTTCGAGCGGTACAGGATGGCGATCTCGCGCCGCAAGCCCCCGCGCGCCACGTGCTCGCGGATGCGGTGGGTGACGAACTCGGCTTCGTCGCGCTCGTTGAAGGCGGCGTACAGCCGGATCAGCTCACCGCGGGCGCCTTCGGTCCACAGCTGCTTGCCGAGGCGCCCGGCGTTGTGGGCGATGAGGCCGTTGGCGGCCTCCAGAATCGTGGCGGTGGAGCGGTAGTTCTGCTCGAGGCGGAACAGCTGCGCCTGGGGATAGTCGCGGCGGAACTGCTGCAGGTTCTCGGCGCGCGCGTTGCGCCAGCTGTAGATGGCCTGGTCGTCATCGCCCACCACGAACGGGTAGCTCGGGCGCGCATCGCCGGCCGCCAGCTGCTGGCCCGCGGCGATCGCCTGGGGCGGCGCCAGCAGCTTCAGCCACGCGTACTGGATGTCGTTGGTGTCCTGGAACTCGTCCACCAGCACGTGCTGGAAGCGCCGCCGGTAGTGCGCCAGCAGCGCCGGGTTGTCGCGCCACAGCTCGTAGGCGCGCAGCAGCAGCTCGGCGAAGTCCACCACCCCGGCGCGCGCGCAGGACTCCTCGTAGGCTGCGTACAGCTTGATCAGCTGGGCGCGGGTCGGGTCGTTGCCGTCCTTGAGGTGCTGGGGCCGGCGGCCCTCGTCCTTGTTGGAATTGATGAACCACTGCACCTCGCGCGGCACCCAGCGGGTCTCGTCGAGCTCGGCGGCGCGCACGATCTTCTTGATGAGGCGCTGCTGGTCCTCGGAATCGAGGATCTGGAAGCCCTGCGGCAGGCCGGCCTCGCGCCAGTGCACCCGCAGCAGGCGGTGGGCGATACCGTGGAAGGTGCCGATCCACAGGGCGCTGCCCGGCACGTTGAGCAGCTTCTCGACCCGCGCGCGCATCTCGGCGGCCGCCTTGTTGGTGAAGGTGACGGCGAGGATGTTGTGCGGGGAGGAGTTCTCGGCCTGGATCACCCAGGCGATGCGGTGCGTGAGCACGCGCGTCTTGCCGCTGCCGGCGCCGGCCAGTACCAGCACCGGGCCGAGCGGGGCGGTGACGGCCGCGCGCTGCGCGTCGTTCAGCGGGTTGAGGATCGGGGACAGATCCATGGGGGGCGCATTCTACTGTAAAGGCCCCCCTCGCTAGGCGTCCGCCGGCAGGCCCTCCTGCGCGAAACGCACCAGCGCCACCACGAAGCTGAGCAGCACCGGGCCGACGATGAGGCCGAGGATGCCGAACGCCGCCACCCCGCCCACCGCGCCGATGAAAATTGCGAGCGTCGAGACCTCGGCGTGGTGCGCGGTGATCAGCGGGCGCAGCACGTTGTCGAGCACGGCCACCGCCGCGGTCCAGCACGCCAGGAAGATGGCCGCGCCCCAGTGCCCGGTGAACACGAGGTAGAGGATGAAGGGGACGGGAATGAGGGACGCGCCGGCGGGCAGGAAGGCGGCGATGGTGGCCAGTACGCCGAACACCACCGGCGAGGGCAGCCCCACGAGCGCGAAGCCGATGCCGATGAACAGGCCCTGCGCCAGCGCGGTGGCGGCCGAGCCGAACACCACCGCGCGTGTGACCTCGCCCAGATACTTCATGAGCTGATGACGGCGCTCGCGCTCCACCGGAATGAGGCGCTCGAGGCCGGCGATCATGGCGCGCCCGTCCTGCAGGAAGAAAAACAGCATGAACAGCATCATGAAGAAGCCCACCAGCGTGCCGAACAGGCCGAGGGCGACGTTGCCGCCCATGGCGGCGGCGGACTTCAGCAGCGTCTGCACGCTGTCGCTGACCCAGCCCTGCACTTCGCCGACGCTGACCGAGGCATTCTCGCGCACCCATTCCACGGCGTTGCCGATGAGCGGCACGTGCGCCAGGCGCTCAGCCGCGTCGCTGTAGCTCAGCAGCGAGTGGCCGCGCAGGTAGTCGATCATGCGTGCCACCTGCCCGGCGAACACGACGCCGAGCACCGACAGCGGCACGAACACGAAGAACGGCGTCAGCGTGGTGAGGATGCCGGCCGCCAGTGCGCGCCGGCCCCTGAGGCGGCGCGTCAGGCGCTCCTGCAGCGGATAGAGGATGAAGGCCAGCACCGCGGCCCAGCCGATGACACCGCGCAGCGGCTCGAGAATGCGATACAGCGCGTAGCCGAGGATCGCGGCGGTGACCAGCTGGAAGGTGCGGCGATAGAAGAGCGAATGCATCCCCCTAGCCTAGCGGGATCGGCCGGCCGAGGCGATGCGGGGCGGCATTTCTCCACAAATCCTAACCTCCGCCGGCCGTCGCGGCCGGCTCGTCGGGGGCGGCGAAGCGGCTGACGAAGGCGGGGTCGGTGAGGCTGTCGAGGAAGGCGACGAGCTCGGCGCGCTCGTCGGCGGTAAGCCCGGCGCGGGGCAGGCGCGGATCGAGGCTCATGCCGCGGGCGGCCTGGGTGCCGAGCTGCGCGTAGTGCGCCAGCACCGCCTCCAGGGTCGCGAAGCGCCCGTCGTGCATGTACGGGGCGGTGAGGGCGACATTGCGCAGCGTCGGCACGCGCACCGGACGCACGCTCGTGCCGTCGACCGCGAAGCTCGCCGCGCCCGTGGCCCCCTTGGCGTCGCGCCAGTTGCCGGCGAAGTTGATGCCGGAGTGGCAGCCCGAGCAGCCGACCCGCGGCGAGAAGAACAGCGCCATGCCGCGCTTGGCGCTCGCCGGCAGCACGTCGTGCTCGCCGCGGAAGACGTAGCGGTCGAAGGCCGAGCCGCCCGAGATCAGCGTGCGCTCGAAGGCGGCGATCGCCCGCACGATGCGCACGAAGGTGACCGCACCTGCCGCGCACGGCTCACCCGCGGCGGCCTCGCCCGGCTCGCCGAACGCGGCGGCGAAGCCGGCCGCGTAGTCTTGATCGGCGGCGAGCGCCTGGCACAGCGCGGGCTCGCGCCCCCTGAGGCCGAGCTCCACCGGGTGCTCGTTGAGCATCGGCTCGAGCATCTGCGCCTCCAGCGTGCGCGGCTCGCGCCGCGTCCAGCCGAGACTGATGCTGTAGGCGACATTGACGAGCGCCAGCGCGTTGTGCGGCAGCGTCGCGCCGGTGGCGCCGAGGGCCAGGGCGCGGCCGTCCGAGAAGGCGCGTGCCGGCTGGTGGCAGCTCGCGCAGCTGTAGCGGCCGGTGACCGACAGGCGGGGATCGAAGAACAGGCGTCTGCCCAGGTCGACCTTGGCCTGCGACATCGGGTTGTCGGCCGGCACCGCCGGCGGCGGGAAGCCGCGCGGCAGCTGCCAGGCGTAGGCGGCGGGAGGCCCGGCACGTGCCGTGGCCGCCACGGCCAGCAGGGCCGCGAGCAGCACGCCGGCGCGCGCCGGAGGCGCGGGGCCGGTCAGCGCCAGCTGGCGGCAGTGCCGGCGCGCGTGAGCGAGGCGGTCTGGCCGGCGATCTGGGCGCGCTCCTGGATCCACTTGTCGACGTCGTCGAGGTTGATGGCGGTGCTGGCCGGATTGGCACGCTGGGTGGCGAGCCAGCCCTTCATGGCGCCGAGGAGCTTACCGGCGAGGCCGCGGTCGCCGGAATACAGGTCGAGATAGGCCTGCTGCGCGTCCGAGATGCGGTTCAGGCCGAGGAATGCCTCACCGCGGTACTCGAGCGCGTCTGCGTAGCCGGGCTTGAGCGACAGGGCCTTCTCGTAGGCGGCCAGGGCCTCGTCGTACTTGCCGAGCTTGCGGCTCGAGTAGCCGAGGTAGTTCCAGGCCTCCGGCATGGTGAAGTCGAGGCTGGCCGCCTGCCTGAAGCTGTCGAGTGCCTTGCCGTACAGCTCCTGCGCTTCCTTCGCCTGCTTGTCCTTCTTGCCGGGGTCCTTGGCCTCGAGGGAGGCGGCCTGCGCCTTGTCGGCCTTCTTCACGTAGCGCACGCCGTCGTTGTAGGCCGAGCGTGCCAGGTCCGCGGGACTCTGCTGGCGCACCTCGGGCATGCGCTGCGGCATCGACATGGAGCCGCCGCCGTTCGACCAGGCGGGCAGCGCCGTGAGCAGCAGGCAGGCACAGGACACGGGGACCGCGGTGCGCATGGGAACTCTCCTCGACGCGCCACGCTAGGCGCGCGCGCCTATGCTGCAGCGGCGCGGCGCGGCCGGCAACCGCGGGGAACCACAGCGCGCGTGGGCACCGTTCCCGTGCCACTGCCGCGGGTGGCGGCGCAGCGGGCTACTGTCCGCCCGCGTGCTTGCCCCAGCGGTAGTTGATCCGCAGGCCGAAGACCCGCGGCTCGTTGGTCGTCTCGCGCAGGTCGAAGTTGCCGGTGTTGGTGTAGATGATCGCGTTCTTGTCCGCGAGGTTGGTGACGTAGGCCTCGAGCAGCCAGTCGGAGTTCTCGGGGTTCAGCCCCAGGCGCAGATTGAGCAGGCTGTACTCCGGCTGCAGCATGCGCGGGAAGCCGTTCGAGCCGACCACGTGCAGGTCGTTCCACATGTCGCCCTTGTGGGCCATGTCGAGCTGTGCATAGCCGAGCAGCTGACCGCCGAGGGGATGCTCGTACCTGAGGTTCCAGCTGTAGTTGAAGTACGGCACGTAGGGGAGCCGCTCGCCGACATTGCCCTGGAAGGTGGCGTACGTGCTCGAGACCAGGTGCGAATCGGTGTAGCTCGCCGAGGCCTGGAATGACCAGTTGTCGTTGAGCTTGTAGTCGACGTTCGACTCGACGCCGTAGATGCGCGCATCGCCGACGTTGGCGTTGAAGCTGCTCGAAGGGCACAGGTCGACGTCGTAGATGAGGGTCTGGAGATCCTTCCACTTCATGTAGTAGGCGGCGCCGTTCCACAGCAGCCGGCCGCCGAGGCTGGTGGTCTTCCAGCCGACCTCGAAGCTGTTGAGCGTATCGGGGGTGTAGTCATGCTGCACCCCGTTGGGGTTGCCGTTCGCGTCGACGTAGCAGCTCGGGGGCAAGGCATTGGTACCGCCGTCGCGGAAGCCCTGCGCGAAGTCGCCGTACAGCATGACGTGGTCGGTGAGCCGGTAGTTGATGCCGAACTTGCTGTTCCACTTGTGCGAGCTGCCCACCGACAGGGTCGAAGTCACCGGCTGATAGGCGAACTGGCCGTAGGGGCTGTAGTAACTGAAGTCCGAGTGGAAGTGCACCAGCCCCGCTTCGACGTTGAGCCGGTCGGTGATGTCGAAGTTGATGTTCGCGAATTCGGTGGTCTGCCGGTAGTCCGAGCGCGTGGTGTAGTCGTACCACACCCCCGGAGGGAGCGAGGAAGCGGTGGTGTTGTAGTAATAGAGCTCGTACTGGAACGCGGCTCCGCCGGGCTGCAGTCCCGGCATGTAGTACGGACTGCCGGAGTTCTTGTCGGTGGTCTTCTCCCAGTACAGGCCGGCGAGCCAATGAAAGCGTCCGCCCGCCTTCGAGGTAAGCCGCAGCTCGTCCGCCCAGCGCACCGGGTTGGTGTGGTACTCGTAGTACTGCAGCGGCACCTTGCAGCCGGTGAAGGGCGTGCCGCCGTAGGCCGGGTCGCTCTGGCAGGCGAAGCCCTCCTGCGAGCCGGGGGGCGCACCGTTGTGAAAGAACGGCGTGTAGGAGGGGGCGAAGTTCTGCATGTACTGCGAGTACTCGTCCCAGCGCCGCGTGGGCAGCGACCAGTAGGTGCTCGCGAACACCAGGTCGGCGATGCCGACGTCCCCGTCCAGGCGCGCCTCCCAGAGCTTGGCTTGATTGCCGAGCTGCTCCGGGCCAAAGCGCTCGACGGTGCGGGGCGCCAGGGTCGGATCCTCGTCCCAGGCGCCGAAGGCGTTCATGCGCTGATAGTCGCTGGTAAAGAGCGCGCTCCACTTCTCGTTGATCTGCCACTTGAGGGCGATGCGCGCGCCCTCCTGGTGCTCGCGATTGAAATCGTTGCGCGCCCAGGCCGAGTTGTCCGACACGGCGCCGTTCACCCAGGTGCGCGTCACCAGCTTGTTGTCGATGAAGCCGCCGTGCGAGGCGCTGAAGGCCGAGACGCGCAGGCCGAGCGTGCCGCTGATCAGCGGGATGTTGAGGAAGCCCTCGTAGGTTTGGTTGGTACGACCGTCCTGGATCTTGCCGCCGTCGAGGTCGATGCCGGCGCTGAAGTTGCTGACGTCAGGTTTGTTGGTGATGTAGCGCACCGCGCCAGCCATGGAGCCGGCGCCGAAGGTCGTACCCTGTGGACCGTTGAGCACCTCGATGCGTTCGATGTCGTACAGGTGCAGGTCGGGCTGCACGCCGTACCAGCTGAGCGAATTGTCGTCGAGGAAGAATCCGGTCGCGGAGCTGTTGGCGTAGTTCGGGTTACTGCCGTCGGAGACGCCGCGCATGAAGAAGGTCTGGGTGCCCGGTCCGATGCTGATGAAGGATATGGACGGCACCTTGGCCGCATAGTCGTCGAAGCTCGTGATGCCGAGGTTCTGCACGTCCTTGCTCGTGAACACATCAATGCTGATGGGCACCGTCTGCAGGTTCTCTTCGCGCTTGCGCGCCGTCACCACCACTTCCTGCAGCGCACCGCCGCCGGTCTCGGCCGCCGCCGCGGCGGCGTCCACCGCGTACGCGCGCCCTGCCGCGGCACCGGCCAGCGCGGTCGCGACTGCCACGCCTATTTTGGAAGCTGGGCTCCCCGAGCGTGGGAAGCGGGAGAGGGACGGACCACGGGTGATTCGATTGCGGATAGATGACATCCGAGACCTCCCCGACGACTTATCTGTGAGCGCTGCCGGCCGCTGGCTGCGCTGCCGTGATCATCCTTTGAGGCGTTGTCTCTAGTCAACGACCGTTCAACAGCGCCGCGCGCTCAGGCGAAGCGCTCGAGGCAGTCGCCGAGCGCATGTCGCAGGGGTTCAAGCTCTTGCGCAAAATTGCGCCAGTAGCCCACCCCGCTGGTATATATCGGCTGTCGCACCTGCTCGGCGCTCGGGGTGCGCACCGCGCGCTGGGTCTCGTGAAAGCTGAGGCACCCGGCCTCGAATTCAAGCCCGCAATGCTCGAGCAGGCGACGGATGTTCGCCTCCGGATCGCGCACCAAATCCTCGTACTGGACATGCAGCACCTTGTGGGGCAGCACGCGATCCCAGTGGTCCATGAGGGCCAGGTAGCTGCGGTAGTAGCGGCCGAGATCCTCGAGGTCGTAGCTGAAGGTCTGCCCCGAGGCGAAGTGCTGCTTGAAGGTGCTGAAGCAGGCGTCCATGGGGTGGCGGCGTACGTCGACGATGGTCGCGTGCGGCAGGATGCAGTGAATGAGCCCGACGTGGCTGAAATTGTTCGGCAGCTTGTCGGTGAAGCGCTCACGCCCGCGCCGCAGCGGCAGAGTCTCGCGCAGGTAGCGGCCGCCGAGCTCGGCCAGCTGCGCGGCGGAGTAGGCATTGAGCTGTTCCGGGTAACCGTCGCGGTTGGCGCCGCTGTCCTCGCATTCGCGCACGATGTTGAGGATGTTCGGCAACTCCATGGTGCCGTCCACGCGCGAGTGGCTCGCGAGAATCTGTTCCACCAGCGTGGAGCCCGAGCGCGGCAGGCCGACGATGAAGATCGGCGCGAGGCTCGGGTCGCCGCTGCCGCCGTGGGCCGCGAAGAACTCGCTGCTGAAGAAGGCGCGGATGCGCGCGCTGCGCTGCTCGAAGCTGGCGCTGTCGAAGGGCGCCTCACGTCGCCGCGTGGCGTTGCCCTGCGCATAGGCGGCGAAGGCTTCGGGATAGCGCCGGCGCTGCTCCAGGGCCTTGCCGACGGCGAAGTACAGCTGCGCCCCGCCGGGGCGCTGGCCGACGCCCTCGGCCACGCGGCTCTCCATGGCCTCGAGCTCGGCGTCGCTGAATGAGTAGTTCTTGAGATCCGCCAGGCTCCAGTAGGCCTCGGGGTTGGCCGGGTCGGCCGCGAGCACCGCCTTGTAGGACGCCTCACTGTCGGCGCGCCGGCCGAGCGTGCGCTGGACGTGGCCGATCGACATGCGGATCCGCAGCTCCTCGGGCTTGAACCGCGCGGCGTGCTGGTAGGCTTCCAGCGCCTCCTCGTGGCGCATGAAGCGGACCGCGACCGAGGCAACGGTGACCCAGGTCTGTGGATTTTCCGGCTCGATCTGCAGCAGCTGGCGGGCGGCGGCGTGCGCCTCCTCGACGCGTCCCATGGCCAGCAGCGCCGGCCCCAGCCCGCGGTACGCGAGCGGCACGTGGGCCGACTGCTTGAGCGCGTGGCGCAGCAGCCGCTCGGCGTCGTGCGGCACGTCGGCCGCGAGTGACAGCGCCGCCAGGCCGCACAACGCCGCCACGTGGCCCGCATCCTGCTGCAGGATTTCCCGGAACAGCTGCTCGGCACGCTTGCGATCGTCGGCCACCAGCGCCGCGGTCGCCTCCTCGACGCGTGGCCGCGCCGGCTCCGTGACCCGGGCGCGCTCGAAGGCGATGCGGGCTTCGGCATACAGTCCGAGGTCGACGAGCGTATCGCCGTAGGCGAGCCAGGCGCGGTGATGGCGTGGCGCCTTCTCGAGCACCCGCCGCACCTCGGCGCGCGACTCGGCGGTACGGCCGGCGCGGCGGTAGGCGCGCGCCAGGTCCACGCGCGCCTCGGCGAATTCGGGAGCGCTGGCCAGCACGCGCTCCAGGAGCGCGATGCTCTCCTCGATCCGCTCCTGGTCGAGCAGCGCCGCGCCGATCAGCCAGAGGCAGTTGACCTCTCCCGGACATTGCGCCTCGAGCGAGCGCAGCCAGCCTTCGGCCCGCAACGCCTGTCCCGCGCGCAGTGCCGCGTGCGCCTGGCGCAGGTTTGCGGCGAAACCCGGTGGTGGCGACTTCGCAAGGGGCGCAGCCATCTGTGCAGTTTGCCTCGGCCGCGGGGGTTCGGGCTACACTCACGCACGCGCCCCGGTCCGGCGCGCCAAACACTGCGAGACATCGTGCGCCTGACACGCCTGCAGACTGCTTTTGCCCTGATACTCGGCCTCACCCCGCTGGCAGCGCTCGCGGGGCGGCCGCTCGAACCTGCCGACTGGTACCGCTTCCGGGCCGTGTCGGATCTGCAGATCGCCCCCGACGGCCGTGCGGTCGCCTACCTCGTGACGCGCTACGACCGTGCCTCCGACCAGAGTCTGCGCGAGCTGTGGCTCGCCGACTGGGATGGCCGCCACGCCGCGGCGCGCGCGCACGGGCTGAGCGCCAGCGAGCCGCGCTTCAGTCCCGACGGGCGCCTGAGCTATCTCGCGGCCCGCGCGCAGGACGCCCCGGCGCAGCTGTGGCTGCTCGGGCGGCATGGCGAGAAGCCGCGGCAGCTCTCGCACGTCAGTGACGAGATTGAATCCTATGCCTGGGCGCCGGACGGGCGTCACGTGGTGCTCGTGATGCGCGCGGGCGAGCACGGGCAGCCCCAACCTCAGGTCATCGACGCCTATCACTTCAAGGAGGACGTCGAGGGCTATCTCACCGCCGAGTCGCGCACCCACCTGTACCTGCTGGATGTCGCGAGCGGCGCCTGCCAGGCGCTCGCGGCCGACCCCGCGCGCGCCGACTCGCACCCGGTGTTCTCTCCCGACGGACGGCAGCTGGCGTTCATCGGCAATGGTTCCGCGCGCGCCAGCGCCGGGCGCGACGAGATCTACCTCATGGATCCCCGTCCGGGCGCGCTGCCGCGGCTGCTGCTGTCGACCTGGTCACCGAACAACCACTGGCTGTCCTTCAGCCCCGACGGGCGGCAGCTCGGCTTCCTGCAGGGCGAGGCGCTGCGCTACAACGCCTACATCGACGATTCGCTGGCGCTGGCGGATGCTGGCAGCGGCGCCGTGCGCGCCCTGACCGCGCCGCTGGATCGAGGCATCTACTCGCCGCGCTTCACCAGCGATGGGGGTGCCGTCATGTTCGCTGTCGAGGACGACGGGCGGCAGTATCCGGCGCAGGTAACGCTCGCGAGCGGCGAGATCGCGCCCTTGGCGAGCGGTCCCGAGGTGATCAAGGAACTCGCGACCGCCGCCGGTCACACCGCGGTGCTCGCCTCCCATGATAGCCAGCCGGTCGAAGTGTTCGCGCTCGAGAACGGCCGCCTGCGAGCGCTGAGCGCCCAGAACCGGGCGCTGTTCGCCGAGCTCACGCTCGGCTCGCTCGAGGACATCGCCTTCAAGAGCCGCGACGGTACCGAGATCCACGGGCAGATCGTGAAGCCTCCGGGCTATGAGAGCGGCCGCCGCTATCCGACGCTTTTGTGGATCCACGGGGGTCCCCAGGGCCAGGACGATCACTCGCTCGAGCTCGAGGCCTATGGGCCCCCTCTGGAGCGGCTGCTGTTCGCGAGCCACGGCTACGTGGTGCTCGCCGTCAACTATCGCGGCGGCACCGGGCGCGGTGCCGCCTTTGCGCACGCGATCGCCGCTGACTGGGGACACCTCGAGGTCGAGGACCTGCTCGCGGGGGTAGACTGGGCCGTCAGGGAGGGCATCGCCGATCCCGAACGGCTCGGGGTCGGCGGCTGGAGCTACGGCGGGCTCCTCACGGACTACGCCATTGCCAGCGACACGCGCTTCAAGGCCGCCATCAGCGGCGCCGGCAGCGGCGATCAGGTGGGGATGTACGGGACCGACGAATACATCATCGAGGACGACAACGAGATCGGGCCGCCCTGGCGCAGCACCGAGCTGTGGCTGAAGCTCTCCTATCCGTTCTTCCACGCCGACCGCATCCACACCCCGACGCTGTTCCTGGGCGGGGACCGCGACTTCGACGTGCCGATCGGCGGCGGCGAGCAGATGTACCAGGCCCTGCGCAGCCTCGAGGTGCCCGCGCAGCTCGTCGTCTACCCCGGGGAGTATCACACCTTCAGCCGCCCGAGCTTCCTGGTGGACCGCTGGCAGCGCTATCTCGACTGGATGGCGAGATACCTGCGCTGATCACCAGCGGTTGCGCAGCTCGCGCAGCCTGACGAACACGGTCTGCGCATCCGGCCGCTCCGGCAGGTCGGGGAACTTCGCCCGCAGCCCGGCGATCACCGCCGGCTGCTGCAGGCGGAAGAAGGTGTTGATGTGCAGCTCCTCGGCCAGCGTCGTGACGTGCGCCGCGGCCGGAGCGTGCGTGCGCGCCGCCTCCAGCAGCCGGGCCGCCTCCGCGTTGCCCGGCTCGCGGTCGAGCGTGAACTCGAGGTTGCGGGCCAGGTACTCGTGGCCCGGGTAGATGCGCGTCGCCGGCGGCAGGCGCGCCAGCTGCGTGACGAAGGTGTGGTAGAGCGCCTCGGGCGCGCCGCCGTTATAGCAGTTGCCGGCGCCGGCGTTGAACAGCGTGTCGCCGCAGAACAGTGCCGGCTCTTCGGTGTGTGACAGCAGGCACACGTGCGTCATGGTGTGTCCGGGTGTGTCGAGGCACTCGAGCTCGACCGTGCGCCCGACGCGGATCAGGTCGCCGCGCGCGAGGCCGCGATCGACGCCGCCGATGCGGCTCGCGGCCCCGGCATGCGCCGCCACGGTGGCCCCGGTCGCAGCCTTGAGCGGGGCGTTCCCGCCGGTGTGGTCGCCGTGCTCGTGCGTGTTCACGATCTGCGTGATCCGCCAGCCGCGCACCCGCGCCGCCTCCAGGCACAGCCGCCACTCGAGCGGGTCCACGGCCAGCGCCTCGCCGGTCTCCGGGCAGGCGATCAGGTAGTGGAAATTGCGCAGCGCGTTTCCCGACCAGATGCGTTCCGTGAGCATGGGCCCGTCCTTTTATGTAGCGTCCCTGCAACGTACCCCGGAACCGGCGGCGCGCGCCATAATGAGCGCATGACGCACACCTTCCTGTTCCAGCCGGCGGTGTGGACCTCGACCGGGACGGTGTGGCGCGCGGACGGCGAGCCGCTGGAGGCGGTGGGCCGCACCGAGATCGCGCATCGCCCGGAATGCTGGCTGCTGTCGGGCACGCTGAAGGTGCTCGGCTCCCCGCCGGCGGAGTTCGTGCACGCCTACCTGATCGAGCCGCCCCAGCCCGAGCACGTCGGCATGAAGTGGACCTTCGAGAGCGCCATGTTCGGCAAGCTGCAGGGGCGCTTTGCGGCCATCGGCCCGTCGATCCTGTCGGTGTACGGCTGCGTTGCTTCCGGCTACTACGGCTCCGAGCACCTCGGCCAGGTCGACGCCGACACCTACCGCACCGCCGGCATGATGCTGCTGCAGGACAAGATCGTGTACTCGTGGCAGATGCTGCTGAAGCGGGGGGCGTGAGCATGCTGAGCGTGCGCCGCAGCGCCGAGCGCGGCTCCTTCGATCACGGCTGGCTGCAGACTTCCCACACCTTCTCGTTCGCCGGCTACGACGACCCGCGCTGGGTGGAGTACGGGCCGCTGCGCGTCATCAACGAGGACCGCGTCGCCGCCGGGCAGGGCTTCGCCAAGCACGGCCACCGCGACATGGAGATCGTGACCTACATCCTCGAGGGCGAGCTCGAGCACCACGACTCGATGGGTAACGGCTCGGTGATCCGCGTCGGCGACGTGCAGCGCATGAGCGCCGGCACCGGCGTCACCCACAGCGAGTTCAACCCCTCGTCCGCGCAGGCGGTGCACCTGCTGCAGATCTGGATCCAGCCGGCCGCGCGCGGACTGGCGCCGGGCTACGAGCCGAAGCACTTCACGGCGCAGGACAAGCGCGGCCGGCTGTGCCTCATCGCCGCCCCGGATAGCGCGGCGGGCGCGGTGCTCGTGCACCAGGACGCGCGCGTCTACGCCGGCCTGTTCGACGGCGCCGAGCGCGCCAGCTACGCACTCGCCGCCGGCCGGCGCGCCTGGCTGCAGCTGGCGCGCGGCACGCTGAGCGTGGGAGAGACGCGCCTCAGCGCCGGCGACGGCGCCTACACCGCCGGCCCCGTGCCGCTCGGGCTGCACGACGGCGCGGGCGCCGAGGTGCTGCTGTTCGACCTGCCGTGAGCGCTCAGGCCGGGCGCAGCATCGGCAGGTAGTGATCGACCAGCAGCGCTGCGAACAGCCACATGAGATAGGTGACCGAAAAGCGGAACACGCGCATCGGCAGCTCGGCGCGCGCGGTGAGCTTGAGCGCGAACGCGTAGTAGAGAAAGCCGCTGTTCAGCACCAGCGCCGCGGCCAGGTACACCAGTCCGCTCATGCCGGTGAGGTAGGGCATGAGCGTCACCACGACCAGCAGCACCGTGTACAGGAGCACCTGCAGGCGCGTGTAGTCGACGCCGTGTGTCACCGGCAGCATGGGGATGCCGGCGCGCGCGTACTCGTCGCGGCGCGCGATCGCCAGGGCCCAGAAGTGCGGCGGCGTCCACACGAAGATGATGAGGAACAGCAGCAGCGCGTTCGGCTCGACGCTGCCCGTCACCGCGGTCCATCCCAGAACCGGCGGGGCCGCCCCGGCCGCGCCCCCGATCACGATGTTCTGCGAGGTCGCGCGCTTCAGCCACACGGTGTAGACGACCGCGTAGCCGATCAGCGAGCAGAAGGTCAGCACGGCGGTCAGCAGGTTGACCAGGAACGCGAGCAGCGCCATGGCCGTCACTCCCAGCACCGCGGCGAAGATGAGCGCCTCGCGCTCGGACAGGGCGCCGCTCGGCAGCGGCCGCGCCCGCGTGCGTGCCATCTGCTCGTCGATGCGCCGGTCGAGCACGTGGTTGATGGTGGCCGCGCAGGCGGCGGCGAGCGCGATGCCGAGATTGCCCCACACCAGCGCCGCGAGCGGCGGCAGGCCGGGGCTGGCGAGCAGCGTCCCGACGATCGCGGTGAACACGATGAGCGTCACGACCTTCGGCTTGGTCAGCTCCAGGTAGCGGCGCCAGAGCGCGCCGGCACCCGGTGCATAGTCCGATGTGGTCGCCACGGCGCTCGCTTGCGGGACGGTTGGGGATGCGCAGCCTAGCAGATCGCACCCCGCGGCTCACGGCGTTGCCGTGGGCCCCGCGGCTGGCTAAGTTCACGCCGTGCGCGGCTTTCACAGCGTGTTGGGCGTGCTGCTCGCGGTGGGATACGCCGCGCTGCTCGCTCACCCGGCGTGGCTTCCCGGGCTGACGGCGGCGGCGCAGTTCGCGCCGCCGTACTCGCGCGCCGGCACCGGGGTCACGGTGGCCTACGGCCTGCCGCTGGCGGCGATTGCCTGCTTCCTCATGCCGCGGCGCCTCATGCTGTGGCTGTCGCCACGCGTGCCGCCGCTGAACGACTACCTGCTCACCGCGGGCTTCTGGTATCTCGCCGGCTACCTGCTGCTGGCGGTATCGGCCGGGCTGCTGCTGCTGTTCCGCTGACTTCCCCGCGGCAGGCGCGCGAGCAGCGCGGGCAGGTCGCGCAGCAGGCTCTCGCGGGCGCGCTTCGCGGCACTTTCTTGCTGCGGCGTCTCGTCGCTGAGGCAGCGCGCGAATGCCACGACGCGCGTGCCCTGCACCGCCCAGCCCACGAACCAGCCGACCTGGAGGCGACGCTCGGAGGAGCCGTCGGCGTTCTGGCGGAAGCCGTTGCCGGTCTTGCCGTGCACCTCCCAGCCATCGGGCAGCGCGCCGACGAGCGTGAGGCGCGCGGTCAGGTCGTAGGCGCGCGCGCTCACCGGCAGCTGGCGCGCGATCAGGCGGTGCAGGAAGGCGAGCTGCTCCAGCGGCGAGATCTGCAGCGAGGAGGTGAGCCAGGCGTGGGTGAGGCCGTTGTCCTGGCCGGCATCGCCGCCGAGGTCGGCGTTGCCGTAGCCGAAGGCCGTCACGTAGTGCTGCAGGCGCCCGCGCCCCAGCCACTCGGTGAGCAGCTGCGAGTACCACACCACGGAGTTCCTGATCCAGCTCGTCGGATCCGTGGTCGCGCGCCAGGAAGGCATCCAGTCCGCGTAGCCCTGCTTGAACGGCAGCGCCGGCAGGTGCTCGTCGCTCAGGTAGCCGCTGTCGTAGCCCATGAGGCTGAGCGCGATCTTGAACGTCGAGGCAGGCGTCACGCGCTCGTCGCACCGACCGTCCTGACGCAGGACCTGCCCGGTGGCTGCGTCGGCGAGCGCGGTGCAGGTGGCGGCGCGTGCGCCGCTGCAGCCGAGGGCCAGCAGTGCCAGGGCTAGGATGCCGTGCGGCCTCATCGCGGTGTCAGCGCGCGCAGCAGCGCGAGCGTCGCCAGCAGCAGCAGCGCCGCGCCGGCGGTATGGGCGGTGGCGATCCACAGCGGGAAGCCACGCAGCACCATGGTGATGCCGATGGCGAGCTGCAGCGCGAGTACCGCCAGCAGCGCCCAGGCGCGCGGCCGCGCCGCCGACAGCCCGCGCCGCCGCAGCACGTACACGGCGGCGGCGCCGAGCAGCAGCGTCGCGAGGACCGCGCCGAGCCGGTGCGTCACGTGGATTGCGACGCGCGCGGGGGTGGCGAGCACGCCGCCCTCGTAGTCGATGCGACCGTGCCAGGGTACGAAGGCGTCCGCAAAGTCGGCGTGCGGCCACAGGCGCCCCTGGCAGGTGGGGAAGTCCGGGCAGGAGATGGCCGCGTAGTTGCTGCTGGTCCAGCCGCCGAGCGCGAGCTGCACGACCAGCGCCGCCAGGCCGAGCAGCGCCAGGGCGCGCGCGGCGCCGTAGCCGCTGCCGCCGCCGGCGAGGCTGCGGCCGGGGCCGGCCAGGGCGCTCGCGCCCCACGAGCTCTGCGGCAGCGACAGCGTCAGCCACCACAGCATGCCGAGCGTCGTCATCCCGAACAGCAGGTGCAGCGTGACGATCAGGGGATTGAGCTGCCAGGTGACGGTCAGCATGCCGAGCAGGGCCTGCACGATGAGCGTCGCCAGCAGGGCCAGCGCGAACGGCACGCTCGTCAGGCGCGCACGGCGCGTGCGCACGGCGAGCACCGCCAGCGCCAGGATGATGAGGCTGAGGGTGCCGACCGCGTAGCGGTGCAGCATCTCGCGCCAGGCCTTGCCGACTTCCAGCGGGCGGGCGTAGTCGGCGGTGCCGGGGCTGGCGGCCGCGCCGACCGGGCTCAGCTGGCCGTAGCAGCCCGGCCAGTCCGGGCAGCCGAGGCCGGCGGCGGTGAGGCGCACGTAGGCGCCGAGCACGACTACCGCGAAGCACAGCAGCACGCCGAGAATGGCGAGACGGCGCATCCAGCGGGCGAGCGGCATGTTGGTTTTCTAAGTTGGTGTCAGCCGATGTGCGACAGCCGCAGCAGCTTCTTCAGGTCCTCGAGCAGGCCGCGCGGATCCTGGCGCGCATCGTAGCTCATCATGAGGTTGCCGAGCGGGTCGACGACGTACACGGTGTCGGCGCGCTGCGCGCCGGGGAAGGCGTCAAGGAGCGGTGCGGCGGCCGGCGCGCCGGCATCCAGCACCAACAGCCCGGGGTGCTCGTGGCTGAGGAACTCGCGCGCGCAGCACGCCCCGGTCACCAGGAAGACGCGCGCCACCCGCGACATGTCGGCATTGAGAGCCAGGCGCGTCTGGCGCATGAGGACGAGGGCGGCGCGACACGCCGCCTCGCAGCTGCCGTCGCCCACGTATACCAGCGACCACCGGCCGTCGAAGAGCGCCGGCGGCCCGCCGTCTTCCGGCGCGCCGGCGATCGGGGCGCGCGTGAGCGGCACGTCCGGCAGCGGACGCGGGGGCGTGATGAGCGTGCCGTGGTTGACGCTGCGCGCCGGGCGCCAATCGGTGCCGTAGTAGGTGTAGAACGCCAGGATCAGCGGCAGCAGGAACACCGCCGCCAGCGCCGCCAGGGTGCGCAGGTTGCGCGCGCGCAGGGCCGCGGCGCTCACCTCGTGCCCCCGCGCCGCGCGCGGCGCACGCCCAGCACCGCCCAGATGACGAGCGCCAGAGCGGCGAAGCACCACCACTGGATGGCGTAGGCGAAGTGCCGCAGCGGCGCCATGCCCGGCGGCTGCCACTCGCGCGCGTAGCCGAAGGATACCTGCGGGTCGAGCAGCAGGATGCGCGGCGCCAGCGGCGCACCGAACGCCTGGGCCAGCTGCTCGAGCGTCGGGAAGCTGGTGAGCGTCGGCCACGTGCCCCCGGCGGCCGGGGCGGCGCGGCCGCTCGCGAGCCCGGGGCTTGGCAGCTCGGCGAGCCGGCCGGTGAGCGTCACGCAGGCCGGGGCGGCCAGCGCCACGTCCGGCAGCTGTGCGCGCGTGCCGGTGAAGGGCACCCAGCCGCGATCGACCAGCAGCGGCGCCGCGCCGCCCACGCGCTTGAGCGGGGTCAGCACCTCGTAGCCCGGCCGGCCGCGGAACGAGCGGTTGTCGAGCAGGAACTGGCGCGCGCCGTCGAGCTCACCACTCACCGCGACGCGCTGGAACAGGGGTACGCTCGTGACCTCGCGCTGGCCGAGTTCGTGCACCTGGTCGGCGCCGCGCGCGAAGCGCGTCCACTCCTCCTGGGCGCGCGCGCCGCGCTGCCACTGCCACACGCCGAGTCTGACGCACAGCGCCGCGAACACCAGCACCGCCAGCGTCGGGGCGAGGCCGGGGGCGAAACCCTTCAGCTCCGGCCGCATGGCGCATTGCCGCGTGCCGCCGGCACGCTACACTTCCCATCCATGAATGGCCTCGCTGGACTCCTGGCGCTCGTGTGCCTGCTGGCGATCGTGGGGAGCCTCGGCTCGGCGCTGTGGCACCTGTCGCGCGGCACCGAGGAGGATTCCGCCAAGCTGGCACGCGCGCTCACCGTGCGCATCTCGCTGTCGCTGCTCCTGTTCGCGCTCCTGATGCTGGGCTGGTACTTCGGGCTCATCACGCCGCACACGCTGCAGGGTACCGCGCCCTGAGAGGCGCCTGCGGCTGCCGCGCCGACGCGCGCCGCCGCTACAGCCAGTAGACGAAGATGAAGAGCCCGAGCCACACCACGTCGACGAAGTGCCAGTACCAGGCGACCGCCTCGAAGGCGAAGTGACGCGTCGGGGTGAAGTGCCCGCGCAGCACGCGCAGCCAGATCACCAGCAGCATGATGGCGCCGACCGTGACATGCAGGCCGTGGAAGCCGGTGAGCATGAAGAAGGTCGAGCCGTAGATGCCGGTCGAGAGCCGCAGGCCGAGCTCGCGGTAGGCCTCGCCGTACTCGTGCGCCTGGAAGCCGACGAAGGTGAAGCCGAGCAGGAAGGTGAGCGCCAGGAACAGCGCCAGCTTGCCGCGCTGGCCGGCGCGCAGCGCGTGGTGCGCGATCGTGACGGTCACGCCGCTGGTGAGCAGGATCGCCGTGTTGAGCGCGGGAATGCCGATCGCCGGGATGATGCGGAAGCTGCCATCGGCGTGGCCGCCGACGTGCCCCGGACCGTTGGTGGGCCATACCCCCTCGTACTGCGGCCAGAGGATGAAGTTGGTGAACACCTTGACGCCCTGGCCGCCGAGCCACGGCACCGACAGCACGCGCGCGTAGAACAGCGCCCCGAAGAACGCCCCGAAGAACATCACCTCCGAGAAGATGAACCACATCATCCCCATGCGGAAGCTCTTGTCGACGTGCAGGTTGTAGATGCCGTGCTGGTTCTCGTCGATGACCGTGGCGAACCAGCCGAAGAACATGTAGGCCAGCAGGATCGGCCCGGGCAGGAACACCCAGCCGCCCGCCCAGTCGTTCAGATAGATGATCGCGCCCAGCATGATGGTGAACAGCGCCACCGAACCGCGGATCGGCCACGGACTGTGGTGCGGGATGTAGTACTGGGAGCTGTCGTGAGCGGGTGCGTTGGCCATGGCGTAGCTTTCTAGCGTCGCGTGACGCGCGAGGATTCGTCGTAGAAGGTGTAGGCGAGCGTGATGATGTCGATGTGGCGCGGCAGCGCCGGATCGATGATGAAGCGCACCGGCATGTCACGCCCCTCGTTGAGGGCGAAGTGCTGCGGCGCGAAGCAGAAGCACTCGGTCTTGTGGAAGTAGGCGGCGACCTCGGACGGGGCGATGTTGGGCACCGCCTGCGCCACCGTGTCGCGGCCGGTGAGGTTGTGGGCGTAGAACTCGGCCGTGTACAGCTGCCCCGGGTGCACCTGGATGCTGCGCGCCTCGGGGCGGAACTCCCAGCCGCCGGCGCTGGCCACGTCGGCCAGGAACTGCACCGTCACCGTGCGGCTGGGGTCCGGGTGCTCGATGGCGGTCACTTTCTGCAGCAGCTTCGCCTGGTCGCCGTAGCCGGTGACCGCGCACAGCACGTTGTAGAGCGGCACCAGCGCAAAACCGAAGCCGAAGCTGCCGGCCGCGATCGCCACCAGCTTCCAGGTCATGTTCAGGGTGGCGCGCCGCTGCTCGTTCATCTGCCGCGCATCAAGATGAGCACGATGAAACCCAGGTAGAAGGCGGCGGCGATGGCGCCGAACAGCAGCGCGCTGCGGCGCACGCGCCGCCGCCGCGCCTGCTGCGCGGCCACCGACAGCGTCGCACTGACCGCCTCGGACGCCATCAGTGCGCGGCGCCGCGCGCGATCACGGCCTCAGAGGGCGGCGAGGTCCAGGAATGGAACGGCGGCGGCGAGGGCAGCTCCCACTCGAGCCCGTGCGCGCCTTCCCAGGCCTTGTTGCCGATGCGCACGCCGCCGCGCACGCACTTCCAGATGATGTACGGGAACAGCAGCTGCGACAGCCCGAAGCCGAAGCCGCCGAGCGAGGACACCATGTTCCAGTCGGCAAACTGCACCGCGTAGTCGGGGATGCGGCGCGGCATGCCGGCCAGCCCGAGGAAGTGCTGCGGGAAGAACAGCACGTTGACGAAGATGGCCGACAGCCAGAAGTGCCAGGTGGCGAGCTTCAGGTCGTACATGTGGCCGGTCCACTTGGGCAGCCAGTAGTAGACGCCGGCCATCATGCCGAAGATGGTCCCGGGCACCAGCACGTAGTGGAAGTGCGCCACCACGAAGTAGGTGTCCTGGTACTGGTAGTCGGCCGGCACGATCGCCAGCATCAGCCCGGAGAAGCCGCCGATGGTGAACAGGAACAGGAACGCCAGCGCGAACAGCATCGGCGGCTCGAAGCTGAGCGAGCCCTTCCACATGGTGGCGGTCCAGTTGAACACCTTCACGCCGGTGGGCACCGCGATCAGCATGGTGGACAGCATGAAGAACAGCTGTGCCGCGAGCGGCATGCCCACGGTGAACATGTGGTGCGCCCAGACGATGAACGACAGGAACGCGATCGAGGCCACGGCGTACACCATTGCCTCGTAGCCGAACAGCGGCTTGCGCGAGAAGGTCGGGATGATCTCCGAGACGATGCCGAAGGCCGGCAGGACGAGGATGTACACCTCGGGGTGGCCGAAGAACCAGAAGATGTGCTGGAACATCACCGGGTCGCCGCCGCCGGCGGCGGTGAAGAAGGTGGTGCCGAAGTAGTGGTCGGTGAGCATCATGGTCACCGCGCCGGCCAGCACCGGCATCACCGCGATCAGCAGATACGCGGTGATCAGCCAGGTCCACACGAACAGCGGCATGCGCAGCAGCGTCATGCCCGGCGCGCGCATGTTCATGATGGTGACGACGACGTTGATGGCGCCGAGGATCGAGGAGGCGCCCATCAGGTGGATGGAGAAGATCAGCATCGGGAACGAGGCGCCGGTCTGCAGCGTCAGCGGCGGGTACATGGTCCAGCCGCCGGCCGGCGCCCCGCCCGGCACGAAGAACGACGAGATCAGCAGCGTGAAGGCGAACGGCAGGATCCAGAAGCTGAAGTTGTTGAGCCGCGGCAGCGCCATGTCCGGTGCGCCGACCTGCATGGGGATCATCCAGTTCGCAAGTCCGGTCCAGCCCGGCATGATCGCGCCGAAGATCATGATCAGCGCGTGCATGGTGGTGAGCGAGTTGAAGAACTGCGGATCGAAGAACTGCAGCCCGGGCTTGAACAGCTCGAGCCGGATCAGCATGGCCGCTCCGCCGCCGATGAAGAACATCGTGCAGGCGAAGATCAGGTACATCGTGCCGATGTCCTTGTGATTGGTCGAATAGACCCAGCGGCGCCAGCCGTGCGGCTTGTGGTCGTGGTCGTCGTGCGCTGCGTCGTGGGCGAGATGCTCAGCCATGGCGTTTCTCGATAGCGATTGAGTGTGGACGCGGGATCAGGACGCGTTCGGAGCGGGTGCCGGAGGCGCCGCCGGCTTCTGCTGCGTGGCCTTGTCCTTCAGCCACGCCGCGAAGTCGGCCTTGGAACGCACGTCGACGACGATGGGCATGAAGCCGTGGTCGCGGCCGCACAGCTCGGCGCACTGGCCGCGGTACAGGCCGGGCTTGTCGGTGTCGACCTTGAACCAGGCTTCGTTCACGAAGCCGGGGATGGCGTCCTTCTTCACCCCGAAGGCCGGCACCCACCAGGAATGGATGACGTCGGCACCGGTGATCAGCAGCCGCACCTTGGTGTCGACCGGGACCACCAGCGGCTGATCGACGTTCAGCAGGTAGTGCTCGACCGTGTGCGGATCGATGCCGGAGTCGAGCTCGCGCGCGGCGTTGCTGGCGCGGTCGAGGTGCGAGTAGTAGGACACCCCGTCGTCGAGGTAGTCGTAGTTCCAGCCCCACTGGAAGCCGGTCACCTTGATGGACAGCTCGGTCTTGCTGGTGTCCTCGATCTCGACCAGCGTGCGCGCCGCCGGTACCGCCATGGCGACGAGGATCATCACCGGGATGACCGTCCACACGACCTCCACCTTGGTGTTGTGCACCATGGTGGTGTCGGGCACGGCGCCCTTGGACTTTCGGAAAGTCACGATCGACCAGATCATGACCCCGAACACGACGATGCCGATGACCACGCATACCCAGAAGATGAGCATGTGCAGGTCGTAGATCTTGCGGCTGATGTCGGTGACGCCCTGCGTCAGGTTCAGTTCGCCCCAGCCGGACTCGGCGTGCGCCGCCGGTGCGAGGGCGGCGGCCGCGGCCAGGGCGAGGGACATAAGCTTTGCGCGAATCATTCTCTTTAAGCCTTACAGCGCCCGGCGCTCACGGCCGGTACGCACACTTCACCCAGTAAGCCACTTCGCCCCGCCGCCTACGGCCAGGAGGGCGATTCGTTGACGCGCCCGATGAGACGCTGCAACCGCAGCGCCAATCCGCGCCGCTCCTCCTCCGTAAGAAAGCTGCCCAGCTCGCACTGCCGGCCGTGCGACTCGATGGTCAGCCGGCTCGGGTGCAGGCGCGTGGCGGGGCGGCGCAGTTTAACCTGCGCCCAATGCCGCGGGAACACGACCTGGGCGCGGCGGCTGCGCTCGCGCGATTCGACGCTCACGTCCGCCTCGGTGACGGTGATGGTCTGGCGGCAGAAGCGCCGCGCCAGCGAGGCATTCAGCGCCCACGCCAGCACCGCCAGTTCCAGGCCCGCGAACGGCAGCACCGGCCAGAACCCCTTCAGCGCCAGGAACCCGCCGATGGCGAGCGGCGGAACGCACACGCTGAGGAAGAACAGCTGCGCCCCGCGCACGCTCAGCGAGCAGTTCGGGCAGATCTCGATGCATAGCGGCGGGCGCTCCACGACCCGGCCGATGGTAGCGCGCGAGGCCGCTAATTCAAGCCACCTCAGAAGCTTACCGCGCGCTGCTCCAGCTGCCGCGCGACGCCCTCGAGCACCAGCTGCGGCAGCGCCGCCGGGGAGTACCCGATCACCGCGAGCGCGGGCTCGCCGAGCAGCCGCTCGAGGGCGGCCAGGTTCTCGGCGGCACGCGCCATTTCGGGGTCGACGCCGTTCGCGATCCAGCCGGCAAAGGTGACCCCGTGGGCCTCGATGCCGATACGCGTCAGCTGTGCATGGTTCAGGCAGCCGAGCTTCAGGCCCACCACCAGCAGCGCCGGGATCGAGAGCGCCCAGGCCAGGTCGGCCATCGTCTGGTGGTCATTGATGGGGGCGAACCAGCCCCCTGCGCCCTCGACGACGACCCAGTCGGACGCGGCCGCGAGCATGTCGTAATCCTGCTTGATCCTGATGGTATCTACGCCGATCCCGACCTCTTTTGACGCGATATGTGGAGAAACGGGTGGCTCGAAGCAGTACGGGTTGACCCGCTCGTAGGGAAGGTCGCCGCCGGCGGCCTCGATGAGCGCGAGGGCATCGGCATTGCGCAGCCCGTAGGGGGTGCGGGCGGCCCCGGAGGCCACGGGTTTCATGACCGCCACGCGGCGGCCGAGCGCGCGCAGTCCGCGGACGAGTGCGCACGAGACGACCGTCTTGCCGACGTCGGTGTCGGTGCCGGTGACGAAAATGCCGCGCGCGCTCACGGCCGCCCCGCCCGCCCGATCGAGCCCGGCGCGATGCGGGCCACGCCGCCGATCGCCGGTGCGGCGCGCCGTCCGGCCGCGCCCCAGCAGGCGCCGTAGATCACCTCGAACGTCGCCGGCAGACGTGCGTCGTGGCGCAGCGCCTCGTAGGCATCGCTCATGCGCTTCAGGCGCGTGCGCCCGCCGAGCGAGCGCGGCCGTCCGGCGGTCACGTTGTGCGCCCCGAGTGCCTTCAGCTCGCGCATGAGCGTCAGGGTGTCCGGGTAGCCGACCTCGATGGCGTCGACGTCCAGCACCGGCTCGGTGAGGCCGGCGCGCACCAGCGCATCCCCCACCTCGTGCAGGTCGTGGAAGGCGTTCACGTGGTTGAAGTCGTCGGCTTCCGCCCAGGCGCTGCGCAGCTCGTGCAGCGTGTCGGGACCGAAGGTGCTGAAGGCAAAGAAACCGTCGGGCCTGAGCACGCGGCGTACCTCGGCGAGCGCCGCATCGAGCGGCTCGCACCACTGCAGCATCAGGCTCGAGAACACGAGGTCGACGCTAGCATCCTGCAACGGCAGGCGCAGCGCATCCCCGCACACGCGCGCGAAGCGCCGCCACAGGCGCTGGTGGCGCCGCGCCTCGCGCAGCATGCCGGGGGCGATGTCGAGGCCGATCACCAGCGCGCCGCGGTAGCGGCTGTGCAGCGCGCGGGTCGCGCGCCCGGTGCCGCAGCCGAGATCGAGCACCACGCGCGGCGCGAACCCGAACGCGTCGACGCGCTGCTCGAGTTCGGCCGCCACCTGCGCCTGCAGGCGGGCGGCGGACTCGTAGCTGGCGCTGGCGCGCTCGAAGGCGGCGCGCATGCCGCGGCGGTCGAGGCGGAAGGCGTCGCCCGGATCAGCCACGCAGGAACTCGGTGAGCAGCTCGGTGAACTGCCGCGCGTGCGACAGGAACGGCACGTGCGTGGCGCCGCGGATCTCGGCGAACCGGCCGCGCGGCAGCGCCTCGGCCAGGGCGCGCGAGGCCGCCGGGCGCACCACCAGATCCTGCTGCCCGGCGATGACCAGCACCGGCACGTCCACCAGCGGCAGGCCCGCGCGCAGGTCGCCCTGGCGCAGCCGCTCCAGGCCGCTCGCCAGCGCGTCCGGCTTGGGCGCGCCGTGGCGCTCGAGCGCGGCGCGCAGTTGGGCGCGTGCGCGCGCACCGGTCCGCGGTGCCAGGCCGCGCACCTGCAGGGCGAGGAAGTCATCGACCGCGCGCTCGGGCTCGAGCAGCAGCCGTCCGGCCAGCCGGTCGATGAGTCCGGGCGCGGTGCCGCAGCGCCAGCCCTTGGCGGCGGCGAACCTGGCGGTGGTGGAGACCAGCACCAGGCGCACGATGCCGGCCGGCATGGCCGCGGCGAGATCGAGCGCCAGCTGGCCGCCGAGCGACCAGCCGAGCAGGCTGTAGCGCTGGGTGAGCGGCGCGAGCGTCTCGTGCACGCGCCAGGCCTGCGCGGCCGGCGAGGCGGCGCGCGGGTCCCAGTCGCTGCCGCCGTGGCCCGGCAGGTCGATGGCGATGACGCGGAAGCGCCGTGCCAGGCGTGCGGCGAGCTCCTGCCAGACGCCGAGGTTGGAGCTCCAGCCGTGCAACAGAACCACATCGCGCCCGCGTCCATGCATCTGGTAATGGAGGGCGCTCACCCGGCCGCGCCCCCGGCGCGGATCAGCACGGCGAGCGCCTCGGCGAGCGCATCGACCTCGCGCTCGGTGTGCGCGGCCGACAGGGTCACGCGCAGCCGGGCCGAGCCCGCCGGCACCGTGGGCGGGCGGATGGCCGCCACCCAGAACCCGCGCTGTGCCAGCGCCTGCTGCGCCGCGAGCGCCTGCCCCGGACTGTCGCACAGCACCGGCTGGATGGGCGTTGCGGAGGGGACGAGCGCGACGCCGCCGGCCGCCGCGGCGCGGCGGAAGCGCGCGGTGAGCTCCAGGACCCGCGCGCGGCGCCAGCCCTCGGTCTGCGCCAGGCGCAGTGCGGCGCGCGTAGCGGCTGCCACCGGCTGCGGCAGCGCGGTCGTATAGATATAGGTGCGCGCCTTCTGCATGAGGTACTCGATGAGCGCGCGCGATCCGGCCACGAAGGCGCCGAAGCAGCCGAAGGCCTTGCCGAGGGTGCCGATGAGCACCGGCACCGCCTCGGCGTCCAGGCCAAAGTGCTCGAGCGTCCCCCCGCCGCTGGTGCCGACGACGCCGAGCCCGTGGGCGTCGTCGACCGCCAGCCACGCACGCGCCGCCCGCGCGGCCTGCGCGAGCTCGGGCAGCGGTGCGAGATCCCCGTCCATGCTGAACACCCCGTCGGTGGCGAGGAGCGAAGTATGCCGCGGATACCCGCCGGCGAGGCGCGCCGCGGCGGCGGCATCCGCGTGCGGGTAGCGGCGCAGCGTGGCACCCGAGAGCCGCGCGCCGTCGATGAGCGAGGCGTGCGACAGGCGGTCGAGCAGCACCTGCTCGCCGCGCCCGGCGAACGTTGCCAGGACTGCGAGGTTGGCCATGTAGCCGGTCGAGAACAGCAGGGCCCGCTCGCGCGCGGTGAAGGCGGCCAGCTCCTCCTCGAGCGCCGCGTGCTCGGGGCCGTGTCCGCTCACCAGGTGGGCGGCGCCGCTGCCCGTGCCGCCTGCCGCGGCGCACTCGGCCAGCGCCCGCGCCAGCGCCGGGTGGCGCGCCAGTCCCAGGTAGTCGTTGCTGGCGAAGTCGGTGAGCTCGCCCGTGCCGGGCACGACGATGCGTCGCCCGTCGTGGCCGAGCGGGGCGAGCGTCAGCCGGGTGCGGCGCAGCTGCGCCGCCTCGAGCTGCGCCAGCGCCCCCTCAAGCGTGGCCGGATCCCGCCTCATGCCCCTGCGCCGTCAGCCCGAGACGCGCGAACAGCCGCCGGTCGCGGGCCACGTCCGGGTTGCCGGTGGTGAGCAGCTTCTCGCCATAGAAGATGGAGTTGGCGCCGGCGAGGAAGCACAGCGCCTGCAGCTCATCGCTCATGTCCTCGCGCCCGGCCGACAGCCGCACGTGGGCGCGCGGCATGAGGATGCGCGCCACCGCGAGCGTGCGCACGAAGTCGAACGGGTCGACGTCCGCGGCATCCGCCAGCGGCGTGCCGCGCACCCGCACCAGGCGGTTGATCGGCACGCTCTCGGGGTGTTCGGGCAGGCCGGCGAGCGTCACCAGCAGCTGCGCGCGGTCGCGCGCCGACTCGCCCATGCCGAGGATGCCGCCGCAGCACACCTTGAGGCCGGCGGCCCGCACCGCGGCGAGCGTGTCGAGCCGGTCCTGGTAGCTGCGCGTGGTGATGATCTCGCCGTAGTACTCGGCCGAGGTGTCGAGGTTGTGGTTGTAGTAGTCGAGGCCCGCGGCCCTCAGCAGCTGCGCCTGTTCCTCGGTCAGCATGCCGAGCGTGGCGCAGCTCTCGAGTCCGAGCTCGCGCACCGCGCGCACCATGGCCGCGATCGCCTCCAGGTCCTTCGCCTTCGGCGCGCGGTAGGCGGCGCCCATGCAGAAGCGCGTGGCGCCGGCCGCCTTGGCGCGCAGCGCGCAGGCGCGCACCGCCTCGAGCTCCATGAGCGACTCGCGCCCGACACCGGTGTCGTAACGCACGCTCTGCGGGCAGTAGGCGCAGTCCTCGGGGCAGGCGCCGGTCTTGATCGACAGCAGCGTGCTCATCTGCACGGTGTTGGCGGCGTGATGGGCGCGGTGTACCAGCTGGGCGCGCAGGATCAGGTCCATGAAGGGCTGCGCGAACAGCGCTTCGACCTCCTCGAGCGACCAGTCGTGGCGCACCCCGCCTGCGGGGGCGAGGGGCGCACTGAGCGGTGCGGGGTGGGCGGACATGGCGCGGACCATGCCCGAGCGCGGACGGCCATGTCAACGCGCCGGTCGCGACAAAGTCGACAATTGCTCGGAAAATGGCCAGCGGCCCGCACCGGCCTGGGCCGCGTCACGGCAGCGCCGGCAGCGCCGCGGGCTGGTACGCGCACCGCCGCGCCAGTCCCCTGGTGCTGGCGGCCATGCCGCACGCGCTGTACGTCGGTCTCAGCAAGAGCTGGTGAGTCTTCAGGCGTAGACGTACTGCAGCAGGATGCCGACGAACACGACCAGGCCCACGTACTGGTTATTGACGAAGGCGCGCAGGCAGCCGCCCGGGTCGCGCCGGCGGATCAGCCATTGCTGCCACAGGAACAGCACTGCGGCGGCGCCCACACCCGCGTGATACCAGCGCCCGAACTCCATGCTGCGCCCTACCAGCACGAGGGCGTACAGCATCATCAGCTGCATCACCCCGATCAGGAAGCGGTCCATGTCCGCGAACAGGATGGCGGAGGACTTCACGCCGATCTTGAGGTCGTCCTCGCGGTCGATCATGGCGTAGATGGTGTCGTAGAGTGCCGCCCAGATGACGGCTGCCAGGTACAGCACCCAGGCGACGCGCGGCAGCGTGCCGCGCTGCGCGGCGAACGCCATCGGCACGCTCCAGCCGCCGAAGGAGATGCCGAGGTACAGCTGCGGCATGGGGAAGACGCGTTTCAGGAACGGGTAGGAGACGGTCAGCGCCGCGCCGATGCAGGCGAGTTTGATGGTCAGCAGATCGAGGCGCGTCACGAGATACAGCGCGACCGCCAGCAGCAGCACGAACAGCACCAGCGCCTCGAGCGGCGCCACGCGCCGCGCCGCCAGCGGCCGGTCGCGGGTGCGGCGCACGTAGGGATCGATGTTGCGGTCGGCGAAGTCGTTGATCACGCAGCCGGCCGCCCGCATCACCACCACGCCGAGCACGAACACGATCAGCACGCGCGGCGTGGGGCGTCCCTCGCCGGCGATCCACAACGCCCATAACGCCGGCCACAGCAACAGCCACGTGCCCACCGGCTTGTCGAGGCGCATGAGGCGCGCGTACTCGGTGGCGCGGCGGCCGAGACGGTAGGACAGCGGCGCATCGGGAGGCCGCGGCGGCGTCAGCGGCAGTTCGGGTGCGGCTGCGGACATGGGCGAAACTTACCACAGCGCGCGCAGCGCGCCGGCGCAGCGGTTTGCGCACCCCGGGTCCGTCCGGTAGCGTTGCCGCACTCCGGCACGGCTCGCCGCATCATGCGCACCCCATCCCTCCTCGCGTTCCGCTCCTAGTCGGCGACGATCGTGGCGGCGCGCCATCGCAGCCGCTGTGGCGCGCGCTTGCGGCGCCGCCCCCGCCCGCTGTCGGCGGGGCTGCTGCTGGCGGCGCTCGCCGGTGGTGCGGCTCCGGCGCTGGCGGCGCCCCCCGACGCGGGGTCGCGCGCCTACGCGGCGGTCGATCCCTTCATCGGCACCGCCGGCGACGGTCACATGTTTCCCGGCGCGGTCGTGCCGTTCGGCATGATCCAGCTGTCGCCGGACACGCAGATCCTGCCGCGCGACAAGGCCTACGGCTGGGCCGCGGGCTACCGTCACGAGGACTCGACCATCGTCGGCTTCTCGCACACGCACTTCTCCGGCACCGGGCACTCCGACCTCGGCGACGTGCTGCTGATGCCGATCGCCGGCGCGGTGCGCCTCGAGCGCGGCGCGGTCGACAAGCCCGGCAGCGGCTACACCTCGCGCTTCAGCCACCGGGACGAGGTCGCGCAGCCCGGCTACTACGCCGTGACGCTGGCGGACTACGGGATCCGCGCCGAGCTCACCGCGAGTGCGCGCGTCGGCGTGCACCGCTACGCCTTCCCCGCCGGCAGCCCGGCGCACGTACTCATCGATCTGCGCACCAGTCTCTACGACTATCCCGGCAAGGTGCTGTGGTCGCGGCTGCGGCTGCGCCCGGACGGCACCGTGACGGGCTTTCGAGAGACGCGTGGCTGGGCGCCCGGGCGGCAGCTGTACTTCGCGCTGCGCTTCTCACGCGTGCCGAGCGGCCATGCCCTGCACGACACCGAGCAGGATCTGCTTTACAAGGGCTTCCCGCCGCCGGCCGACAGGGACCCGCGCGCGCGTGCACAGGTCGAGGGCCGGGCGCTGGTGGGCGTGTTCGATTTCAACGATGCCGCTGGCGGTGCGCTGCTGGTCAAGGTGGCGATCTCCGGAGTCAGCGAGGACAACGCCGTCGCCAATCTCGCCGAGGTGCCGGACTGGGACTTCGACGGGGTGCGGCAGGTGGCGCGGCGCGCCTGGACCGAGGCGCTCGCGGCGGTCGAGATCGAGGCACCGCCCGAGCTGACGCGCAGCTTCTACACCGCGCTCTATCACGCCTACCAGGCCCCGAGCCTGTTCATGGACCGTGACGGCCGCTACCGCGGCCCCGACAACGCAGTGCACCAGGCGCAGGGCTTCACCAACTACTCGACCTTCTCGCTGTGGGATACGTACCGCGCGCTGCACCCGCTGCTCACCATCCTGCAGCCGCCACAGCGTACCGACGACATCGTGCGCTCGCTGCTCGCTGCGCAGCACGCCAGCCCCTACGGCATGCTGCCGGTCTGGGCGTTCCAGGGTCAGGAGACCTGGTGCATGATCGGCTACCACGCGGTGGCGGTGATCGCGGACGCCTGGATGAAAGGCATCCGCGGCTACGATGCCGAGGAGGCGCTCGCGGCCATGGTGGCGACCGCGAGCTACGGGCCCTACGGCGGGCTGGCCGGCTACATGCAACTCGGCTGGGTGCCGATCGACGAGGAGGGCGAGGCGGCCTCCAAGACGCTCGAGTACGCCTACGATGACTGGACCATCGCGCGCATGGCGCAAGGGCTCGGCAAGGGCGAGCTCGCCGCGCAGTTCTACCGGCGCGCCGGCAACTGGCGCAACGCTTTCGATTCCAACACCGGGTTCATGCGCGCCCGCAAGCGCGACGGCACGTTCCGCGAGCCCTTCGACCCCGCGGCCAGCGGCTACGGCACCGACTACACCGAGGGCAACGCCTGGCAGTACTCGTGGTACGTGCCGCAGGACGTCGCCGGCTTCGCGCAGGCCTACGGCGGGGCCGACCGGCTGCTGGCACGCCTGGACGAGGTATTCGATGCCCGGATCGATCCCAAGGTGTTCGCCCACATGGAGGACATCACCGGGCTCATCGGCTGGTATGCGCACGGCAATGAGCCGAGCCACCACCTCGCCTACCTGTATGCCGCGGCCGGGCAGCCGTGGCGCACGCAGGCGCGCCTGCAGAAGATCATGGACACCCAGTACGCGCCGCGCGCGGACGGCCTCGCCGGCAACGACGACCTCGGGCAGATGTCGGCGTGGTACCTGTTCACGGCGCTCGGCTTCTACCCGCTCGCGCCGGCGAGCAACGAATACATCATCGGCCGCCCGTTCCTGAAGCGTGCCGTGCTGCACCTGCCCAACGGGCGCACGTTCACCGTGCGCGCCCCGGCCGTCGACGACGCGCACCCGTACGTCGCGGCGCTGACCCTGAATGGCAAGCCGCTCAGGCGCGTCTTCCTGCGTCACCAGGAGATCATGGCGGGCGGCGAGCTGCGCTTCACCATGTCGGACCGGCCCAACCATGCGTGGCCGGGCGCGGGGGCCGAGCAGCCCTACTCGCTGTCGGCGCGTCCCTAGCGGGGCGCCGTCCAGGGGTCAGTCAAGCGATCGGGCTGCCGCAGCTCAGGCAGCCGGGCGCGCAACCGCAGCGCATAGGCTTCGCGCACCGCCTGATCCGGCAATGCCGGGGCGGACGGGTACACGCGCAGCAGCCCGTCCTGGAGCAGCCGCGGGTGCACGTGGACGTGCAGGTGCGGCACCTCCTGCTCTGCGGCTGCGCCGATGGAGTGCCACAGGCTGAGTCCCTGGTTCGGGAAAGCGGCGGCGACCGCGCGGCTGATGCGCGCGACCGCGGCCATGAGCGCCGCGCCCGTCGGCGGGTCGAGCTCACGGACGTCCTGCAGGTGGCGTCGCGGGATGACCAGCGTGTGGCCGGCGTGAAACTGCCGCAGGTCGAGGAACGCCAGGGTCAGTTCGTCCTCCCAGACGATGGCGGCGGGCGCCCTGCCGCACGCGATCCCGCAGAACACGCACTCGCTGTCCACGAGCCGGGCCGCGCTCAGCCGACGCGCCCGTAGCGCTCGCCGGCACCGATCCAGCGCTCGGCGAGCGCCGCGATGGCCTCCGGGTGCGCGACCAGCAGCTGTTCGGCCGTCTCCTGCACGCGTGGCAGCAGGTCGGCATCACGCATGAGGTCGGCGACCTTCAGCTGCGCGAGGCCGGTCTGGCGCGTGCCCAAGAGCTCCCCCGGGCCACGCAGCTCGAGGTCGCGGCGTGCGATCTCGAAGCCGTCGCAGCTCTCGCGGATCACCTTGAGGCGCTCGCGCGCCAGCTCCGAGAGCGGCGCGCGGTACAAGAGCACGCAGCTGCTCGCCTCGGTGCCGCGCCCGACGCGGCCGCGCAGCTGGTGCAGCTGCGCCAGTCCCATGCGCTCGGCGTTCTCGATCACCATGAGCGTGGCGTTCGGCACGTCGACTCCCACCTCGATGACGGTGGTGGCGACCAGCACCTGGATCCTGCCGGCCTTGAAGGCCAGCATCGCCTGGTCCTTCGCCGCCGGCGGCATGCGCCCGTGCACCAGGCCCACGCGCACCCCCGGCAGTGCCGCGGTCAGCTGCGCGGCGGTCTCCTCTGCCGCCTGCGCGCGCAGCTCGTCGGACTCGTCGATCAGCGGGCATACCCAGTACACCTGCCGCCCGGCGCGGCAGGCGGCGACGATGCGCGCCACCACCTCCGGGCGGCGCTCCTCGCTCACCACCACCGTCTGCACCGGCGTGCGGCCCGGCGGCAGCTCGTCGATCACCGAGATGTCGAGGTCGGCGTAGGCGGTCATGGCGAGCGTGCGCGGGATCGGGGTGGCCGTCATGATCAGCTGGTGCGGCAGGCGGCCGGCGCGCTGACCCTTCTCGGCGAGCTTCAGGCGCTGCTGCACGCCGAAGCGGTGCTGCTCGTCGACGATGACGAGCGCCAGCTGGGCGAAGTCGATGCCTTCCTGGAACAGCGCGTGCGTACCGACCACCACGCGTACCTCACCGGCGGCGATCGCCGCCAGCGCGCTGCGGCGCGCACGCGCCGGCTGGCCGCCCGAGAGCAGCGCCACGGTCTCGCCGAGCGGCTTGAACCATTCGTGGAATGCGCGCCAGTGCTGCTCGGCCAGCAGCTCGGTGGGCGCCATGAGCGCGGCCTGTGCGCCGCTGCCCGCGGCGCGCGCCGCCGCCGCCGCCGCCACCACCGTCTTGCCGCAGCCGACGTCGCCCTGCACCAGGCGCACCATCGGCGCCGCGGCGCCGAGATCGGCGTCGACCTCGGCGAGCGCGCGTGCCTGCGCTCGCGTCAGCGTGAACGGCAGCCGCTCGAGGAACCGCGCCTCGGCTCCGCCTACATCGGCAAGCGGCAGCGCCGGATCGGTCTTCACGGCGCGCTTGCGCAGCCGCAGCGTCAGCTGGTGCGCCAGCAGCTCTTCGAACGCCAGGCGCCGCTGCGCCGGGTGCCGCCCGGAGGCGAGCTCGGCCAGCCGCACCTCGCGCGGCGGCGCGTGCACGTACGCGAGCGCCTCGTGCAGCCCAGGCAGGCCGGGCGGCAGCGTGCCGCGCGGCAGCAGGTCGGGGAGAGCGGCGCGCCCGAGCGCGCGCAGCGCTTCCTGCACCAGCGCGCGCAGCCGGCCCTGCGGCACTCCCTCGGTGGTCGGATAGATCGGAGTGAGGGTCTCCTCGAGCGGCGCGGCCGCCGCACTCAGGCGCCGGTACTCGGGATGCACCATCTCCAGGCCCAGCGGCCCGCGGCGCACTTCGCCGAAGGCGCGCAGGCGCGTACCACGTGCCAGGTTGGCCTGCTGGCTGGCGGAGAAGTAGAAGAAGCGCAGCGTCAGCATGCCGGAGCCGTCGGAAATGCGCGTCAGGAGCTGGCGCCGGCCGCGGTAGGCCACCTCGGTCAGCTGCACCTCGCCCTCGACCGCCGCGCGCGTGCCGGGCGCGAGAGTGCCGAGCGGCACCACGCGCGTGCGGTCCTCGTAGCGCAGCGGCAGGACGAACAGCAGGTCGGCGACGCGCTCCACGCCGAGGCGCGCCAGCCGCTCGGCGAGCGCGGCGCCCACGCCGCGCAGCGTGGTCACCGGGCGCGCGCCGGGAGCCGGGACGGCGGCCGCGGCGGGGGGCTTCAGCCGAGGTGCAGGACGCACTCGATCTCGACCTGCGCACCGCGCGGCAGCTGCGCCACGCCGATGGTCGAGCGCGCCGGGTACGGCTTGGGGCAGTACTGCGCCATGACCTCGTTGATCTTGGCGAAGTGCGACAGGTCGGTGAGGAAGATGGTGAACTTCACCGCCTGGGCGAGCGAGCCGCCGGCGGCTTCGGCGACCGCCTTGAGATTCTCGAACACGCGGCGCGCCTGCGCCTCGATGTCACCGGCGACCAGCTGCATGGTGGCCGGGTCGAGCGGCACCTGGCCGGACATATAAACGGTGTCCCCGACGCGCAGCGCCTGGGAATAGGTGCCGATGGCCTGCGGCGCCCGCTCGGTATGGATGATCTGCCGGCTCATGTCTCGCTCCTGTGCATGGTCGTTAGCCGCTCTCTTCGGCGTCGGAGTCGCTGTCCGCCTCGGCATCGCCGTCGGCGTCCTGGTCGGCATCGGCGCTGTGCGCTTCGTCGCGCGCGTGGGCGGCGATGGTGCGCGTCAGGCGCGTGACGTCCGGCATGCGGCGGATGACGCGCACCAGGCGCGCCAGGTGGCGCCGGTCGCGTACGCGCAGCTCGAACGTCAGTACCGCGGTGTCGGCGTCCTGCTCGTCGATCGACACGTGGTCGATGTTGGTTTCGGTGCTGGCGATGGCGGCCGCCACCGCCGCCAGCACGCCGGTGCGGTTCACCACGTACACGCGGATCTCGGACGAGAACAGCCGGTCGGGCGAGGTCTGCCAGCTCACCGGCAGCCAGTTCTCGGGATGCTTGCGGTAGTCCTCGACGTTGACGCAGTTCTCGCGGTGGATGACCACGCCGCGTCCCGCCGACAGGAAGGCGAAGATCGGGTCATAGGGGATCGGGAAGCAGCAGCGCGCGTAGGTGACCAGCAGGCCCTCGGTGCCGGCAATCGCCAATGGCGCGAGCTGCGCACCGCCGGTGATCGCCGGCGCGGTCGGCAGCAGGCGCCGCGCCACCAGCGGCGCCAGGCGCTCGCCCAGGCCGATCTTCTCGTACAGCTCGTCGAGGTCCTTCATGCCGAGCTCGCCGAGCGCGGCGCGCACGACGTCGGCGCGCACGTCCTCGAGCGACAGCGAAAACTCACCCAGCGCCTGCTGCAGCAGCTTCGAGCCGAGCGCGATGGCCTCGCTGCGGCGCAGACCCTTGAGGTAGTGGCGGATGGCCGTGCGCGCCTTGGCGGTGACGACGAAGTTGACCCACGAGGGGTTGGGGCTCGCGCCCTTGGCGGTGATGATCTCGACCGTCTGGCCGTTGCGCAGCACGGTGCGCAGCGGCGTCAGCCTCCGGTCGACCTTGGCGGCCACGCAGCGATTGCCGATGTCGGTATGCACGCTGTAGGCGAAGTCCACCACCGTCGCGCCGGAGGGCAGGCGCAGGATCTGGCCCTTGGGCGTGAAGACGTACACCTTGTCGGGGAACAGGTCGACCTTGACGCTCTCGAGGAACTCCTCGGACGAGCCCGCCTCCTGCAGCGACACCAGGTTCGACAGCCACTCGCGCGTGCGCTGCTGCTGCATCGAGTCCGCATCGCCGCCGGTCTTGTACTTCCAGTGTGCGGCGATGCCGGCCTCGGCCACGCGGTGCATGTCATTGGTACGCAGCTGCGCCTCGATCGGTACCCCGTTCGGGCCGAACAGCGTGGTGTGCAGCGACTGGTAGCCGTTGACGCGCGGGATCGCGATGTAGTCCTTGAAGCGCCCCGGCATGGGCTTGAACACCGAGTGCACCACGCCGACCGCGCGATAGCAGGTGTCGGGCGTGTCGACCACGATGCGGATGCCGTACACGTCGACGATCTCGCTCAGCGTGGTGCGCTTGCGGCGCATCTTGCGGTAGATGCTGTAGAGGTGCTTCTCGCGCGTGATGACCTGCGCCTGGATGCCGGCCTTGAGCAGCGCCGCGTTCAGCTGCTGCTCGATCTTCTTCAGGAACTCCTTCTGGTTGCCGCGCGCACGCTTCAGCGCCCGCTCCAGCACCAGGTAGCGGCGCGGGTACAGCGCCTTGAAGCCGAGGTCCTCGAGCTCGAGCTTGAGGGCGTAGAGACCGAGGCGCTCGGCCAGCGGCGCGTAGATGTCGAGCGTCTCGCGCGCGATCGCCCGGCGGCGCGCCGGCGCCATGGCCTCGATCGTGCGCATGTTGTGGGTGCGGTCGGCGAGCTTGACGAGGATGACGCGCAGGTCGCGCACCATCGCCAGCAGCATCTTGCGGAACGACTCCGCCTGCGCCTCCTCGCGGCTCTTGAACTTGATCTGGTCGAGCTTGGTGACGCCGTCGACGATTTCGGCCACGTCGGCGCCGAAGCGCGACGCCAGCTGGTCCTTCGGCGTCGGGGTGTCCTCGATGACGTCGTGCAGGATCGCGGCGACGATGGTGTCGGCGTCGAGCCGCAGGTCGGCGAGGATGGCGGCCGCGGCCACCGGATGGGCGATGAACGGTTCGCCCGACAGGCGCTTCTGGCCGTGGTGCACGGAGGTGCCGAACTCGGCCGCCTCCTTGATGCGCGTCACCTGGTCGGGCGGCAGGTAGTCGCCCACGGAGCCGAGCAGCTCCTTCAGCCCCGGAGTGCGTCTTCCGCCGGGTAGCAGTCCCAGGAGCGAAGACGCGTAGTCCACGGGCTGGCCCTTGGGTCAGTCTCCGAGGCCGAACTGCGGCGCGCGGAAGGTCGACTGGTTGTCGGCGTCGGGCACCGGCACTTCAGGTGCGGGCTCGGGCTCGCGCAGCATCTCGGCGGTGATGTTGCCGGCGGCGATCTCGCGCAGCGCCAGCACGGTCGCCTTGTCGTTCTCGAGCGGCAGCGTCGCTTCCGCGCCGTTGGCGAGGCGGCGCGCGCGCTGCGCGGCCAGCAGCACGAGCTGGAACAGGTTGTCGACGTTCTGCAGGCAGTCTTCTACGGTGATACGGGCCATGGTTCGCTCAAGGTTGGGAGGCACCGCGGCAGGTGCGCAGGGTCGTTAATAATACGCGAAAAGTGCCTGCCGCGGCCAGCGCAGCGGGGAGCGCGCTCAGACGGGTGCGAGCAGCTCGCCGAGCAGCGGCGCCAGCTCCGGACGGGTGCTCTTAAGGTCGGCGCCCTGACCGGCGATGATGCGGCGGAGTTCGCCGACTGCCTTGTCGAAGTCGTCGTTGACCACCACGTAGTCGAACTCGCGGTAGTGGGACATGTCGGCGGCCGCGTCCTTGAGGCGCCGGGCGATGACCTCCGCGGTGTCGGTGGCGCGCCGCGCCAGACGCTCGGCCAGGGAGTGGCGCGAGGGCGGCAGGACAAAGATGCTCACGCAGCGTGGCATGCCGCGCCGCACCTGCTGCGCGCCCTGCCAGTCGATCTCGAGCAGCACGTCGTGGCCGTCGGCCAGCTGCTCGGCCACGAAAGGCCGCGAGGTGCCGTAGTAGTTGTCGAACACGCGCGCGGACTCGAGGAACTCCCCGCGCTGGGCGAGCTCCTGGAATTCCGCCAGCGGCAGGAAGTGGTACTCGCGCCCCTGCTGCTCGTTGGGACGCCGCAGCCGGGTGGTGTGCGAGATCGACAGCCGCAGGTTCGGCTCACTGGCGAGCAGCGCCTTAACCAGCGTGGTCTTGCCGGCGCCGGAGGGCGCCGAGATCACGAACAGCGTCCCGGCTCTCATGGGGCGGCAATATAGCCCGCGCCTTTGAGCATCGCGACGAGGGCGGTGAGCGCCTGACCACGGTGGCTGACGGTGTTCTTCTCCGCGGCCGGCAGCTCCGCGGCGGTGCGTTGCTCGCCCTCGGGCACGAACACCGGGTCGTAACCGAAGCCGCCGCTGCCGCGCCCGGCGTGGACGATATGGCCCTCCCAGGTTCCGTGCGCGATGAGCGGTGCCTGGTCCCCGACGCTGCGCACCCAGACGATGACGCACTGGTAGCGGGCCTGGCGGTAGCTGTCCGGTACCCCGGCCAGCTCGCGCAGCAGCAGGCGGGTGTTTTCTGCGTCGTTCGCCGCGGGCCCGGCGAAGCGCGCCGACCACACCCCGGGGCGGCCGCCGAGGGCATCCACCTCGATCCCCGAGTCGTCCGCCAGCGCCGGCAGGCGGGCGTGCCGCGCCGCGTGGCGCGCCTTGAGGAGTGCGTTCTCCACGAACGTGGCGCCGGTCTCCTCGGCGGGCTCGATGCCGAAGGCGCTCTGGGGGGTCAGCTCGAGCGCCAGCGGTGCCAGCAGCTGGGCGAACTCGCGCAGCTTGCCGGGATTGCCGCTCGCCAGCACTGCGCGCGTCAACCGAGCGCCTGCGCCTGCAGTGCGAACAGCTCGCCGATGCCGTGCGCGGCGAGGTTGAGGAGCGCGTCGAGCTCGTGACGGCGGAAGGCATGGCCCTCGGCCGTGCCCTGGATCTCGACGAACCCGCCGCCGTTGTTCATGACGACGTTCATGTCGGTCTCGGCCTGCGAGTCCTCGGCGTAGTCCAGATCCAGCACCGGTTCCCCGGCATAGATGCCGACCGACACCGCGGCCACCTGGCCGTGCAGCGGGCTGGCAGGGATCAGGCGACGGCGCACGAGCTGCTCGCACGCCTCGGCGAGCGCCACGTAGGCGCCGGTGATCGAGGCGGTACGTGTGCCGCCGTCCGCCTGCAGCACGTCGCAGTCGAGCGTGACGGTGCGCTCGCCGAGCGCCTTGAGGTCGGCGACCGCGCGCAGCGCGCGGCCGATCAGGCGCTGGATCTCCTGGGTACGCCCGGTCTGCTTGCCGCGCGCCGCCTCGCGCGCCGTACGGGTGTGAGTCGCGCGCGGCAGCATGCCGTACTCGGCGGTGATCCACCCTTGTGCCTTACCGCGCAGGAACTGCGGCACGGTGTCCTCGACGCTCGCGGTGCACAGCACGTGGGTATCGCCGAACTGCACCAGCACCGACCCTTCCGCGTGGCGGGTGGGCCGGCGCGTGAAGCGCACGGCGCGCAGCTCGTCGGGGCGGCGTCCGGAGGGTCTGGCCACCGCGCGCTCCTAGGCGCCCAGCCAGCGCAGCGCCGCCGCCGAGGTGTTGTCGCTCGAGCTGCCGGAGCGCTTCACCGCCCGCTCGCCGAGCGTCAGCAGCTTCTCGCGCAGCGCGCCGCCGCCGCCGAGCTCGGCCACGATCTCGCTGTCCTTGAGCGAGCCCCACAGGCCGTCGGTGCACACCAGCAGCACGTCGTCGGGCTCGAGCGGCCGGCGCCGCGACAGCGACATGTCCGGCAGGATCGGATCGCCACCCAGGCAGCACTCGACGAAGTTGCGCATCGGGTGATTGTGCGCCTGCTCGGCCGAGATCAGTCCCTCGCGCAGCAGCAGCTCGACGTGGCTGTGGTCGCGGCTGCGGGTCACCAGCGTGCTGCCGCGCACGTGGTACAGGCGGCTGTCGCCGACGTGCGCCCACCAGCTGGCGTTCTGCTGGATCAGGCACACGGCGCAGGTGGCGCGCGGGCGCTGCTCGAGCGGCAGCTGCGCGCCGAGCTTGACCACCTCTTCGTGCGCGCGCCCCAGCGTCAGGTGCAGGAAGCCGAGCGGGTCGAACAGCGGCTGTGGCGAGTGCCAGAAGGCCTCTACGATCACCTGCTGCGTGACCTGCGCCGCGCGCGCACCGTCGGCGTGGCCGCCCATGCCGTCGACCACCACCAGCAGCGCTGCCTGCTCGGCCACCGCGGCGGTGACCCGGTCCTGGTTCTCCTCGCGGCCTCCGAGCAGCGTGATATCGGCGTATTCGACCCGCAAGAAGGATTCCGTGTGTCTGTTAGACTGCGTCTGCGCTTTATATCACCTGCGACGAGCGCCAGCATGATCGCGAGCATGACCGGCTTCGCGCGCCGTGAATCCAGCGGGCCGTGGGGCACGCTGGTGTGCGAGCTGCGCAGCGTCAACCACCGCTTCCTCGAGGCCGGCTTCCGCCTGCCGGACGAGCTGCGCGCGGCCGAGACCGAGCTGCGTGCGCGCCTCGCGCGGCACCTGCGGCGCGGCAAGGTCGACTGCACCCTGACCTACCGCCGCGCGCCCGGCGCCGGCGGCACGCTCGAAGTGGATGCCGCCGCGCTCGAGCGGCTGCTCGGCGCGCTGCAAGTGGTGTCGCGGGCGATCCGTGAGCCCGCCACCGTGAGCGCGCTCGAAGTGCTGCGCTGGCCCGGCGTGCTACGCGAGGACGGCGGTGGCGGAGAGCAGCTGCTGGACGCGGCCTACGCGGTGTTCGATGCGACGCTTACCGAGCTGGCGGCGGCGCGGGCGCGCGAGGGAGCGCGGCTGCGCGAGCTGCTGGAGCAGCGCTGCACCGCGCTCGAGGCGCTGCTGCAGGACGTGCGTGCGCGGCTGCCCGAGATGCAGGCCCACGTGCGTGCGCGCCTCGAAGCGCGCGTCGCGGAGCTCACCGCCAGCGTCGACCCCGAGCGCCTCGAGCAGGAACTGGCGCTGCTGCTGCAGCGGCTCGACGTCGACGAGGAGCTCGAGCGCCTCGGCGGCCACCTCACCGAGGTGCGGCGCGTGATCGACGGCAGCGAGCCGGCCGGCCGCCGCCTCGACTTCCTCATGCAGGAGCTCAACCGCGAGGCCAACACGCTGTCCTCGAAGTCGCAGGACCTCGAGACCACGCGCAGCGCGGTGGACATGAAGGTCGTCATCGAGCAGATGCGCGAGCAGGTGCAGAACGCGGAGTAGCGTCCAGCGCCATCTAGGCTTGCTTCTAACAGAGAGTTAGCCCGTCAGTTTGCGCAGCTGGAAGCTCGCCCAGGCAAGAAACTCGCCGACCATGACCAGAGCATCGCCGCTATTCTCTCGGCGATCCGCCAACTAATGGACCCCCCGTCCGCGAGGGGCCGCCCAATTGGGTTTACGGCGGATCTGGGCAAGAAGAAATCGTCGTGCTCAGTAGGCGGCCGTTAGCGTGCTGCATCACATGAACACCGAGCCGAACTGACCCCTGTTACGCGTGCGCGTGTATGCCGCGCCGCGCGCGCCGGGGCCGAGCCGTTTTATGGCGGCGATGTACGCGCGTCCGCGGCGGCGCGAACGCAGGCCGGAACTCGGCGGCGCTGAATCCGGTAGGGCGCCGGCCGTGTGGCCGGCGCCGCCGGTCTGTCAGCTAGGGTTTGGCGCTCTTGCTCGGATCGTCGGCCGGGTTGACGTAGGTGAGCGCGAACGGGCCCTGCAGGTGCACCTGGATGGTCGCGCCCGTGGTCGTCCACGCGTAGTGATGCATCGTGGCCGGCGCCACGGCGTAACCACCGGCGGTGAGTGTCTGGCCGTGAGCAGGATCGAGGGTGTCGCCCATGCCGATGCCGAGCGAGCCGGCGAGCACCGTGACGTGCTCGTCGGTCGGGTGCCAGTGCGGCGGGATCTTGTAGCCGGCGGGCATCTTCAGGCGCACGGTGACGAGTCCCTTGCCGGCCGGGTCGCCGTCGATCACGGCGAACTTGGCGCCGGCCGGCAGTATCGGCGGCGGCGCGCCCCATTTGACGGACTTGCCACTGTCGAGCAGGTGATGATCGCCCGCGGTGTCGGCGGCTGCGACTACCGCGAGCGCCGACAGCGCCAGCGCCGCAAGCGGCAGTACGTTGGTCTTCATTAGAGTGCTCCGTGGGGGCGCAAGGCCCCCGTGTCTCCCAGCGCGTAACGCTACCCCGCCCTGCGTAGGCGGTAATGCCTGACCGTCCGGATGTGTTATCCCGCGACCCGAATTCTTCCGCGGCCCGGCCGCGGGCGGCCACTATACTGGCGCGCGCCGGGGCGGAGCCGGACGCGAGAATGCACACCTCATGACCAGCGCAGCGAAGAGCGGAGCCCATTCCGTGGTGCGGCGCATGGCCGCCAAGCTCCTGGGCGACTACCGGCCGCCGGCGCTCAGCCACACGCACGAGCTGCTGCAGGAACTGGCGGCGGCGCAAGGCGCCGCGGCCGGCGAGGAGTGGGCCGCGTTCAGCGTGGCCATCAGCGATGCCTTGCGGAAGCAGGGCGCGGACGGCTTCCTGCGGCTGCCGCCGATCGCCAAGACGGTGCATTCGCGGCAGCGCAGCCTCGCGCCAAGGTATCTGTCGTACCTGCTGCGCTCCGCGCACTTCACGCCGGCGCTGCAGAAGGCACTCACCGAATCGCCGGTCGGTCAGCCGCTCGTCAACCCGTACTACCCGTGGAGCAGTCCGCTGCTGGTGCAGCACGGCTATCATTTGGTGCGGCTGCTGGAGGCGACTGACTTCGACCTGGCACGCATCCGCCTGGTCACCGACTTCGGGGGCGGCTACGGCAGTTTCTGCCGCCTGCTGCGCAATCTCGGCTACCGCCAGCGCTACCTGATCTGCGACCTGCCGGTGATGTGCGCACTGCAGCGTTTCTACCTGCGCAACGTGTTTCCCAGCGGTGCGGACGGACAGCCGCCGGATAACGTGCAGTGGCTCAGCGGCGACATGCAGGCGACGCTGCGCCGCGAGACCGCGCAGGCGCGCCCCGCGCTGTTCGTCGCAACCTGGTCGCTGAGCGAGTCGCCGCTCGCGGTACGCAACGAAGTCGCAGCGGCGCTGCCCGGGTACGCCTACGTGCTGTGCGCCTACCAACGCGCCTTCGGTACCTACGACAACCACGCGTATTTCACGGCGCTGGCTCAATCGTTGCCACAGTTCGAGTGGCGGCACGCCGAGTGCCCGGTCTACGCCAACAACTTCTACCTCATCGGGCGCAACCGCGCCGCCGGCTAGCGGCTGCGCGCCGCGCGACCACGCGCCGCTCGGGCCGGCGGCTCGTCGAACACGCCGCGCCGGTGGAAATAGATGAGGCTGGCGGCGCGCCGCATCGGACGGGTGCCCAGCAGCAGGTTGAACGCCAGATCGCTCTGAAAGTGGTCGAACAGGAAGCGCAGCACGCGCTTGGCACCAAGGGTCGGATAGCTCGCGCGCACGTCCCGCGCGGGATCCTCGCCGCGGCCGCTGAGGAAGTCGGCGATCGCATGGCCGGTCGCGAGGCCATGCTTGAGCGCCATGTGGATCCCTCCGGCCGTCACCGGCGACACCATGCCGGCCGCATCACCGACCAGCAGCACGCGCGGCGCCGCCACACGCTCGACGATCCCGCCGCAGGGTATGAGTCCGGCACGCACCGCGGCCGGCACCCCGAAGCGGAACAGCGGCGCGATCTTCGCCAGGAATGCCGCCATCGATGCCTTCACGGCCGCGCCGTCGCCGCCGCGCAGCCGGCGTGCGAGCCCGACCTGCACCACGCCGACCCCCTGCACTACCCAGCCGATGTAGCCCGGCATCAGCTGCCGGTCGATGAAACAATGCAGCCGGTCGGGTTCGTCGATCTGGACGTGCGCGTACTCGTGCTCGATGCCCGCCAGGAAGTGGCGGTTCTCGCCCAGCCCGAGCACGCGCGCCACCGTCGACTTCGGCCCGTCGGCGCCGACCAGAAAGCGGGTTCGCCCGAGGTCGTCGCCGAGGAAGAAGCCACTGCCCTCGCGTGCCGCGCGCGTGAATCCCACCCCGAGGCGCAGGGTGACGCCGGCCGCAGCGGCGTGCGCGGCCAGCCAGCGCATCAGCCCGGGCGTGTCGGTGGCAAGAAAGAAGTAGCCCGGCGCGGCGAGATCCACGCACGACATGTTTGGCGCATAGAGACGCACGCCGTTGATCCGCCGCACCAGGCCGCCCGGCAGGCCGTCGAGCAGCGGTACCTGCTCGATGACGTCGCGCACCAGGATGCCGGTGGTGTGCAGCTTGCCGCCCGGGTCGTGCTTGCGCTCGAGCACCGTGACCCGCGCGCCGCTGCCAGCCAGCGCCGTCGCGCAGGCCAGCCCCGCGAAGCTCGCTCCGACCACGACGCAATCCTGCTGCATGCCGGCTGGCCCCTCCCGTGTCCGCATTGTGCGGCAGGCGCTGCCTGGCAGACGCTGCGTTTTCATGCGGACGGAGCGAGGAGCCGCGGACCGCGGCGCCGGCGGGCTGCCGCTTCTTAAGGCTGTGCCAGGTCGGGCCGCGGTCTACCATGGCCGCCATGCCCGCGCTCGTGACCCCGCCCCTCGCCCTGTACATCCACTTCCCGTGGTGCGTGCGCAAGTGCCCGTACTGCGACTTCAATTCCTACACCCTGCAGGGCGAGCTGCCACGCGAGGCCTACCTGGCGCGCCTCGAGCGCGATCTCGCCGCGCAGGCCGGCGCGGTGCGTGGCCGCGAGATCGTGAGCGTCTTCCTCGGTGGCGGCACGCCGAGCCTGTTCCCGCCGGCGGCCATCGACCGGCTGCTGGCGGCGGCGCGCGCGCATCTTGTATTCGACCCCGATGCGGAAGTGACCCTGGAGGCCAACCCGGGCACGATCGAGCGCGGCCGTTTCGCCGAGTACCGTGCCGCCGGCGTCACGCGCGTCTCGCTCGGTGCGCAGACCTTCGATGCGGCCACCCTCGCGGTACTCGGACGCATTCACTCGCCGGAAGAGACACGCCGCGCCGCCGAGGAGCTGCACGCCGCGGGGCTCGCTAATTTCAACCTCGACCTCATGTACGCGCTGCCGGGCCAGGATCCCGCCGGCGCACTGCGCGACGTCGCGGAGGCGCTGGCGCTCGCCCCGGCACATCTGTCGCACTACCAGCTCACCCTCGAACCCGGCACGGTATTCGCCGCGCGCCCGCCGCCCCTGCCGGACGAGGACGCGGCGGCCGCCATGCTCGGCGCGTGCGCCGCGCGGCTCGAGGCCGCGGGGTTCGGGCAGTACGAGGTGTCGGCGTGGGCACGCCCCGGCGCGCAGTGCCGGCACAATCTCAACTACTGGACCTTTGGCGACTATCTCGGCGCCGGCGCCGGCGCGCACGGCAAGCTCACGCAGGCCACGGCCATCGTGCGCACCACACACCTGCGCGAGCCGCGCCGCTATCTCGCAGCGCAGGCGCCCGAGTCACGGCCGGTGCCCGAGAGCGAGCGAGCGTTCGAGTTCATGCTCAATGCCCTGCGTCTCACCGCCGGATTCGAGGCGCGGCTGTTCACCGAGCGCACCGGGCTTGCCTGGGAGAGCATCCGTGCGCCGCTGGCCGCCGCCGAGGCGCGGGGGCTGCTGGTAGGCACCCCGTCCGGCTGCCGCCCGAGCTCCCTGGGACTGCAGTTTTTGAACGATTTACTGCTCGAATTTCTGCCGGAAATGCCAGAAAAGTCCTACGTTTCCGCGTTGTCAACGCCTACACGATCCGGTGGCGCCGGACACGCCGCGGGCCGTTATTCACAAGCACTGAATGGCTCTTCAAAGAATGAGCGAATTACACGTGAAACCGGCTAAGCCGCTGGACATGATGCGCGTAAGCGCTTGATGATACAGGTTAAAATCCCTTGGTCATTTTTTGACCAAGGTAACAAATATGCAATCTAGCCGCGAAATCGAGACCTGCGCGGGGGGACCGTCCACAGAGTTGTCCACAGCTTCTGTGGATAAGGAACCGGCCGCCCCGGCCTTGGGCGGGGACGTCCGCCAGCCCGAGCTTGAGACCGCCCCGCGCTGCCGCTAAACTCCCGCGCCCTTTAACCCGAGCGCTCACCGCCCCATTTAGGTGAGCCAGCCCAAGCAACCGAGCCTGTCATGAAAGCCGCGATTCATCCCGAGTACAAAGAGATCACCGTCACCTGCACGTGCGGCAACACGTTCAAGACCAGCTCGACCCTCGGACACGATCTGCAGGTCGAGGTGTGCTCGAACTGCCATCCTTTCTATACGGGCAAGCAGAAGATCGTCGACACGGCCGGCCGCGTCGACAAGTTCCGCAAGAAGTACGCCGCCGTGAGCGGCGCGAAGTAGCACGGAACGCCGCCCGCTTCCGCCCCGCATGCCTACCGGCGAGTAGCCTCGCCGCGCCTTGATTTGCCCGCGCGGTCCATGTAAGTCTCCTGCGTTCCGCCCGCGCGCTTTCGTGCGCGCCAGCCCACATGGACCAGCGGCTTCTCACATGACCGACGAGACCGGCAAGACCTTCGAGCTGACCGACCCCGCCAGTGGGCGCAGCGCGCACCTGCCGGTACGCTCGGGCAGCATCGGGCCGGGCGGGCTCGACATCGCCAGTCTGCAGAAGGATCTCGGCGTCTTCACCTACGATCCGGGCTACGGCATGACCGCGCCCACGGACAGCCGCATCACCTACATCGACGGCGACGCCGGCGTGCTGCTGTATCGCGGCTATCCGATCGAGCAGCTGGCCGAGAAGAGCTCCTTCATGGAGGTCGCCTACCTGATACTGATCGGCGAGCTGCCGACCGCCAAGGAGCTGGCCGAGTTCACCGGCAACATCCGTTATCACACCATGATCAACGAGACGTTGCTGCGCTTCTTCAACGGCTTTCACCACAACGCGCACCCCATGGCGATGGTGTCGGCGGTGATCGCATCGATGTCGGCGTTCTATCACGACACGATGGACATCCATAACCCGCGCCACCGCGAGATCTTTTCGCACCGCATCATCGCCAAGATCCCGACCATCGCCGCCGCGGCGCACAAGCATTCCCTCGGGCAGCCGTTCGTCTATCCGCGCAACGACCTCGACTACGCCTCCAACGTGCTCAGCATGCTGTTCGCGGTGCCGTGCGAGCCCTACAAGCTCGATCCGGTCGCGGCCAAGGCGCTCGACCTGCTGTTCGTGCTGCACGCCGACCACGAGCAGAACGCCAGCACCTCGACCGTACGCCTGGCCGGCTCGACCGGCGCCAACCCCTACGCCGCGATCTCCGCCGGGGTGTCGGCGCTGTGGGGACCGGCGCACGGCGGTGCCAACGAGGCGGTGCTGTCGATGCTCGAGCAGATCGGCACGGTCGACAACATCCCCAAGTTCCTGACCATGGCCAAGGACAAGTCGAGCCACTTCCGCCTCATGGGCTTCGGGCACCGCGTGTACAAGAACTTCGATCCGCGCGCCAAGATCATCCGTGAGATGTGTCACCGCGTGCTGGCGGCGCTCGGCCGCGACGACAACCCGCTGCTGGAGCTGGCGCTGCGGCTCGAGGAGATCGCACTCAAGGACGAGTACTTCGTCTCGCGCAAGCTCTACCCGAACGTCGATTTCTATTCGGGCGTCATCTACAGCGCCATCGGCATTCCGCGCTCGATGTTCACGGTGATGTTCGCGATCGCGCGCACCGTGGGCTGGGTGGCCCACTGGCAGGAGATGATCTCCGATCCCGGCATGCGCATCGGCCGGCCGCGCCAGCTGTACACCGGCCCGACGCGTCGCGACTACGTCGACATCAAGAAGCGCTGAGTCAGGCGTCCGCGAGCAGCGCCTCGACCTCGAAGGCGTTGGCGCGGCGCATCGGCCGCCCGTCTACCGGGCTCACCGGTGCCTGGCGGATGCCGTCGGTGGGAAAGACCGTGGCCTCGATCGACTGGTCGTCGACCGCGAAGCGCACGCCGGGGAAGGCGCGCACCCGCTCCGGGTCGAGCTTGACGCGCTTCTCGGTCACCTCGTGCGGAATCCCTTCATCGAGAAGCTTCAGGGTCACTGACTCGGCGCGGTCGGTGAACAGGTGCAGCTGCACCTCGGAGTGCTGCGTGGCGGTGCCCGACAGCACCGCGCCCACCAGGCGCGGCTCGAACTCCGACAGGTAGCGCATCGCCGACAGCGCCGCGCGGCGCTGCGCGGTGAGCGCGGTGACGTGCGACTCGCCGCCGAACAGGCGTTGATACTCGGCCAGTGCCGCCTCGATCTCGCTGTTCTTGGGCAGCATCGCGGCGCCGTCCTCGACCCCGAGCCGCTCGGCGGCCTTGCGCTTGGCCGCCAGGAAGTCGCCGATGCCGTGCTCGGCCATGATGCGCGCCGCCTCCTGAGCCAGCGCGCGTCTGACGTTGTCGGCGCGCGTCGGGTGTCGCTTCACTGTTATCGCCCTTTAGAAGATCGGCTCGCTGTTCTGCTGCCCTTCCGGGCCCTGGGTGAGCGCGGCGTCCTGCGCTGAAGGCAGGTGGTTCACCATGAAGATCTCGGGTACGCCGTCCGCGTTCTCGGCCGACACGAGCGTGCCGGTCTCGGGCGAGATGCGCAAGGTGACGAGCCCGTCCGGCATGGTGCGCGGCTGCTCCGGCACGCCCTTGAGCGCTTCCTTCATGAACTCGATCCAGATCGGCAGCGCGGTGCGCGCGCCTTCCTCGGCCTCGCCCAGCGGCCGCTCCTGGTCGAAACCCACCCACACGGTGGCGACGAGGTTGCGGGTGAAGCCGTTGAACCAGGTGTCCTTGGCCTCGTTGGTGGTGCCGGTCTTGCCGGCGATGTCGCTGCGCCCGAGCGCCAGGGCGCGCCGCCCGGTGCCGCGCTTGATGACGTCCGCCATCATGTCGGCCATGAGATAGGCGTTCTGTGCGCTGATGACCCGCGGCGCCACCTGCGTGGCGGGCAGCGGCGCAGGTTCTCCGTGCTCGCCGGCCGGCGCCGCGCGCGCCGGCTCGGACACCCGCACCGGGGCGGCGCTCTGCTGAGCCGGCTCGCCCGGCTGGCCGTCATCGCACTGCTGGCACACCATGCGCGGTGCGGCCTGCCACACCACCTGCCCGGCGGCGTCCTCGATGCGGTCGATGAAGTAGGGCGCGACGCGGTAGCCGCCGTTGGCGAACACCGCGTAGCCGCTGGCGACGTCGAGCGGCGTGGCCTCGAGCGTGCCGAGGGCGAGCGTCAGGTCGTGCGGCATGCTCTTGGGATCGAAGCCGAAGCGGCTGATGTAGTCGATGGCGGTCGGGATGCCGATCGCCTTGAGCACGCGGATCGAGACCAGGTTGCGCGAACGCACCAGCGCCTCGCGCAGCCGCGTCGGGCCGCCGAACTCCTTGGTGGAGTTCTCGGGACGCCAGGAGTCCTCGTTGCCGTTGCCCTCGAGCACGATGGGGGCATCCAGCAGCACGGTCGCCGGCGTCAGGCCGTTCTCGAGCGCCGCCGAGTACAGGAACGGTTTGAATCCCGAGCCCGGCAGGCGCCGCGCCTGGGTGACGCGGTTGTACTTGTTGGTGAAGTAGTCGAAGCCGCCGACCAGCGCCACGATGCTGCCGTCGTTCGGGTCGAGTGCCACCAGCGCGCTCTGCGCCTCGGGGATCTGGCCGAGCTGCGCGTGCCCCTTGTCGTCGGCCACCACGTACACGACGTCGCCGCGCGCGAGTACCTGGGAGGCATCCTTGGGGGCCGGTCCGAGTGTCTCGTTGCGCAGCTCCTTGCGCGCCCACGACAGGCCGTCCCACTCGATCTCCACCGGTCCCAGCGACTTCACGTACGCCTTTACCGTCCGGTCGTTGACCGCGGTTACCACTGCCGGGGCGAGATTGCCGATCCCGGCGTACTCGTCCACCAGGTCGTCGTAGTCCGGCTCGCCGTGCGCGGGCAGGTCGACGTGCCCGGCCGGCCCGCGCCAGCCGTGGCGGCGGTCGTACTCGATGAGCCCGACGCGCACCGCGCGGTTGGCGGCCGTCTGCAGCCGCCCGTCGATGGTGGTGTAGACCTTGTAGCCGGCGGTTTCGGCCGCCGGGCCGAAGCGCTGGCGCAGCTCGAGGCGCGCCATTTCCGCGACGTACGGCGCTTCGACGTCAAACAGCGGCGCGTGCGCGCGTGCCTGCATCGGCTCCTTGTTGGCGGCCTCGGCGGTCGCGGCGTCGATGTAGCCGAGCTCGCGCATGCGCCGCAGCACGTAGGCGCGGCGCTGCGTGGCGGCCTGCGCATCGACGATGGGATTGAAGCGCGACGGCGCCTTGGGCACGCCGGCGATGGTGGCCGCTTCGGCGACGTCGAGCTTGTCGAGCGTCTTGCCGAAGAAGGCCTCGGCCGCCGCCGCCACGCCGTAGGAGCGCTGGCCGAAGAAGATGACGTTCAGGTACAGGCCGAAGATCTCCTGCTTCGTGAACTCGTGCTCCATGCGATAGGTGACGAAAGTCTCCTGCAGCTTGCGGCGCGCGGTCTTGTCGAGCGTGAGGAACATGTTGCGCGCCGCCTGCATGGTGATGGTGCTCGCGCCCTGGGTCTTCTCGCCGGAGATGACATCGATGAGCGCGGCGCGCACTACGCCGAAGTAGTCGATGCCGTGGTGCTCGAAGAAGCGCTCGTCTTCGGCGGCGAGGAAGGCATGTTTGACGACCTCGGGAATCTGGTCGTAGGTCACCGGGATGCGGCGCTGCTCGCCGATCTGCGCGATCAGCTTGCCGGTGCGCGTGTACACACGCAGCGGCACCTGCAGTTCGACGTTGCGCATGGCGTCGAGCGACGGCAACGACGGCACGAGATACACGTAGCCGCACGCCAGTGCGTAGGCGCCAAGAAGTGTGACGAGGATCACACCGCCGGCGGCGAGCGCCCCGAATCGAAACCAATTCCATTTCACAAAAAACCAACTCCGTTGCTTGCGCTAGCTTCGGGGGCTATGCATAGTAGCCGCCGATTCTTGGGCAAACTCACCGAAAGGTGGGGACGCAAAGCCTCCGGTCTACGGGTCACGTGCCTATGACAGCGGGGTTGCCGGTTCGAACGTTAACGCACTCCGATCCGACGGGCCATGACGCCCTCGAGAGACGCGAGACCACGCTCGACCGACCGACTCGTATGCACTCCGCCCGCTTCCGCGAGGCTTTTGACGTCCCCTAGAGGACGCTTGGACAAGTCGCAGCCGCATAGGTTGAACCCCCGCCCCCAGGGGGGGTCGCGTGACACTCCCGGCACGGTCGACGCACCGTGGCGGAGCAGCGTGCGGTTCCGTGAGCCGCCTCACGTTCAATTTGACAGTGCGCTGATATATAGTGTCTCCGGATTTATACAGGGCGGTCATTTTCAGGCGTAAACACCTGAAAAGGAAATAAAAAATGTTCCTTCTCCAGCGCAAGTACCGCCCCATCCTGGGACTCGATATAACGACCTCGTCGGTCAAACTTATCGAGCTCGCCATGGCGGGGGGCCAGTACCGGGTGGAGGCCTATGCGGCCGAGCCCACGCCCCAGAACGCCATCAATGAAAAGGCGATCGTGGACGCGGACGCGGTGGGCGAGGCGATCCGCCGCGCCGTCAAGCGCGCCGGCGCCAAGAGCGGCGATGTGGCGGTGGCGATCTCCGGCGATGCGGCGATCACCAAGGTGATCCAGATGCCGCGCGCGCTGCGCGCCGGCGATCTCGAAGCGCAAGTCGAGATGCAGGCCGACCAGTACATCCCCTTCCCCATGGACGAGGTGTCGTACGACTTCGAGGTGCTGGGCCCGAACGACAAGGACCCGGACACTAACGACGTGCTGCTGGTCGCGACGCGCACCGAGAACGTCGAGCAGCGTCAGGCGGCCGTGAAGGCCGCAGGCCTCGCCGCCAAGATCGTCGACGTCGAGGCATTCGCGCTCGAGAACGCCTGCAAGCTGATGACGCACCAGATGCCCGACGGCGGCATCGACCGCGCCATCGCGGTTGTGGACTTCGGCGCCAGCAGCACCACCTTCAGCGTGCTGCGCAACCTTAAAGTGGTGTACACGCGCGACTTCGCTTTCGGCGGGCAGCAGCTCACTGAAGAGATCATGCGCACCTATGGCCTGGCGATGGAGGAGGCGGGGCGCGCCAAGAAGGAAGGCGGGCTGCCGGGCAACTACCAGTCCGAGGTGCTCGATCCGTTCATCGACGACATGACGCAGCAGGTCAGCCGCTCGCTGCAGTTCTATCTCGCCTCCGGCTCGGGCCGTGAGCAGCCGGAGAAGATCCTGGTGTGCGGCGGCTGCGCCAACATCCCCGGAGTCGCCGAAGTGATTTCCAGCCGCGTCGGGATCTCGGCCGAGAAGGGCGACCCGCTCGGCCAGATGAAGCTGTCCTCGCGCGCCAAGGCGCAGGCAGTGCAACGCGACGCCACGGCGCTCCTGACCGCCTGTGGCCTCGCCCTGCGGAGTTTTGACTGACATGCCGCGTATAAACCTGCTTCCCTGGCGCGAGGGCCAGCGCAAGGAGCGCAAGCTGGCGTTCCTGGTGTCGCTCGGCATCGCGGCGCTCGCCGCGGGCGTGACCGCCTTCGCCGCCTACCTGCTGTACGGCTCGATGATCGAGGGCCAGGAGCATCGCAACGCCGAGTTGCGCGTGCAGATCAAGACCCTCGACAAGCAGATCGAGGAGATCAACAGCCTCGAGAGCGAGAAACAGAAGTTCATCGCGCGCATGGAGATCATCGAGAAGCTGCAGCGCTCGCGGCCGGAGATCGTGCACGTGTTTGACGAGATCGTGCGCACCCTGCCCGAGGGCGTGTACCTGACCGCGGTGAAGCAGTCGGGGAACAAGGTGAAGTTCGATGGCATCGCGCAGTCCTCGACGCGCGTGTCCTCCTTCATGCGCAACATCGACGGCTCGCAGTGGCTGCGTAACCCGGAGCTGCTGGTGGTGCAGACCGTGAAGGGCTCGGGTCCCGGCTCCAGCTTCACGCTCACCGCCGACCAGGTCTCCAACGTCTCCCCGGACAGCGACGCCACCAAGGCCGCCAAGGGCAAGATCCGCAAGGCGAGCGCGGGCGCGGGGGTGCGGCAATGAACCTCCTCGAAGAAATCCGCTCACTCGACCCGCGCGATCCGGGGCGCTGGCCGCTGCCGTTCCGTGCCGGCGCGGTGGCACTGGCGTTCGTGGTCATCGCGCTCGGACTCTTCTAGGTGTTCGTGTGGAACGACCCGCGCCCGGAGCTGCAGCGCCGGCAGGCCGAGGAGCTGGCCCTGCGGCAGGAGTTCCACGACAAGCATGCCAAGGCGGTCAACCTCGAGGTCTACAAGCAGCAGCTGAAGGACATCGAGCGCTCCTTCGGTGCGCTGCTGCGGCAGCTGCCGGGCAAGACCGAGGTGCCGAGCCTGCTGGTGGACATCTCGCAGACCGGTCTCGCGGCCGGCCTGCAGGAGAAACTGTTCCAGCCCGAGGCCGAGCAGAAGAAGGACTTCTACGCCGAGCTGCCCATCAAGATCCGCCTGAGCGGCAGCTATCACCAGTTCGGTGAGTTCGTGAGCGGCATCGCGGCGCTGCCGCGCATCGTCACGCTGCACGACATCGACATCAAGTCCGACAGCAAGGACGCCTACGACCAGTTGTCGCTCGAGCTCACGGCCAAGACCTATCGCTACATGGACGAGGACGAGATCGCCGCGGGCGAGGCGGACAAGAAGAAGGACGTCGTCCATCGTCCGCGACCGGCGGGGGGCTGACGCACATGATGCGCGCACGATATTCCATGCATAGGCTTTCCTCATCGCCGACCGGACTGCGCCTGCTGTGCGTGGCGCTCGCCTGCGTGTACGCGGGGCTGACCGCCTGCTCCAGCGCCGACGACGAGCTGCAGCGCTTCATCGAGGACACGAAGAAGGAGCCGGGCGGGCGCGTCGAACCCATCCCGGAGATCAAGCCCTACGAAAGCTTCGTGTATTCGGCTTCCGACATGCGCTCGCCGTTCCTGCCCAGCAGCCCGGGTTCGGGCGCGGGCCTGGCCGGCATCCGCCCGGACCAGAAGCGCAACCGCGAATTCCTCGAGCAGTACTCGCTCGACACGCTGAGGATGGTTGGCACGCTGAGACTCGGCGGCCAGATGTACGGCCTGGTCGAGACCAAGGACGGCCTCGTGCACCGCGTGAGCGCGGGCAACCACATGGGTCAGGCCGAGGGCAAGATTACCGAGATCACACCTTCCAAGATCAGTCTCATCGAAATCGTTCCGGACAGTCTCGGCGGCTACATGGAGCGCCCCGCCGCGCTCGGCCTGAACGAGTAAAGGTTCAGCAGGGAGTTCACAGATGCATGCGTCTAGCCTGATTAATCGTCTCCTCGGCGCGGCTGCCACCGCCCTGCTCGCAGGAGTACTCGGCTTGGCAGCGGGAACCCCGGCGCGTGCCGCGGACCACCCCGCGCTGCAGGCCATCGACGTGCAGCCCCTGCCCGGACAGCAGCTGCAGGTCACCATGCGCCTGTCGGGGCCGGCCCCGCAGCCGCTGTCGTTCACGATCGACAATCCGGCGCGCATTTCCTTCGACCTGCCGAACACGACGCTGGCGCTGCCCTCGCGGCGCATCGACGTGCACGCCGCCGGGCTCGACACCATCGTCGCGGCCGAAACCAAGGACCGTACGCGCCTGGTGCTGAACCTCGACAAGCTGGTGCCGTACGACACGCGCGTGCAGGGCAACGACGTCATCGTCATGCTCGGCACCGGCAATGCCACCTCCAACGCCCAGGCGGCCACCGCCGCGGCGACCACGGCCGCCACCGGCAGCAGCGCGCGCGAGCTGCGCGCCATCGACTTCCGCCGCAGCGCCGACGGCGCCGGGCGCGTGGTGGTGAAGCTCTCCGACCCGCACATCCACATCAACCTGCACCAGCTCGGCAGCCAGATCGTGGTCGACTTCTCCGATGCCAGCGTGCCGGCCAACCTGGTGCGCCGCTACGACGCCACCGATTACGGCACGCCGGTCAACGGTTTCGACGTGACCCGCGTCGGCAACGGCTCACGCATCGCCATCACCGCGAGCGGCGACTTCGAGCAGCTCGCCTACCAGTCGGACGACCAGTACGTGGTCGAGGTGGCGCCGCGCCGCAAGGCGCTGAACGTGGCCGACGAAAAGCCGGTGTACACCGGCGAGCGGCTGACGCTCAACTTCCAGGACATCGAGACGCGCGCCGTGCTGCAGCTGCTGGCTGACGCCAGCGGCCAGAACATCGTGGTCAGCGACTCGGTGAGCGGCAACGTCACGCTGCGCCTGCAGAACGTGCCCTGGGACCAGGCGCTGGATATCGTGCTGCGCACCAAGGGCCTCGACAAACGCAAGCAGGACAACGTCATCATCGTCGCGCCGCAGGCCGAGCTGGCGGCACGCGAGAAGGCGGAGCTGGCGGCCAGGAAGGACGTGCAGGAACTCGCGCCGCTGCGCTCCGAGTACCTGCAGGTTAACTACGCCAAGGCCTCAGACATGGCGGCGCTCATCAAGACGCAGACCAACTCACTGCTGTCGCCGCGCGGCAGCGTGGCGGTCGATGAGCGCACCAACACCCTGCTGGTGCAGGACACCAACGACCGCCTCACCGACATCCGCCGCCTGGTGGCGACCCTCGACATCCCGGTTCGCCAGGTGCTGATCGAGGCGCGCATCGTGATCGTCAACAACGATTTCGAGCGCCAGCTGGGCGCGCGCTTCGGCTTCACCAACTTCCAGAAGAACGGCAACACCGGCCTGGTCACCACCACCGGCACGGCGGCCGGTACCGACCTGGCGATCGGCTCGGCGCTGAGCAACGTGCAGAGCACCGGCTCGATCTTCCCGGTCTCGGTGCCGACCGGTTCGGCGGCCGCCAACCGCTACAACGTCAACCTGCCGGTCTCGAGCCCCGCCGGCTCGATCGCCTTCGGCATCCTCGGCAACAACTTCATCGTCGACCTCGAGCTGTCGGCGGCGCAGGCCGAGACCCAGGCGAACATCATCGCTTCGCCGCGCGTCATCACGGCGAACCAGAAGGAGGCGACGATCGAGCAGGGCGTGGAAATCCCCTACCAGCAGTCGGCCTCGAGCGGTGCGACCACCATTCAGTTCAAGAAGGCGGAGCTGCTGCTGAAGGTGACGCCGCAGATCACCCCCGACAACCGCATCATCCTCGACCTCGACGTCAAGGACGACGCGGTCGGCACGGTGGTGGTGGCATCGGGCGGCGTGAACGTGCCCTCGATCGACACCCGCGAGGTCGCCACGCAGGTGCTGGTCAACGACGGCCAGACCGTGGTGCTCGGCGGTATCCTCACCACCACGCAGCGCGAGGACGACACCAAGGTTCCGTACCTCGGTGACATCCCGATCCTCGGTCACCTGTTCAAGAGCACCGACCACAAGGACAACAAGGACGAGCTCATGGTCTTCATCACCCCGAAGATCGTGCGCGAGGGCGTGAACGTCTACAACTGATCGGCGCCCGTTCAGCGAAAGATGCAGCGGCCGCCTCCGGGCGGCCGCTGTGTTTTGGGCTCCGGCGCAGTGCGGCTAGCCGGCGCGCGCGGCGATCACGTCCACGACGATGACGATCGGGCCGGTGGGCGCGCCGGTCGGTGAGCCGCCGGGCGGCTCGAGGCTCACCGCCAGCTTGTCGGAGGCCGCCAGGGCGGTGCGTTGCGCGCCGCTCAGGGCCCGCTCCAGGGTGCCCCCGACCGGCAGCACCCCGAGCGACACCGGCCTGCCCCCGGTCGGCAGCGCCCACAGCTCGTAGGCCTTGCCGGCGCCGGGCGCGACGGGCCCGACGGTGCGGATGGTGAGCGAAGTCAACTCATGCGGCCGCTCGATGCGCCACTGCGCGTGCGCGGCATCGGGGCCGAGTACCGCCAGCGTCTCGAGATGGGTGCGCTGCTGTTCGCGCACGAAGAGCCCGACCAGCAGCGCAAGTCCCACCACGGCTGCCGCGAGCGCGAGTCTCGCGGAGCGGCGCGCCGGCTGCGCCCCGAACAGCCGCCGGCCGATGCCCGCCCAGACACGCGCCGCGGGCTGCACCGGCGCCAGCCGGGCGCTGAGGATGCCGAGGTCGTCTTCCCAGCGGTGCACGCGCACGCGCGCCGCGGCGCTCACGCCGCACAGCCGTTCGAAGCGGCGCCGCGCGCCGCCGCGCAGGGTGCCGAGGACGTATTCCGCGGCGAGGCGCTCGAGCAGCTCAGGGCGCTCGTAGGTCATGGCTCCAGACACCTGCGCAACGACTGCAGGCTGCGCCGTACCCAGCTCTTGATCGTGCCGAGCGGCTCACCCAGTGCACGCGCGATTTCCCCGTGCGTCAGCCCCTGCTCGTAGGCGAGCACCAGGCAGCGCCGCTGCGGCGGCGCGATCAGCTCCAGGCAGCGCAGCAGCGCGCCGCGCACGCTGCCGCCGTCCGCGGGCCCCGGCATCTGGAACTGCGGCTCGAGTTCCAGCTGCGACTCGTCGAGCACCAGCGTCGGCCGCGCGCCGCGCTGCACGTCGATGGCCCGGTAGCGCGCGATCGCGATGAGCCAGGCCAGCGGCCGGCCGCGGATGGCGTCGAACTGCGCGGCCTGCTGCCAGACCTTGACGAACACATCCTGCAGCACATCCTCGGCCAGGTCGCGCTTCTTCAGCATCTGCAGCAGCACCGCCAGCAGCATCGGCGCGACGCGGGCGTACAGAGCCTCGAACGCGCTGCGGTCCTGGTTCGCACAGCGCCCGAGCAGGGCTTCCAGTACGGCACTGTCGGCAGCGTCCGCGGTGGCGTGGCCGCTGCCCTCTGCCTGACTCATGCCGCCATCCTAACCGAGACTCGCGCCGGAAAGGCGCGCCACCAGCCAGCAGCTGGCGGCCACGCCGATCGCGATCGAACCGGCCGGCATGAATGCCTGCCGGTACAGGCGCGTATGCCGCAGCAGGAACGCCGGTGGCAGGATCGCAAGGACGATCGCCATCTGGCCGACCTCGACGCCGCAGTTGAAGCCCACCAGCGCCAGCGCCAGGTTCGTGCCGCGCAGACCCAGATCTGCCAGCACCGAGGCGAAACCGAAGCCGTGCACCAGCCCGAAGGCGAAGGCCACCACCCAGCGACGGTCGACGATCACGGGCCTGAGGTTGTTGAGCGCCCCGAGCAGCACCGTCACCGCGATCGCGGACTCCACCCAGCGCGCCGGCAGGTGCAACACGCCGAGCACGGCGAGGGAAAGGGTGAGCGAGTGGGCGAGGGTAAAGGCGGTCACCACCTTCAGCACATCGAGTACCGCATCGCGCAGCGATTCGCGTGCTTCCCAGCCGCGCCTGCCGCGCAGCACCACCGCGGGGAACAGCAGCGTCAGCAGGAACAGGATGTGGTCGTAGCCCTTCCAGATGTGCCAGATTCCCTCGCCCAGAAAGTCGCGGAACTGCTGCCAGCGTCCCGGGGAGGCGAGGTTCAGGCCGACCACCGCGGACTCGCGGCTCAGCACCTCCGCCTGCTCATGGCCGGCGGCCGAGACCTCGAGCAGGCCGCGGTGCGTGGGGTCGACGTCGAACAGCAGCGAGTAGCGCACCGCGAGCTCCTGCAGAGCGAGCGTGCAGTCGGCGCGGAAGCGCAGCACGGCGTAGTGTCCGTCCACGTGCTCATCCACCTGCAGCTGCGTGAGCTCGGGTGCGCAGGCGCTGCGATCGCCATGGCCGACGGCCTCGAGCCCCAGGTGGGCGAAGGCGTAGGCGGCAACGCGCGCGCGCGCGGCCCGGAGCTCGCCCCAGGTGATGTCGCCGTCGTGGTTCGCATCCAGCCCCAGCACGAAATCCAGGTCGCGCAGCGCAATGTCCCAGCGGCCCTCGAGCACGGTGCCGGAGTCCGGCACGGAGAGGGTCAGGTAGCTGTCGCTCGGCTTGTGCGCCAGCGCCGCGCCGCTGCCGAGCATGAAGAGCAGCCCGAGCAGGAACCGGCGCGCGCGCTTCATCCGCCGGCACCGGGCAGCGCCCGGTCCTCGTAGCGCGCGGCCGCGATCCAGGCCGCGACCGCGCCGCGGTCGGCGGTGGAGTGCGCGCGCTCGGCCGCCTTCACGTACAGCCGCACGTCGATCGGCTCGCGCTGCGTGCGAAAGTTCGCCGCGGCCGCCGCCAGCGCCGCCTGCGGATCATCCGCCACCTCGAGCAGGAACAGCGCCTGCTCCCGGACATGCGTCACATCGCCGTCGCGCCGCGCTTCGCGCATGCGCGCGGCGTACATCGCGGCCCAGCGGGCCGCAGCGCCATCGCCGCAGCGTTTGCCCGCGACGGCGAGGCGCAGCAGCAGCCCGTCCTGCGCTTCCTTGCCCGCGAGCAGGGTGAGGACGTCCTGAGCGCGGCCCCGCGCGAGGAGCAGATCCGCCAGCGCGGCGCTCACGTAGGGGTCATCGGGCGTCGCTGCGAGCGCGGCGCGCAGATCCGTCTCCGCGGTCGCGCCCTCCCCGAGCCGCTCGGCCATGTCGGCGAGCACGGTCAGCGTCCAGCTGCGAACTTCCGCGGGCAGGCGCGGGTCGGTGCTCGCCACCTGCCGGAGGCTCGCATAGCTTGCCGCAAGCGCGCCGCTGCGTCCGTCGACGCTGGCCAGGCACGTCAGGGCCACGAGCGCGTCGGCCGCGCGGGTCAGGCGCGCGCAGGCGCGCCGCGCGGCAGGGTAGTCGCCCCTGAGCTCCAGCAGGGCGGCCTGCGTCAGCCAGGCCTGGCCGTCCAGCGGCGCGAGCGCGAGCGCCCGGTCGAGGAGCGCCAGCGCGGCATCGAACTGATGCAGGTATTGGAGCGCGGTCGCCTGCAGCAGCAACGCGCGCTCGGGCGGGTGCGCGCGGCTCAGCCAGGGCGCGAGCACCGGCTCGGCATAGGCAACGAAGCGTGGGTCGCCTTCGCGGCGTCCGATCTCGATGAATTCCTGGGCAAGCTCGAGTGCGGCACCCGCGTCCTGCGGCCGCGCCGCGACCGCCGCGCGCAGCGGGCTCAGCCGCTCGAGCGCCGAGCGCGCCGGCACATGCTCCAGCACGACCGCGTCGGCCTGCGGCACGTAGGGCGTTGCGAGCGCCGCGGTCGCCGCCGCGAGCGTGAGGCAGGCGATCGTGCGCGCGAACGCGCACGACCGCCCTGTGCATCGTCTGCTCACGTACCGCCCAGCGCGGTGGCGAACGCCGCCGGGTTGTCGTCGTCCCTGAACACGAACTGCGCCGCATTCACGGCCACCGGTTCCGCGGTGTCCGACTGGCTCTTCAGCAGGTCGAGCACGAATGCGGTGAAGTCAGTGGCCGCCGGCGCCGCCGGCGCCGCCGGCGTTGCCCCGCCCATCGAATCGCCGCCGCAGGCGCTCAGGGCCGCCAGCGCCGCGAGCGGCAGGAGCCAGCGCGTCACGGCGACACCGTGGCGCCATTGGGCGAGCCAGGGATGGGATCGAGCAGGTACGGGAAGACGTCCAGGTAGAAGTCATCCGGACTTTCCGCGCCGCTCGGGTGGGCGTTGGCCTGGTCGGGTCCCGCCGCGCGTGCACCATCGGTGTACGGCAGGCCGCTGTTCGGATCTTTCGTCATCGCTCCGCAGTTGCCGACCGCGCCGCACAGCGCGCCCATGGCGACGCGCAGCTCGATGTCGACCACGTCATCGAACGGCCGCCGCCCGTTCGGGAAGCCGGCGACGTCGCCGCCCAGCACGCCCAGGTCGTTCTGGGACGCAGGCAGCACCGGCGCCACGGAGGTATTGAGACGCAGCATTTCCGACGGGGTCACGTGCGCGGGCTGATTGAGCCCTTTAACCCCCGTGAGGAACACCGTCACCAGGTCATCGCGCGGCGTGCCCGGCACCATCGCGGCACTGCCGAACAGTGCGTTCAGCAGCACCGGCAGTGTCGGATTGGTGACGTAGGTGAGGAACTGCGCATCGTGTGCGGGGCTGCTGCCGTTGAAGCGGTTCTTGTCCGGCAGACCGATGATGACTTCGTTGACCAGCGGCATCCCGAGCCGCGACACCTGTGTCCACGCTCCCCCGTGGATGCGCACGCCGTCACCCGCATCGCCGCGATCTGGTTCGGGGCTCAGTACCGTGCCCTGACGCAGGCTGGCGGTCGTCCAGGCGCCGATCACCGGGTCCTTCTTGGTGAGACAGCCGGTCGGCACCTCGAGCGCGATCGAGGTCACGTTCTTGTCGGCGATCGTGTTGGGCTGGCCGTCGCGCGGGCCCACCGGGTTCAGGTTCACGAGGTCGAAGATCTCGCCGAGGTTCACCACGAACCCGTCCTTGCGCTGCCCGACGAATACGCGCCCCGGGGTCGCGCAGCCGGGGATGCTGATGGCGTACATGAAGTTCGCGGCGTACGCCGGATAGTTCGCGATCGACTTGTTGCCGATGTTGTCGATGGGCTTGAAGAAGGTATGGCCGCCGAGGGTCGCATTCCCGACGGTCTCGTGCTGACCCGTGCGCGGGTCACCACGTACCAGCTCGATGCTGTAGCTCTGCGTGAGATTGAGGTTGTCGCCCTGGGCATCCACCGGACCGATGTTGGTGAGCGGCACGGCGACCTGCTTGCCGCCGGCGTTGACGGTCAGGTTCTTGTAGGTATTGGTGAAGCGAAACTGGAAGCTGAGGTCGGCGCGCGCATCCCCGTCGTTGTCAATGAGGATCTCGTACAGTGCCTTGGGGTCGAGCGAGAAGTAGTTCGGGCCGCCGTAGGCGTCCTGCAGCGGGTTGTAGTTGGCGATGAAGGTCACGAAGCCGCTGCGCCCGGGCTCGTAGCTGCGGAACATGTAGAAATCGGTGCCGTCCACCTTCGGCTGTCCGGCAATGAAGGGCGCTTCGCGGTGGCTCGAGGCGCCGGCGATGAGTGGCAGGGACACAGCGCATGCGGCGAGCGCCCCGGTCAGGATCCTGTTCATGGTCTTCCCCTGTGAGTGAGTGGGTCACCCGCTATACGCAGCAGGGGCGCCGGCGGATGCATCCGGGCGTGCGGCGGCGACGTAATAAGCGCACATGGGAACGCACCGGAGCTTGGCTCGTGTGCTCGTCGTGTGCGTGGCGCTGCTGCCGGCCCCGGCGTGGACGCAGGAGACGGCCAGCGCCGCGGTGCAAGAGGTGGTGGTGACGGCGAGCGCGCTGGGCGAGTCCGCGGGGGCGGATGCGGCGAGCGCGGGCGTGGCGGGAGCGGATCAGCTCGCCAACCGCCCCTGGAGCGTACCGGGGAGCTGCTGGAGGTCGTTCCCGGTCTCATCGTCACGCAGCACTCAGGCGACGGCAAAGCGAACCAGTATTTCCTGCGCGGCTTCGATCTCGATCACGGCACGGACTTCGCCACCTCGGTCGACGGTGTACCGGTCAACCTGCCCACCCACGCCCACGGCCAGGGCTACACGGACCTGAATTTCCTCATCCCCGAGCTGGTCGAGGGTCTCAGCTATCGCAAGGGTCCTTACTACGCCGACGCGGGCGATTTCGCCGCCGCCGGAGTCGCCGACATCCGGCTCAAGACGCACCTCGACTCCGGCCTGCTGTCGGTGAGTGCGGGCGAGTACGGCTATCGGCGCTGCGCAACGAGAGCGCACCGGTCGCGGACATCCACTTCCTTCCCGCCGAGCCGCAGACGCTGCGCGCCAGCGTGGTCCGGCGCTTTTAGAGCGTGACCGCGGCAGTCGTGGAGCGGGCGGCCGCGCCCGCGCGCATCGGGCCGCGGTATCCTCTTTGGATGCGCGGCAAGATGAGCGTGTTCCTGGTTGGACCCATGGGCTCGGGCAAGACAGCCGTCGGGCGCCACCTCGCGCGTGCGCTCGGCCTGCCCTTCTACGACAGCGACGCCGAGATCGAGCGGCGCACCGGCGTCGACATCGCGTTCATATTCGAGAAGGAAGGCGAGGCCGGCTTCCGGCAGCGTGAGCGCGAGGCCATCGAGGCACTCACCGCGCTCGAGGGCGTCGTGCTCGCCACCGGCGGCGGCGCGGTGCTGCTGCCGGAGAACCGCCGGCACCTGGCGGCGCGCGGCTGCGTCGTGTACCTGCAGACCTCGGTGGCCCAGCAGGCCGAGCGCGTGCGCCACGGCCGCAACCGGCCGCTGCTCGCCGCCGCCACGGATGCCACCGCACGACTCGGCCAGCTCATGGACGCGCGCGCACCACTGTATGGCGAGATCGCCGACGTGGTCGTATCGACCGACGGGCGACGGGTGCAACACGTGGCCGAACAGGTGCTGCGCGAGCTGGCCGCGACGCGCGGCTGAGCGGCCCTCACGTATACTGGCCACGCGCGGCGCGGGCGTTTGGTCGGCGCCGTGCGCACCGTGGACATCCTGAACGTCGCACTCGCCAATCGCAGCTACCCGATCCTGATCGGTGCCGACCTGCTCGGACGCGCCGATCTGTTCGCGGCGCGCTGCGCCGCCCGCGACATCCTCATCGTCAGCAACACCACGGTTGCGCCTCTGTATCTGCCGCGCCTCGCGGCTTCCCTCGCCGGCCGGCGTGCCATAGAGGTCACGCTGCCCGACGGCGAGGCACACAAGACGCTCGCCAACATGGCACGCGTGCTGGACGTGCTGGTCGCCAACCGCTTCGCGCGCGATTGCGCGGTCGTGGCGCTCGGCGGCGGGGTGGTCGGTGATCTGGCCGGCTTCGTTGCCGCCACCTACCAGCGTGGCGTGACCTTCGTACAGGTGCCGACGACACTGCTGGCGCAGGTGGATTCGGCGGTCGGCGGCAAGACCGGCGTCAACCACCCGGGGGGCAAGAACCTCATCGGCGCCTTCCACCAGCCTACCCTGGTGGTGAGTGATACGACCACACTCGCGACGCTGCCGGCGCGCGAGCTGCGCGCCGGCCTGGCCGAGGTCATCAAGTACGGCCTGATCTGCGATGCCGTGCTGTTTGGCTGGCTCGAAGCGCACCTCGAGCCGCTGCTGGCCGGCGACCCGGCCGCACTGGCGCACGTCATCCGCCGCTCCTGTGAGATCAAGACGGCCGTCGTCGCGCGCGACGAGCGCGAGGCGGGCGAGAGGGCCCTGCTCAACCTCGGCCACACCTTCGGGCATGCGCTCGAGGCCGCGACCTCCTATAAGGAGTGGCTGCACGGCGAAGCCGTCGGCGCCGGCCTGGTCATGGCGGCCGACATGTCGCATGACATCGGGCTGCTGCCGGCGGCCGAGGCCGCGCGCGTGCGTACGCTGGTGGAGCGGGTCGGGTTGCCGACCCGCTTCGAGGGGCTCGCCCCGCAGGCGCTGCGTGACCACATGCGCCTGGATAAGAAGGTGCAGGACGGGCAGCTGCGCCTGGTGCTGCTCAGGCGCATCGGCGAGGCGTTCCTGACGGCGGACTACCCCGCGGCCGCGCTGACGCGCACGCTCGCGCGCCACTGCGGCGGCGCAGCATGAACGACGTTATCCCGTCGCCCGGCCTCGCCCCCTATGCCGCCGGTGATGACAACTCGCGCGGCCGGCGCCACCCGGAGCCGAAGCCGGAGTTGCGCAGCGAGTTTCAGCGCGACCGCGACCGGATCATCCATTCGAATGCGTTCCGGCGCCTGGTCTACAAGACCCAGGTGTTCGTGAATCACGAGGGCGACCTGTACCGCACGCGCGTGACCCACTCGATCGAGGTGGCACAGATCGCCCGGTCGGTGGCGGTGGCGCTGCGCCTGAACGAACCGCTCACCGAGGCGATCTGTCTCGCCCATGACCTCGGACACACCCCGTTCGGCCATGCCGGGCAGGATGCCCTCAACGAGTGCATGCGCGAGTACGGCGGCTTCGAGCACAACCTGCAGTCGCTGCGGGTCGTCGACGAGCTCGAGGAGCGTTACGCGGAGTTCCGCGGCCTGAATCTCACCTTCGAATGCCGCGAAGGCATCCTCAAGCACTGCTCGCTCAAGAACGCGCGCCAGCTCGGCGAGCTTGGCGAGCGATTCATCAAGCGCCAGCAGCCCGGACTTGAGGCACAGATCGCCAATCTGGCCGACGAGATCGCCTACAACAACCATGACGTCGACGACGGGATTCGCGCGCAACTGCTGGATATTACGGCGTTACGCGAGGTGCGGATGTTCCGCCGCCAGCACGACGCGGTGCGCGCACGCTATCCGGAGTTGAGCGAGCGGCGTCTGGTGCACGAGACCATTCGGCGGATGATCAACCACCTGGTGGTCGACTTCATCCGTGCCACGAGTGCCCAGCTTGCGCAGGCCCAGGTGCGCTCCATCGACGAGGTGCGCGCCTATCCTCAGGCCTTGGCGGTGCTATCGGAGCCGTGCCGCGAGGAGCACCTCGAGCTCAAGGAATTTCTGCGCGAACACGTCTACCGGCACTACAAGGTGCTGCGCATGACCTCCAAGGCGCGACGAGTTTTACAACAACTGTTTGAAGCATTTTTCCGTGACGTAAGTCTCATGCCGACGGAACATCGCGATCACGCGCTCCAGGCTGAGGACACGCACGCGGCCGCCGGACGTGCGCGCGCAGTCGCTGACTACATCGCCGGCATGACCGATCGCTACGCCATCCTCGAGCACCAACGCCTCTTCGAGCCCGCCGAGCGCACCTGAAGCGTTTTCCTGTCGGAACACGCTGACACGACTAAGACACTGATTTTCCGCATAGAGATTGGTGCGGTGCGGTGCCGCGTCCTACAGAATGGCCAAGTTTGCAACCCATTGTTTTATATGATGTTCCCAGATTGAACGCGCGATCAATGGGTGCTTCGCTATACATAGTAAATTGACATAAGTTACTGAGCCACCTAGAGTTATGTCACAAGAAGGGCGCCCAGTGGCTCATGAATAAGTCGGCGAGGGAGAAAGAAGCGGTGTTGAGCGTGTTTGCTGCGCTTGTGCAGCCGCTCATGCGCGTCGCTTTCGAATACGGAATCTCCGCCGGCGAGATCGCGGGTGTTGTGCGACGCACATACATCCAGGCGCTCGAGGCACGACTCATGGAGCAGAAGCGGGCGACAACCGACGCCCGTCTCGCCGTCGTCGCGGGGCTGGCGAAGTCAGACGTGACGGCGTTGCGTGAGGCGACTCGCTCCGGTGCTCCGCACAGCCTCAGAGGCAGCGTAAGCCTCGATCAGGTAACAAATCTTCTCACAGTGTGGCACACGCACTCTGGTTTCTCCGGCGCTTATGGGTTGGCGCTGGAACTCGATCTTGCGCCCACCCACGACTCACCCCGCCGTAGCTTCCGCGAACTGATCAAAGCCGCGTGCCCGGGAGCGGACGAAGA
>JANWKR010000092.1 GCA_025451275.1 Steroidobacteraceae bacterium
AACACGCTCAACCCCGGCCGCACCCGCACCGCCATGCGTCGCCAGGCCTACCCGGCCGAGGACATCGACACCCTGCCGCTGCCGGCGGCGCATGCCCGCGCCTACATCGCGCTGCTCGGACCGGCGAGTGCCGGCGTCACCGGCCAGGCCTTCGACGCCCAGCCTTCCTGAGGGCCGCTCAGGGCGGCAGCCGCGCCAGCAACGCGCGGACGTGCCGGCTGTAGGAGTAGACCCCCGGCGGCGGCGCCTCCGACAGGCCGAACCCGGGGTAGTCGGGGGCGATCAGCCTGAACTCGTCCGCGAGCAGCGGCAGCAGCGGTTCGAACATGCGTGACGAGGAGGGATAGCCGTGCAGCAGCAGCAGCGGCGGTGCCCCGCTGCGGCCCGCCTCCCGATAGAAGATGCGCACCCCGCCGGCCTCGACGTTGAGGTAGCGCGTGGACACGCCTGTCATTCCCTGGCTCCCGGCGGCGCCCGGATCCCGCCCCAGTTCCTCAGCCGGCATCCTCCGGCCCGCCGTCGCCGGCGGCAAGCGCGCGCAGTTCCTCGGCCGTAAGCTCACGGAACCGGCCGCGGCCGAGCATGCGCTCGAGGGTCAGCGGGCCGAGGTGCGTGCGCTGCACGCGGCTCACCAGGGCGCCGGCGCGCTCGAACAGCTGCCGTGCCTCCTTGCCGCTCGCACCGCGCACCCGCAGCGTGTACCAGCGGTTGGCGCCCTCGCCGCCGGCCGCCTCGCAGCCCTCGACCGCCAGCCGCGCGCCGCTGTCGAGCATGCCGTCGCGGATGGCGGCGAACTGCGCCGGGCTCAGTTCCCCGCGCACCCGCACACCGAACTCGCTCACCAGCGCGTGCACCCCCCGCTGCAGCCGCGCGGCGAGCTCGCCGTCGCTGGTCACGAGCTCGAGCCCGCCGTCGACCCGTGGCATCGGGCTGACGGCGATGAACCGCCGCCCGGAGCGGCGCGGCAGGCGCTCGAGCAGTGCCTGGCGTTGCGGCGGCGACTCCGCCGCGGCCGTCGGCGTCGCGAGCGGCTCACCCGGGGAGCGGTGGCAGAGGAAGGCGCGCGCGGCCGCAGCCGGCCGGGCGTGCACGGCACGGCCGTCGAGTTGCACCCTGTCATGCGGCCCGACGCGCGCGCCGAGCGTGGCGATGCTGCCGTTAATGGTGAGGCGGCCGGCGCGGATCCACTCCTCGGCCTCGCGGCGCGAGGCGAGCCCGAGACGGGCGAGCACTTTCTGCAGCCGCTCCGGTCCGGGTGCGGCCGCGGCCGCCGCGCCGCGGGCGCGCGCTCGCGCCGGCGGACGGCGCATCAGTCCTCCGGCGCGCGGGGGCCAGCGACCAGTTCGGCGGAGCTGCGGCCCTCGGCGGACAACTCGTCATCGCCGCCGTCGTCTTCGGCCTCCGCGGGTTCGGCGTCGGCGGCCGGCACGGCCTCGGCCGCGCCCCCCTCCTCGGCCACGCCGACCTCGCCGGCGAGCGCCAGCTGCAGGTTGAGGTCACCGACCGCCTTGAGCTCGGCGAGCGGCGGCAGCTCGTCCAGGCTCTTCAGCCCGAAGTAGTCGAGGAACTCGCGGGTGGTGCCGAGCAGCTCGGGGTGCCCGGGCACGTCGCGGTGGCCCACGACCCGCACCCAGTTGCGCTCGATCACGGTGCGGATGATGTTGGGGTTCACGACCACGCCGCGCACCGCCTCGATCTCGGCGCGCGTGATCGGCTGGCGGTAGGCGATGAGGGCCAGCGTCTCGAGCAGCGCGCGCGAGTAGCGCGCGGCGCGCTCCGGCCACAGGCGCGAGATCTCGCCCGCCAGCTCGGCGCGCACCTGGATGCGGAAGCCACTGGCCGTCTCTTTCAGTTCGATGCCGCGCTCCTGATAGTCGCGCGCGAGCGCGTCGAGAGCTGCGCGGATGGCCGGCGCGGCGGGGCGGGCGTGCTCGTCGAACAGCCGTGCCAGTTCTGGCAGCGGCAGCGGCGTACCGGCGGCCAGCAGCGCCGCCTCGATGACGTTACGGACGTATGCATCGTTCATGAACGGTCCTCGTCGGTTCCGGTCCCGGCGTCCTCGGGCGCGCCGGCCTCCGCGTCACTGGCGACCACCCGCAGGGTACGTGCGCCGCTCGCGGCGCGCACGTGCAGCGGCCCGTAGGCTTCGGCCTGCACGATGTCGATCAGCGCCTCGCGCATCAGCTCGAGGATCGCCACGAACGTGACCGTCACGCCCATGCGGCCCTCCTCGGGGCGGAACAGCTGCGCGAACGGCACGAAGTTCGCCTCAGCGAGCGCGGCGAGGATGTCGCTCATGCGCTCGCCCACCGACAGCCGCTCGCGCTGGATGTGATGGTGCGCGAACATTTCCGAGCGCGCCACTACGTCCTTGAAGGCGAGCAGCATCTCCTGCAGCGTCACCTGCGGCAGGCTGCGCACCACCTGCCGCTCGCGCAGCTCGGCGCTGGCGCTCCACACGTCGCGCTCCTGGCGCGGCAGCGCATCGATTCCCTGCGCGGCGCGCTTGAAGCGCTCGTACTCCTGCAGGCGCCGCACCAGCTCGGCGCGCGGATCCTCCTCGCCGTCCTCGGCACTCGGCGGCCGCGGCAGCAGCATGCGCGACTTGATCTCGGCGAGCGTGGCGGCCATCACCAGGTACTCGCCCGCCAGCTCCAGCTGCAGGTCGTGCATGAGCTCGATGTACTGCATGTACTGGCGCGTGATCTCCGCCAGCGGGATGTCGAGGATGTCGAGGTTCTGGCGGCGGATCAGGTACAACAGCAGGTCGAGCGGGCCCTCGAAGGCCTCGAGGAACACCTCCAGCGCCTGCGGCGGGATGTACAGGTCGCGCGGCAGCTGCGAAATCGGCTCGCCGTTCACCACCGCGAACGGCATCTCGGCCTGTTCGGGCGGCAGCACCGCCGGCGGCGCCCCGGGCGGGGCGTTGGAGACGACGATGCGCAGGTCGGGCCGCTTCATGGGCGCAGGTGCATGGCGCGGCGCACCTCATCCAGCGTGTCGCGCGCGGCCTCGCGCGCCTTCTCGGCCCCCTCCGCCACGATTCGCTGCACCAGCTCGGGGTTGTCCTCAAATTCCTGGGCGCGCTTGCGCATGCCGCCGATCTCCTCCACCACCTTGTCGATGACGCGCTGCTTGCAGTCCAGGCAGCCGATCGCGGCGCTGCGGCAGCCCTCGACCACCCACTTGCGGGTCGCCTCGTCGGAATAGATCTTGTGCAGGTCCCACACCGGGCACTTGTCGGGGTCGCCCGGATCGTTGCGCCGTACGCGCGCCGGGTCGGTCTTCATGGCGCGCAGCTTCTTGACCACCTCGTCCGGCTCTTCGCGCAGGCCGATAGTATTGCCGTAGGACTTGGACATCTTGCGGCCATCCAGACCCGGCACCTTGGGAGTGGCCGTGAGCAGCACCGCCGGCTCGGGCAGGATGGTAACCCCCGCCCCGTGCAGAAAGCCGAGCAGCCGCTCGCGGTCGGCGACGGTGATGCGGTTGTTACTCTGCACCAGCGCCTGGGCGCGCTGCAGGGCCTCGGTGTCGCCGCCCTCCTGGAACTTGCGCCGCAGCGCCCGGTAGTTGGTGGCGTTGCGGCCGCCGAGGCTCTTCACCGCAGCTTCCGCCTTGGCCTCGAAGTCCGCCTCGCGCCCGTACAGGTGGTTGAAACGCCGCGCCGTCTCGCGCGTCAGCTCCACGTGCGCCACCTGGTCCTCGCCCACCGGCACGTAGGCGGCGCGGTACACCAGGATGTCGGCGCTCTGCAGCAGCGGATAGCCGAGGAAGCCGTACGTGCCGAGGTCCTTGTCCTTGAGCTGTTCCTGCTGGTCCTTGTAGCTCGGCACGCGCTCGAGCCAGCCGAGCGGGGTGATCATCGACAAGAGCAGGTGCAGCTCGGCGTGCTCGGGCACGTGCGACTGGATGAACAGCGTCGCCACGCCCGGGTTCAGGCCCGCGGCCAGCCAGTCGATCAGCACCTCGCGCGTATGCTCCTGCAGGAGCGAGGTGTCCTCGTAGCCGGTGGTGAGCATGTGCCAGTCGGCGATGAAGAAATAGCACTCATACTGATACTGCAGCTCGACCCAGTTGCGCAGTGCGCCGTGGTAGTTGCCGAGGTGCAGTCGGCCGGTGGGTCGCATGCCCGACAGCACGCGCCGCGCCGGCGCCGGCGAACTCACGTGCCGCCCCGCAGTGACGCTGCGGGAGCGGGGACGGAGGCCTCGGCGGGGGTCGCGGGCGCGTGCGCGGGCTGCGCAGGGCGCGTGACGTGACGGGCATGACTCACGGGGCGCAATTATAGCGCACGGCCGGTAATGGGGCCGAGCGGCCCCTTGCCGCTGCGCACGATCACCGGCGGCGTGACCGACAGATCGACCACGGTGGTGGGCTCGATGCCGCAGTCGCCGCCGTCGAGAATGGCGTCGATGTCGTGTCCGAGGCGCGCCTCGATGTCGCGGCCGCGGGTCAGCGGCGTCTCGTCGGCCGCCAGCAGCAGCGTCGAGCTCATGAGCGGCTCACCAAGCTCGGCGAGCAGCAGCTGCGCCACGCGGTGCGCGGGGATGCGCACCCCGATGGTGCGCCGGCGCGCATGCTGCAGCCGGCGCGGCGTCTCGCGCGTCGCCCGCAGCAGGAACGTGTACGGGCCGGGCAGACAGGCGCGCAGGATGCGGAACTGCCAGGTATCCAGCCGCGCAAACCGGCCGACCTCGGCGAGCGTGGCGCACACCAGCGTGAAGTGATGGTGGCGGTCGGCCTGGCGGATGCGGCGCACGCGCTCCTGGGCGTGCTTGTCGCCCAGGTGCCAGCCGAGCGCGTAACAGGAGTCCGTCGGATAGGCGATCAGTCCGCCGGCGCGCACCACTTCGGCGGCGCGGCGGATGAGCCGCGCCTGCGGGTCGATCGGGTGCAACTCGAGGTATTCGGCCACGAAACGGCGCTATTGCAGAAATTCCACTGCCATTGGAACTCGGGCACGGCGCGTGACAATATACGCGGCCGTTTGCGGCGTATACCGTCACCCTTCAGTCACTTCCGCACCCACCTTCATGCAGGCTCTCGCTGAGTTTGCGCCGCTCTTGGCGTTCGCCGTCACCTGGTACCTGCGTGGACTGTATGTCGCCACCGCGGTGCTGATGGCCGCCATGGTGGCGCTGGTCATCTTCGACCGGGTGCGCCTGCGGCGCGTCCCGCCCATGCACCTGCTGTCGACGGTGCTGGTGCTGATCTTCGGCGCCGCGA
>JANWKR010000093.1 GCA_025451275.1 Steroidobacteraceae bacterium
CGGCAATTATGTGACGGATGCAGCCGCGCCCGGCTCGAGGCCGGCATCGGCGGCCGCCACCGCGGCGCGCTCGGCCGGCAGGTCGAGCGAGCGGCACAGCAGCAGGTAGACGGCGGCCGCCACCGGCAGGCCGACCAGCATGGCGATGTCGGCGCCGCCCAGGGCGCGGGCCACCGGGCCGGTGAAGCGGCCGGTGCTGAAGAACGGGATCATCGCGGCAAAGCCGATGAGGTACGCGCTCAGCCCGCGCCAGTTCCAGCTGCCGTACAGGCCGCGGGGGTTGAAGATCTCACGGATCGAGTAGTGCCCGCGGCGTACCAGGTAGAAGTCCACGAGATTGATGGCCGTCCAGGGTGTGAACAGGTAGAGCAGCAGCGCCAGCAGGTCGCCGAAGCGGGCGATGAAGTCGTGCGAGGACGCGATGGCGATGGCGCAGCTGGCGACGAACGCCACGACCAGGCTCGCCAGGCGCTTGCCGACCGTGCACCTGAGCGGCCGGATGGTATCGGCGACCGACAGCAGGGTGAGTGAGGCGCCGTAGTAGTTGAGGGTCGAGATGGTGATGAGGCCGAGCAGCGCGCTCACCAGCAGCACCGGCCCGAGCCCCGGCAGCACCGCCTCGGCCGCCTGCTCCATGGCCGCCGCCACCTCCAGCGTGGGGGCGCTGGCGGCGGCCACCGAGCCGACCAGCATCATCCACGCGCCGCCCACGAAGGCGCCGACGTAGGTCCACCAGAACGACTCGCGCACGCCGACCTCGCGCGGCAGATAGCGCGAGTAGTCCGATACGTAGATGGCCCAGCTGAGCTGGTAGGAGGCGGCGGCGAAGGTCGCGGCGAGGAACGGCACGGCGCGGAATCCGTGCACGTCCCACTGCGCCGCGGGGATCTGCAGCCGGAAGAACGCGCCCGCCGTGAACACCGTCAGCACGGCGATCATGAGGTAGGCGAAGGCGCGCTGCGCCACGTGGATCTTGTCGTAGCCGACGACCGCGAGGGCGAGGGCGGCGAGCCCGAACAGCACCATGACGCGCGGCGAGGCGGGGCGCAGCGCCGGGCGCAGCTGGTGCAGCGCCTCGGCGGCCAGCACCAGGTTGAAGGCGTTGTAGCCGATGTAGGCGACCAGCGCGACGCCCCACACCAGGAGCGCGCCCGTGTAGCCGAACTGCGGGCGCGACTGGATCATCTGCGGCAGGCCGAGCTGCGGCCCCTGGGTGGAATGGAACGCCATGAAGAAGGTCCCGAGCAGGCAGCCCGCGACGACCGCGACTGCGGTCCACAGTAGGTTGCCGCCGAGGGCGATGCCGAGCACCCCCACCGCGAGCGTCGCCAGGTGCGCGCCGCCGGAGAACCACACCGGCCACAGGTGCCAGACCTTGCCGCGCCGCTCGGCGAGCGGCACGTAGTCGATCGAGCGGCGCTCGATCAGCGCGGCGCCGCTCACGCCGGCGTCGCCCGGCGCGGCCGCACCTCGTAGCCGCTCACCTCGGGCTCGTCGTCGCGGATCTGTGCCGGAAAGCCTTCACCCAGGACGCGCACGCCGCAGGCCTCCTCGAGGCGGCGGATGATGTTGGGCGAGAACTCGCGCGGCCCGTAGCGGCGCGCACCGTCCTCGAAGATGTCGACCACCAGCGGCGCCAGCTCCAGCGGCACGCCGTGGGTCCGGCCGAGCGCTGCGAACAGCCCGACATCCTTGATCACCAGGTCCATGGTGAAGTTGATGTCGCGGCTGCCGTTCAGGATCACCTGCGACTCGGTCTCGTGCACGAAGGAGTTGCCCGAGGAGATGCGGATCGCCTCGTAGGCGGTGTTGAGGTCCAGGCCCGCCACCTTGGCCACCGTGAGCGCCTCGGCGAGCGCGGCCAGGTGCACCGTGCACAGGAAATTGGTGAGTACCTTCAGCTGCGAGGCCGTGCCGAGCGGCCCGGTGTGCAGGATGCGCTGGCCGAGGATCGACAGCACCGGCAGCACGCGCTCGAAGGTCTGGCGCTCGCCGCCGGCGAAGATCGAGATGTTACCGGTGGCGGCGCGGTGGCAGCCGCCCGAGACCGGGCAATCCATGGCGCTCGCGCCGCGCTCGGCGACGCGCGCGGCCAGGCGCCGCACTTCCGCATAGTCGGTGGTGCTCATCTCCAGCCAGATCTTGCCGGCGCCGAGGCCGGCGAGCACCCCGTCGGGCGCCTCCATGACCGCGGCGCTGACTGCCGGCGAGGGCAGGCAGGTGATGACGAGGTCGCTGTCCGCGGCCAGCTCGCGGGGCGAGGCGGCCGCCTTTGCGCCCCGCGCCACGAACTCCGCGACCCGCGTCTGGTCCAGGTCGCGCACGGTGAGTGGCAGGCCGTGGCGCTGCAGGTTGCCGGCGAGCTGGCCGCCGACGTTGCCGAGGCCGATGAAGCCGATGCGCAGCGCACTCATGGGCGCGGTGCTCCGATTGGGTTCATGTTCCGTCTCCGGCGTCCCGCACCGCGCGCCGCCAGTGCAGGGCATGCCACAGCGTCGGCACGTCCGTGCGCCACTGCCGCAGCGTGAATGAGATCGCCACTCCCTCGAGATCAGAGAAAATACCGCACCACAGCGCCGCCGTCAGCGCGGCGTTATCCACCCCGAGGGCCAGCAGCGCGAAGCACCCCGCGAACAGCAGCACGCCGAACAGCTTGGCGCTCCAGGTGTGGTAGCTCGCCTCGCGCCCGAAGCGCAGCCAGTCGAGGACGTAGCGGGCGATCTCGAGGGCGAGGAGGAGTGCGAGGAGCCCCGCCCGCCGCGTGAGCACCTGCGGGTAGAGCCGCCAGGCGCAGATGGCGACGGCGAGATAGAAGAGAGTGTCGGCGGCGCTGTCCAGCCGTCGCAGGCGCGGGGTCGCCACACCGAGGCGACGGGCGAGGATGCCGTCGAACACGTCCGACAGGAAGCCGGCGAGCAGGCAGGCGCCGAACGCGGCCCGTGCCGGATGCAGCAGCGCGAGGAGAACAATGAGCGGCGCCAGCGCCGCGCGCAGCGCGGTGAGCAGCAGCGGCAGTCGCTTCAGCAGGGTGCGGCGCTCCGGCGCCCGGGGCCTCAGGCGGACCGCGGCGCAGCCGCGGGCGGACGCGCCGCGCGGCTGCGCCGCCAGGCGGCCGGCGGTGTCCCGAACTCGCGCCTGAACGCGCGACTGAAGGCGGTGTCGGTCTGGTAGCCGACCTCGTGGGCGATGCTCGCCAGCGAGGCGTTGCTGCGGCACAGGAGATTGGAGGCGAGCAGCATGCGCCACTGGGTCAGGTACTGGATCGGGGAGGTGCCGACCAGGTGCTGGAAGCGCTCGGCGAGCACCGAGCGCGAGGTGCCGGCCTCCCGCGCCAGCTCATCCAGTGTCCAGCTGCGTGCCGGGTCCTGGTGCAGAGCGTGCAGGGCGGCGCCGACGATCCGGTCGCGGACCCCGGCGAGCCAGCCGGTGCGCTCCTCGCCCTGCTCGTGCATGTACAGGCGCAGCACCTCGATGAACAGCACCTCGGCGAGCTTGGCGAGCACGCCCGCGCCTCCCGGTCGCGGCGAGCGCGCCTCGGCAAGCGCATAGCGCACCGAAGCTTCGAGCCAGGCCCCGGCGTTCGAGCCGCGCACGTTGACGCGCACCACCGGCGGGAGCCCCGCGAGCAGCATGCGCGCCAGGCGCGCATCGCAGGCGAGGTAGCCGCACACCAGGCGGGTGATCGCGCCGCCGCCGCCGTAGGCCAGCTGGCGCGGCCGGCGCGTCAGCACGTCCGCGAGCGGTGCGCCGCGGGCGGGCGGCAGGCCGGGCTTGGACATCATGCGGTGCGCGTCGCCTTCCGGGAAGATGACCACGTCGCCGGCGATGAGGCGCAGCGGGGCTTCGGCGCCGAGCTCGACGTAGCACTCGCCCTCGGTGATCAGGTGGAAGATGACCACGCGCTCGGCGCCGGGCTCGAGCAGCTTCGCCGCGGATGCGGCGCGCGGTGACTGGTAGCACCACGGTGCGCTGAAGCGGGCGTTGATGAAGATCGCCCCCACCAGCTGCACGACGCGCAGGGTTTCCGAGAGCGCGTCCATCAGCCCGCGTCCGCCTCCACGTGGAGCACGATGGGCACCGCGGCCTGCACCGCGTGCGACATCGGCGAGCAGTGGTTGCTCGTCTGGACCATGGCGCGCAGGCGCTCGGCGCTCACCCCGGGTGCGCTGATGCGCACGGTGAGATGTACCTCGCGCGGCCCGGCCGGCACCGGCGTCCCGTCCGTCGCGGTCATGGCGAAAATGCCGCGCGCATCCGACTGGCTGCTCGCCACCACCTCGAGGGCGCGCAGCTCGATGCCCGCGGCCGCGGCGGCCATGGCGATGCGGGTCGTGACGCAGGAGGCGATCCCGGCGCGGAACAGCCACCCCGGAGTGACGCGCTGCCCGGCGCCGCCGAGCTCCGGGGGCATGTCGGTGATCACCGCGTCACCGTTGGCGTGGCTTGCGACGACGCGCAGATCGCCGTCCCAGCGAGCGGTTGCGGGGGCGTCCTCGTGCAATCCCAGGGACGGCTTGCGCTGCAAGACGCTTTCGGCGCGCTGCAGCGCCCGGGCGATGTCCTGTGCTGCCATGGCGGGCTCTTGTTGTCGTGCTTGGGAGGATTCTCGGCGCATCGCCCGCCGCTGCCTAGGGGGGCGCCGGCGCGGCCGGGAGCGGTGGATTGCGGGGCAGCAATCCCGGACGGGCGGTCAGGGACGGGCTGCCCGGCGCGCCGTGAGCGGACGTCCGGGCTGCAAGCGCCGACGGCTGGGCAGGACCGTGCGTCCGCCGGGCCTCACAGTGGCCGCCGGCGAGGCTGAGGAGTGCGTCATGGACGCGAGACTGCAGCGGCGCGTGCAGCGCTATGGGTGGGACCTCGCGGCCGCGGACTACGAGGCGCTGTGGCAGCGGCAGCTGGCCCCGGCGCAGGCGGCGCTGCTGGATGCGCTGGCGCTGCGCGCCGGCGAGGAAGTGCTCGATGTCGCGTGCGGCACGGGACTTGCGAGCTTTGCGGCTGCTGACGCGGTCGGCCCGCAGGGGCGCGTACTGGGCGTGGACATCTCCGGGCACATGGTCGAGGAGGCGGCCGGGGGCGGCGGCGGGCGCCGCCAGGTGCACTTCGCGCGCATGGACGCCGAGGCGCTGGCGCTGCCGGCGGCGAGTTTCGACGTCGCGCTGTGCGCGCTCGGCCTCATGTACCTGCCCGACCCGCTGCGTGGCGTGCGCGAGATGGTGCGGGTGCTGCGGCCGGGCGGGCGGCTGGGACTTGCGGTGTGGGGCGAGCGCGAGCGCTGCGGCTGGGCACCGGTGTTCGGCATCGTCGATGCCGAGGTGCAAAGCGACGTGTGCCCGCTGTTCTTCGCCCTCGGGCAGGGCGCGGCGCTGGCCGAGCTGTGTGCCACGGCGGGCCTGACGGATATCCGCCAGCAGCGCCTGGCTGCGGTGCTGGGATACCGCGACGGCGCGGAGGCCTGCGCGGCGGCGTTCATCGGTGGCCCCGTGGCGCTCGCCTGGTCGCGCTTCGATGCCGCGGCGCGCGCGCGGGCGCACGAGCGCTACCTGGCCGCCATCGGGCCGTGGCGGCGCGGCACGCGCTACGAGCTGCCGGGGGAGTTCGTCGTGGTCAGCGCGTCGGTACCGGCGGCCTGAAACGGCGAAATGTTGGCGGCCGGGACTTTCGGGCGCGTCGGTTTGGCTAGAATCCCCGCCGACCCGACGAGCGCACCACACCAAGGAGAATACGAGATGCCCGCGAAGTCACTGCCGCTCCTCGCCCTGCTGGGCGTCACCCTGGCCGCCGCCGCTGCCGATGCGCCGACCCCGGCCGCACCCGGCGCCAACCCCCTCGACGTGGTGCCGGACAAGATGCCGTTCGACATCCCGTACGGTGCGCCCATTTCGCTGGCGCGCGCCTCCGCCGCCATCGCCGCCGCGGTCGCCGAGGCGAAGAAGCGTGACTGGAAGCTGAACGTCGCGGTGCTGGATTCCGGCGGCAACCTGGTGGCCTTCCAGCGCATGGACGGGGCGCAGCTCGCCTCGATCCCGATCGCCGAGCACAAGGCGCGCTCGGCGGTGTCGTTCCGCCGCGAGACCAAGGCGTTCGAAGACGCCATCCAGCAGAAGAACGCCCACTACGTTATGACGCTCGACGGCGTGGTCGGCTCGCGCGGCGGCATCCCGCTCATCGAGGACGGCAAGGTCGTGGGCGCGATCGGCTGCTCCGGCGGCACCGGCTCCCAGGACGAGGTGGCCTGCAAGGTCGGGGCGGCAACGGTCAAGTAACGCTCGGTACGGGTGGAACTGAATCTAAGCCGCGGCCGGCGGTTGACCCGCTCCGAAACCGTAGCCTCCGCACACTGTCCCATTAGAAGTTTGCCGGCGATGGATCGCCGGCCTCTCGACACTATGGAGGCGGCTATGACGAACGACTCAGTCGCCATCGCTCGGTTGAGCTACGAGGCCTACGTCAGGAAGGACCGCGCGGCACTCGAGGCGCTGGTGGCCGCGCGCACCGCCCGCATCCAGGCTTCAACGAGTGTGCAGATGGCGGCCGCATCTGTGGCCGTGTGGCTGACAGTCACGCGCAGTCACTCCCTCGCGGAGTCTGTCGCGCGCTGCTCTCAGCAGCGAATGACTCCGTGGCGGGAGCCTAGCACTTCGGGGCGGAAGCGGAGTCGGCCGTCCACGTTCCCGCCGCGCGCGGTGTGTGAGCAGCCACGGATTCGTTCAGCCGACTTGCAGTATGCCGGCCGGGAAGTTGCACGGCAGCGATCTAACTGCCGTTGTAGGTCGTTATCAGGC
>JANWKR010000094.1 GCA_025451275.1 Steroidobacteraceae bacterium
CTCGTCTCCCTCACCCGCGCCCTGTGCGACCTTGCCGACCGCACCGCGTGGCTCGCGGTGCTGCGGGCGCCGTGGTGCGGGGCACGCCTCACGAGCCTCGCCGCGCTCTCCGGTCGCAACGAACGCCTGCTCGTCATCGAGGCGCTGGGGGATCCGGAGCGCCTGCGGCGCTGTGCCGCGGATGACCGGCCGCGGCTCGAGCGGCTGCACGCCACGCTCGCCCGCGCGCTCGCCACGCGCGGCGCGGCTCCCCTGGTCGCATGGCTGGAGGCGACGTGGCTCAGGCTCGGGGCGGCCGATGCCTACGCCCCCGAAGAGCTGCCGGACGCGCGCGCATTCTTCGCCGCGCTCGCCGCGCGCGCCGGTGTCGGGGAGTGGCGCGGTCCGGCCGACTTCGAGACGCTGCTCGCCGCGCTCCACAGCGATCCCGGAGGCGCCGGGTCCAGCCCGGTGCAGGTCATGACCATCCACCGGGCCAAGGGTCTCGAGTTCGACCACGTGCTGCTGCCCTCGCTCGATCGCGCGACGCGCGGCGCGGAGCGGCGGCTGCTCAACTGGCTGGACCTCCCGGGCGAGAGCGGGGCGAGCGAGCTGCTCATGGCCCCGGTGCCGGCCGTGGGTCCGGCGCCGCGCACGGCCGACCTCAACGCTTACCTGCGCGAGCTGGTGCGCCAGCGCGACCGGCACGAGCACGGGCGCCTCTTGTACGTGGCGGCGACCCGCGCCCGGTGCACGGTGTGGCTGTCGGGCGCGCCACGCACCGCCGCCGACGGCGGCGTGAAGCCCGATCCGCGCAGCCTCCTCGGGCTCTTATGGCCGGCGCTGAGTGAGCGCTTTACGAGCCACGCCGCGTCCGGGGCCGCGCGGGCGGCCGTGCCTGCGCCGCTCACGCGCCTCGGCCCCGACTGGGAGCCTGCGCCGCTCCCGGCGGCGGTGCCGCTGACCCGGCTGCCCGGGGCGCAGCTCGCGAGCGAGCCGCCGGAGTTCAGCTGGGTGGGCGAGACGCAGCGGCACATCGGCACCGTGGTGCACGCGTGGCTCGCGCAGCTGGCGCAGCAGCGCGAGCTGCCCGCCGCCGGCGCGATCGCCGCGGAGCGCGCGGCGGTGGCGGCGCAGCTGCGCCGCGCCGGCGTGCCGGCCGCGGAGGAGGCGGCCGCCACCGACACCGTCCTCAAGGCGCTCGGGCGCACGCTGGGCGATGAGCGCGGGCGCTGGATTCTCGCCGCCGCGCACCGCGAGGCGCGCAGCGAGTGGGAGCTCTCCGGCGTCGCGGCCGGGCAGCTGCGCTCGGTCAAGATCGACCGCAGCTTCGTCGCCGCCGACGGCACGCGCTGGGTGATCGACTACAAGACCAGTGCGCACGAGGGCGGCGACCTCGAGGGCTTCGTCGCGCGTGAGGCCGAGCGCTACCGGGCGCAGCTCGAGGGCTACGCGGAGCTGGCACGCGGGCTCGGTACGCAGCCGGTGCGCGCCGCGCTCTACTTTCCGCTGCTCGGGGTGTTCCGCGAGCTGTGAGGCTCTAGAACGTGCCGGACAGCGAGAACGGCCGCCTGCCGGAGGCATCCGGCGAGCCGAAGAAGCGGATGTTGTTGACGAGCTCGGGCGGGGCGTTGGCGCGCGGCGCGACCATCCCCTCGAGCTCGAAGCCGCCCTGGCGGGTCAGGCGCAGGGTGCCCTCGAGCGCCAGCGGACCGTCGAGGTCGTGGAGCTTGCCGACCGGCTCGGGTCCGCCGCCCGGGAAGTCCACGACGTAGCTGCCGAGGGGGGTGGCATTGCCGCTGCGGTCCTCGAGGTCGTGCACCTCGATGCGGCCCTGGAGCTCGGTCAGGGTGGCGTGCTCCAGTCGCACCAATGCGAGGTCGAGGTGGGCACGGCCGGAGAGCTCCGGCGGCACGCTCGGGATGATCTTGGGATCCAGCGGCAGGTCGGCCAGCACGTGGCGCGCCACCACGCGCTCGCCGAAGCCGAGCTCGACGTCGGCGCTCGCGTTGGCGGGGCCGCGTACCAGAGTCACGTGCGCGGCGAGCTTGCCGGCAAACAGGCGCAGCGGCTGCAGCTCCCAGGTGAGATCGCCGACGGGCGTGCGCCCGACGCTGAGCCCGCTGCAGGCGCCGCTCCAGAGTGTGCCGTCGAGACTGGCGCAGCCGCCCTGGGCGGTGTGGGAGGGGATGATCCAGGCGGCCGGCATGCGCGCCAGCAGTACGCCCACGAACGCCACTACGGCCAGCAGCGTGATCCAGACCGCGCGCATGTTTCAGCCCGCGTGCAGGACGATCGCCGCGTTCACCAGTCCCGGCGCGCCGGACTTCTCGATGGTAGCGGAGTCGACGACCACGCCGTTCTGCTGCGCGAGGATCCCGAGCCAGGCAATCAGGGTATCGAAGGGGGCCTTCTCCATGCGCACCGCGATGCTGCCGGCCGCGCCCGGCTCGGTGCTGAAGGACTTGCCGAGCCCCGACTCGCGCGCCGAGCGGTCGATGATGACCAGCAGCGACTCGCCGTTGGCGGCGGGGGCTGCGGGCAGGGTAGCGATCTCGGGGGCGGCGGCCTGCATCCAGGCGAGGTCGACCTTCTTCTGGGCGATGCGCTGCTGGGCACGCGACACGCTGCGGTCGAGCGGCACCAGCACCGCGAACACGAACAGCAGCGCCGCCGCCACGGCGCCGACGGCGAGCATGCGGCGCTCGCGCGGCGCGGCGGTGGCGAGTGAATCGAGCGACAGTGAGCCGAGCTTCATGGTTCCCGCCTCACATGCCGGTGGCGCGCAGCTGGATGCGGCCCTCGTAGCCCTGCGGCACGTTGCTGCCGCCGATGAGGTCGGCCTGCCAGCCGCCGCCGCGCAGTGCCTGGCTCAGGTGATCGAGACTCGAGGCATCCGGCGCCGACAGCTTCATCTCGAGCGAGCCGCCGTGGAAGTTGAGCGCCTGCATGCTCGCGCCCGGGGCCGCATCGCGCGCCTGCACGAACGCCTGCAGTGCCGGCAGCAGGCCGCCGCCGGCGCGCTGCGCGGCCAGGAGCCGCGCCTCCATGTGGTGGCGCGCCTCGGCCGTGCCCGGGGGCTCGGTGCCCATGGCGCTGCGGTAGGTGTCGCGGATGGTGGCGTCCACCTGGTGCTCGCGCTTTTTCAATACCTGCCACTCGGCGGCCTTGCCGACGATGTGCAGGCCGATGAGCCCGGCGAGCAGCAGGGCCGCGACGCGCCAGGCCCTGAAGCCCACCGCGCGCGCGGCGGTCGGGGTGTAGGTGCCCTGCAGCAGGTTGATGGCGCTGCCGCCTGGCAGCTGCTGCGCGAACAAAGCCAGCGGGCCGCCGGTAAGCAGCTGCACCTTGATGCCATCGAACTGCGGGCGCGCCGCCTCGACCTGCGGCGCATGCCGCTGCCACTCGGCGGCTCCCGTGTAGAGAATCAGGCCCCGCGCGCCGGTGGCCGTGGAGTCGGCGCCGGACTTGGCGATCTCGAGCGCCTCGCCGAGCGCATCGGCCGGCAGGGTGACGGGGGTGCCGCCGGGCGCGCGCACGAATACCGCGTCCTCCTCGAGCAGCGCCACCGCCTGGCCGGGATTCTGCGGCAGCAGCTCGCTGTCAGCGTACAGCGCCTCGGGCTCCAGCCCGGCCCCGCGCAGCGTCGCGAGCCACTCATCGAGAAGCGCGCGCGTCACCACCGCCACCGGCACGCGGTGCGAGTCGCCCGTGCGCTTGCCGATGGCGAAGTGCAGGTCGTCGATGTCGTCGGCCAGCTGCTCCTCGAGCGCGTACGGCACCAGCTGGGGCAGCTTGGCGCCGGCCTTGACCGGTACGTCGGGCTCGGCGAGCAGCACGTCGGTGCCGGGCACCAGCACGGCCACGCGCCGGCCCGCGGCCCGCGCCGCCGCCAGCGCCAGCGGCCCGCCCTGCGGCGGCCCGGTCGGCGCCCCGCGGGCGTCGACGATGAGCCAGGTCGCGCCCTGCTCGGGCCCGCGCGGCAGGCGCAGCAGCAGCCAGTCAGCCATGGTGTGATCGTGTCATCATTTGCCGCGGGGTTTCATCGATCGCGTCACTGAAAGCGGTTCGGGCCTCAATCGGGCGTGAAGCTGCGCTGGATGGGGCGCACCGCGCCCGTGCCGTCCTGGTACAGAAGACTGTACAAGTTGAATTCCGCACTGCCAATAGTGATGAAGCTGGTGAGCCGGAAGTACTGCGAGGTGGTGCCGAAGGGCTGGTTTGACCCCGTGCCGCCGCCCTGCACACCGCCCTGCACCTGCGGGGTGCCCTGGACCGGCGGCTGGCCCGCGGCAGCCACGCCCGTCCGGAACGTCGCCATGGTCGGGAAGCAGCCACCGGCGGCGGCGCGGTTCTTGGTGAACTGCTCGACGTCGGTACTGTACTGGTTCACCCCCGGCGGCCCGAAGGCGTCCAGCACCACAGGATCGGCCGTGCAGACGTTGAGCTGCGTGCCGTAGGGCAGGGCGCTCAGGTACGGGGCGAGCCGCTTGTAGCGGTCGGCCCCGAAGCCCGGCAGCGCCAGCAGCTCGGTCGTGCTCGTGATGTAGCGGTTGGCGGTGCGGTAGGGCGGGGTCTGCCCCATGTAGACGCTGTCCTCGGCGCCGTCCGGGTTCGAGGGCGCGATGTCCATGTCGATCCAGTCGACGACGAAGCCCGCCCACTTCGGCTCGAGCCCGACGATCTCGAGGAGCTTGGTGAAGGCGGCGATCTGCACCGGGTCGGGCGAGTCGTCGGGACGGACGAGGTTGTTGAGATTGAAACGTCCCTGTGCGTCCTCGAGGCCCGCGGTCAGCATGACGCCGGGCACCACTTCCAGCGGTCCGTAGGGCTTGTCCCAGCCCTGGCCGACGTAGATGTCCTGCGAGGCGCTGCCGCGGGTGTTGGTCTTGATCTGGCGCAGGCCGTAGGCGGCGAGCGCCTCGGCACCCTCGCCGATGAGGAGCGCCTGGTCGAGGGCGAAGGTCGCGGTGCCGCGCCGCGCGGTCATGACGTTCTCGTACGCGACCGCTGCGGCGATGATGGTCCCGAGCGCGACCAGGAGGATCGCCACCAGCAGCGCGATGCCGCGCTGCGCGTGCGGCGACTTCGCGCGCGGACGCTGCCGTTGACCGCGGCGCGCGCTCATCCGGCGATCTCGATGATGCGCACGATCTTGCCCCAGTCATCGGTGTCGAGCGTGATTTCGACCGCCAGCGGGCGCTGGCGCAGCGACATTTCCATCGTCGGGCCGGACTGTACGGTGTTGGTGAGGGGCGGCCACTGGTCCTGCCACTGCCGCTGCTGGTCGAGGTAGCGGATGGTGAAGGACTTGACGTGCTCGAGCAGGTCGCGCTTGGCGGTGACGCTCGCGAGCGTCGGGTCGAGCACGTCCCAGTACTCGCGCCTGAGCGTGTTGTTCTCGAGGAAGTAGGCGACGCGCTGCAGCCCGGGGCGCTGCAGGCCGGCCGGGTTAGACCAGCCGGCGCGCGTCAGCGCCACCACCGGCTGCGTGCCGGGCGTCCCGCCGAGCATGGCGTACTGCGCCGGTTCGTCACCGACCGGCTGGCGCACCGGGCGCGGTGCGGCCTGCACGAAGTCCTGCTCCAGCAGACGCACCGTGGTCTGCAGCTGCAGCAGGTGCGCCTGCTGCTCCTTGAGCGAGTCGTGGCTCGTGAGCCCCTGGTTGATGGCGGCGTAGCCCATGGCGAACATGAGCGCGGCGATGAACAGCGCGACCATCAGCTCGAGCAGGGTGAACCCTGCTTGGCGCGGGTGCCTCATTGGTTCTGGTTCGGGTTGGTGAGCTGCGGGGGCTGCGTCGGTGCGCTCGGCTGCGGGGTGATGTTCGGCACGAAGGGCTGCCCGGGCGCGGGGACCCCCGGGGTGCCGATGCCGCCGGTGCCCGGGACGCCGCCCGGCGCGCCGCGCGGCAGCTGCGCGCCCCAGTCCGGCTGGTAGCCATTGGGGATGCCGACCGCATCGCCCCAGATGCCGCTCACGGTGGTGAGCCAGCCGCTGTCATCGTTTTCGACCTTGAGGTCGGCAGGCCGCACGTTGACATCGATGCGCTCGACGCCCGGCACCTCGGTGGTCACCACCTCCTGGGCCCAGTGCCACTTGCGGCCGGCGTAGTCGTCGTCGCCGTTGCTCTTGCCGGTCGGCGGCGCCTGCCCGGACAGGCGCAGCGTCGCGATGCGGTTCATCGCGAACCACTGCGCGAAGGTCTTGTCGCGCAGGCGCGAGACCGTGTCGGCCGAGGAGGAGAGCGCACCGAGCACCGCCGCCATGCCGATGGCGACGATGGCGAGCGCCACCAGCACCTCGATGAGGGTGAAGCCGCGCGCGCCCGCTCTCACGGCTTGGCCTCCACCATCGGCTTCTCGATGACCGCGCCCTTGTCGTCCTGGGTGACGGTGATGCTGCGCCGGCCGCCGTCGCGCTCGAGGGTGGCGGCGAAGGCGCTCAGGTCGCCGTTGGAGAAGATCATCACCTGCGGGGTCTTGTCGGCGGCGTCCGTGGGGCGCTTGAGCACCACCGGGCGCGACTCCAGGGTGAGCTTGAGGTCGAGGCCATCCGGGAGGTGACGCGCGGTCAGCGCATCGTCCTCGAACACGCTGCGCCACTGCCCGCGGTGCACGTCGTAGACCAGGAACTCGTAGCCGTCGTCCTGGAACAGCACGCCGTAGTCGCGCGTCTGCAGCTCGGCCTGCTCGTGCGCGTAGGTGAAGAGGCTCTGCAGCCGGGTACCTTCCCGCTCCAGTTCGCTGTCGCGGCCGGTGACGCTCACCGACAGCAGCATGGCCGCCGAGATGACCCCGATGATGGCGACCACCACCAGGATCTCGATCAGCGTGAAGCCGCGCGCGGCGGGCGCGCTCGCGGCCGGCCGCCGCCGGCGGTGCGGGCTAGTCGCCGATGTTCCAGTTGCCGATGTCGGCATCGAGGCCTTCACCGCCGGGTGCGCCATCGGCTCCGAGGCTGAACAGGTCGTACTCCTTGCCGTGCGCGCCCGGGTAGACGTACTGGTAGTCGTTCCCCCAGGGGTCCTTGCTGACGCGCTGCAGGTAGCCGCCCGGGCGCCAGTGCTTGATGGACGGGTCGGTGGGCTGCGTGACCAGCGCCGACAGGCCCTGCTCCGAGGTCGGGTACTTGGAGTTGTCGAGCCGGTACATGGTGAGCGCCGTCTCCAGGCTCTGGATGTCCTGCTTCGCCTTGGCGACGCGCGCCTCGTCCACTTTGCTGACCACCTGCGGCACGATCACCGCCGCCAGCAGGCCGATGATGATCACGACCACCATGATCTCGATGAGGGTGAAGCCGCGGGCGCGGTGCCGGGCGGCTCTGCTAACCTCGGAAAGCGTGTAGTTCATACGCTGTCGTGTCCGGGCGGCCTGGCCGCCGTTTAAGCTAAAAAGCGGGTCGGATCATAACAAAAGGGGGTCACCGGCTTCCGTGAACGTGCGCGCCATACTCACGTCTCTCAATTGCGACGGCCGCCGGGGACTCGCACTCGGTGCCCTCTGCCTCGGCCTCGTCGCACTGACCGCAGGCGGGGAGGGCACGCGTCAGCTGCTGCGCTACGAGCGCACCGGGCTCGCCCGCGGCCAGTGGTGGCGCGCCGTCACGGCACACCTGGTTCACCTCGACCTGCGGCATGCGCTGCTCAACTGCGGCGGCCTCGTGCTGGTGTGGGCGCTCTTCGCCCGCGACTACTCCCCGCGCCGCTGGCTGCTCATCGTGCTGACCGGGGCGGCCGCCATCGACGCGGGCCTGTGGTTCGGCGATTCGACCGTCCAGTGGTACGTGGGTTCCTCGGGCGTGCTGCATGGAGTCATGGCGGCCGGGGCGCTGGCGCACCTGCGCCGCGGCGAGCTCGAGGGCTGGGTGCTCGCGGCGCTGCTCGCCGCGAAGGTCCTCTACGAGCATCTCGTCGGCCCCCTGCCGTTCTCCGGAAGCGACCCGGTGGTCGTGGACGCCCACCTCTACGGAGTGCTGGGCGGGACCGCCGCGGCCGCGCTCCTTGGCGCGCGGCGCCAGTCGCTATAATCCGCGCCGCATCTCAAAGGGAGTCGCATGGCGTTCGCGTTCGTGTTTCCGGGTCAGGGTTCGCAGGCGGTCGGCATGCTGAGCGCTTTCGCCGGCGAAGCCTGCGTGCGCGACACCTTCGCCGAGGCCTCCGGGGTGCTCGGTTACGATCTGTGGCAGGTCGTGAGTCAGGGGCCGGAAAGCGCGCTCAACGCCACCGAGAAGACGCAGCCGGCGATGCTCGCGGCCGGGGTGGCGACCTTCAGGCTGTGGCGGGCGCAGGGCGGCGCAGCTCCCGTGTGCGTCTCGGGCCACAGCCTGGGCGAGTTCACCGCGCTCGTGTGCGCGGACGCACTCGAGTTTGCACCGGCGGTGGAGCTGGTGCGCTTTCGCGGCCAGGTGATGCAGGAGGGGGTGCCGGCGGGCACCGGGGCGATGGCGGCGATCCTGGGGCTCGACGACGCGGCGGTGCTCAGCGCCTGCCGCGAGGCCTCCCGGGGTGCAGCCCTGGTCGAGCCGGCCAACTTCAACTCACCCGGTCAGGTGGTGATCGCCGGCGAGGCCGCTGCGGTCGAGCGCGCCATCGCGCTCCTCAAGGCCGCGGGCGCCAAGCGCGCCGTCATGCTGCCGGTGAGCGTGCCCTCGCACACGAGCCTGATGCGCGGCGCGGGCGAGCGGCTGCGCGCGCACCTCGAGCGCCTGAGCGTGCGCCCGCCCGCCATGCGCTACGTGAGCGCGGTGGATGCCACGGCGCACGCCGAGCCGGCCGACCTGCGCGCGGTGCTGGTGCGGCAGATCGCAAGCCCGGTGCGCTGGCCCGACACGCTGCGCGCGGTGTCGCAGCCCGGCATCGCGCAGGTCATCGAGTGCGGGCCGGGCAGGGTGCTCACCGGCCTCAACCGCCGCATCGAGAAGCGCGCAAATCTCAGCTTCCATGCGCTCGAGGACACGGCCGCCCTCGGGGCGGCGCTCGCGGCAACCCGGGGAGAGTCCCATGCTTGAAAAGGAAGTGGCGCTGGTCACCGGCGCCTCGCGCGGCATCGGCCATGCCATCGCTCTGGCCCTCGGCGGCGCCGGTGCCCGCGTGATCGGCACCGCCACGAGCGCGGAAGGAGCGGCGAAGCTGGAAGCGGCGCTCAAGTCGCACGGATGCAACGGCCGCGGCACGGTGCTGGACGCCGGGAACCCCGCCTCCATCGACGCGCTCGTCGAGGATCTGGACGAGAAGGGCGAGATGCCGTCCATCCTGGTGAACAACGCCGCCATCACCCGCGACACGCTGCTGCTGCGCATGAAGCCGGAGGACTGGGACGCGGTCATCACCACGAACCTCACGGCGGTGTTCCGCGTCTCCAAGGCGTGCGTGCGGCGCATGATGAAGGAACGGCGCGGCCGCATCGTCAACCTCACCTCGGTGGTGGGCGTCACCGGCAACGCCGGGCAGGCCAATTACGCCGCCGCCAAGGCCGGCGTCATCGGCTTCACCAAGTCGCTCGCCAGGGAGCTGGCCTCGCGCGGCATCAGCGTGAACGCGGTGGCCCCGGGCTTCATCGACACCGACATGACGCGCGTGCTCAACGACGAGCAGCGCTCAGCGCTCCTCGCGCAGATCCCGATGGGCCGGCTCGGCACACCCGATGACATCGCCCAGGCGGTGCTGTTCCTCGTCTCGCCGCACGCCGCCTACATCACCGGGGAGACGCTGCACGTGAACGGCGGGATGTACATGGCCTGAGCGGCACGCGTTGGCGGTACGCCACACGGGGCACCGGGCGGCGCCCGCGACGGGAACCCGCACGGGCAGTTTCATCAGCAAAAACAACCACTCGCGCCCGGTGTAAGCGAGTGGCACCCCGGGGGGTGTTCCCCTACAATACCGCGCCCGCTAGCCCCCAGAATGCTGTGGTGCGCGGCAGCCCAATTTTCCAAGCTATAAGGACCAACCGCTAATGAGCACAGTTGAGCAGCAGGTCAAGGCCATCGTTGCCGAACAGCTGGGCGTCAAACAGGAGCAGGTCACGAACGAGGCCTCGTTCGTGGATGACCTGGGAGCCGACTCGCTCGACACGGTCGAGCTGGTGATGGCCCTCGAGGAGGAGTTCGAGATCGAGATTCCGGACGAGGACGCCGAGAAGATCACCACGGTGCACCAGGCGATCGACTACATCAACGAGCGTCGCAGCAAGTCCTGAACCGGCTGAAGGCGCGACAGGAAGCGTGTGAGTAAGCGCCGCGTCGTCGTAACGGGACTCGGAATGGTGTCTCCGGTCGGGAGCACCGTCCAGTCGGCATGGGACGCCATCCTGCGTGGCGAGAGCGGCATCGGCCCGGTGACGCGCTTCGACGTGTCCGCCTTTCCGGTGCGCTTCGGCGGCTCGGTGCGCGGCTTCGACGTCGGCCAGTACATCCCGCCCAAGGAAGCGCGCCGCATGGACGAGTTCATGCACTACGGCGTGGCCGCCGGCGTGCAGGCCGTCTCGGACTCCGGGCTGGATTTCTCCAAGACCGATCCGGCGCGCTGCGGCGCGGTGTGCGGCGCAGGCATCGGCGGACTGTGGACCATCGAGACCGAGTACTCCGAGTACCTCAAGGCCAACAGCCCGCGCAAGATCTCGCCGTTCTTCGTGCCCGCGACCATCATCAACATGATCGCCGGGCATCTCTCCATCCGTTACGGGCTGAAGGGCCCGAACCTCGGCGTCGTGACCGCGTGCACGACCTCGACCCATGCCATCGGGCTCGCCATGCGCACCATCCAGTACGGTGATGCCGACGTGGTCATCGCCGGCGGCGGCGAGATGGCCACCACGCGCTGCGGGCTGGGCAGCTTCGGGCAGGCCAAGGCGCTGTCGACGCGCAACGATGCGCCGACGGAAGCGAGCCGCCCCTGGGACAAGGACCGCGACGGCTTCGTGCTGAGCGATGGCGGTGGCGCGGTGGTACTCGAGGAGCTCGAGTTCGCCCGGGCGCGCGGCGCGCGCATCTACGCCGAGCTCGTCGGCTTCGGCATGTCGGGCGACGCGCACCACATCACCGCCCCGCCCGAGGACGGCGAGGGCGCGCGCCTCGCGATGCAGAATGCGCTGCGCGACGCGGCGCTCAATGCCGGCGAGGTGCAGTACATCAACGCGCACGCCACCTCGACCCCGCTCGGCGACAAGGCCGAGACCGTGGCCATGAAGCGCGCCTTCGGCGAGCACGCCAATAAGATCGCGATCAGCTCCACCAAGTCCATGACCGGGCACCTGCTCGGCGCCGCCGGTGTCGTGGAGGCGATCTTCTCGGTGCTGGCGATCCGCGACGGCGTCGCCCCGCCCACCATCAACTACCAGACGCCCGACCCGGAGTGCGACCTCGACTACGTGCCGAACACGGCGCGGCGCATGAAGATCGACGTGAGCCTGTCGAACTCGTTCGGCTTCGGCGGCACCAACGGCTCGCTGATCTTCCGGCGCTTCAGCGCCTGAGCACGCCGAGCGCGAAGGCCGCCGCCACGCGCGCGTCCCTGGTCCGCGATCTCGCCGTCCCGCCGCTGGTGCTGCGGCGCCTGGCCGCACGGCATCCCGAGCGCTACCCGCTGCTGCTCGACAGCGCCGCTTCCGGTCCCCTGAGCGACGCGAGCGTGCTGCTCGCCGCCCCGCGCGCGGCTCTGTGGCTCACCGCGGACGGCGAGCTCCGCGCGCGCGGCCATACCCCGCGGGGAGCGGGGTTCCTGGCGGCGCTCGAGGACTGGTGGCGTACGGAGGCCATCGCTGCGCAGGCCGCGCCTTTGCCCTTCACGGGCGGCTGGGCGCTGTACCTCGGGTACGAGCTGGCCGGCGAGATCGAGCCGCAGCTCAAGCTCCCGCGCACCCCGCTCCCGTGGCAGGCCTTCGCGCTGCGCACGCCGTGCGCGCTGGTGCACGAGCTCGCCAGCGGCCGCGTGCGCCTCATCGGCGAGCCCGGCACCGAGGCCGTCCTCGAGGACATCGCGCGCGAGGCCGCCGTGGCCGCCGGCGAGAGCGAGCCCGCCGACCGGCTGCGGATCGATGCGGTGCACGAGGAGGACCCGCGCGCCTACCTCGAGCGCGTGCGTCGCGCCAAGGAGTACGTGCGCGCCGGCGACGTCTACCAGGCGAACCTGTCCCGTCCCTGGGACGTCGCGGTGCAGGGGGCAGGCAGCGCGAGCCCGGCGGCGGCGCTCTATGCGCGGCTGTGCGCCGCCAATCCCGCCCCGTTCGCAGCGCTCGCGCAGTGGCAGGACGTGGGAATCCTCAGCTCCTCGCCCGAGCGGCTGGTGCGGGTGGAGGGGCGGGCGGTGGAAACCCGCCCCATTGCCGGCACGCGCCCGCGCAGCCGCCGTCCCGGCGGGGACCGGGACGAGATGGCCGAGCTTGCCGCCCATCCCAAGGAGCGCGCCGAGCACATCATGCTCATCGACCTCGAGCGCAACGACCTCGGGCGGGTGTGCGAGCCGGGCAGCGTGCGGGTCGATGAGCTCATGACCATCGAGTCCTACACCCACGTGCACCACATCGTCTCGAACGTGAGCGGGGTGCTGAAGGGCGACGTCACCGCACTCGGCGCGGTGCGGGCGGTGTTCCCGGGCGGCACCATCACCGGGTGTCCGAAGTTCCGCTGCATGCAGATCATCGCCGAGCTCGAGGGGGAGGGACGCGGCGCCTACACCGGCTCGCTCGGCTACCTGACGCGCGACGGGCGGCTCGATCTCAACATCCTGATCCGCACCATGACCGTGCGCGGTGCGCGGGTGGCGTTCCGCGCCGGCGCCGGCATCGTCGCCGACTCCGACCCGGAGCGCGAGCTCGAGGAGACGCGCGCCAAGGCGCGCGGCCTGCTGGCTGCGCTCGAAGGACGCGCGTGAGCCTCGAGCCTGAAGTGGTGCGCATCGACGGCCGCGAGGCACGCGCCGTCTCGGCGCTCGACCGCGGCCTGCACTACGGCGATGGCCTGTTCGAGACGATCGCCTGCCTCGAGCACCGTCCACGCCTGCTCGAGCGCCACCTGGCTCGCCTCGAGGCGGGCTGCCGCCGCCTCGCCCTGGCGACGGACCTCGCCGCGGTCGCCGCCGAGGTGCGCGAGCTTGCCGCCGGTGCCGGGCGCGCGATCGTCAAGGTATTGGTGACGCGGGGGGTTGCCACCGCGCGCGGCTACGGTCCGAGCGGGACCGAGCGGCCGACGCGCATCACGCTGCGCTACGCGTGGCCGGAGGACGATGCTCACCTGGCGCAGGACGGCGTGCGGGTGCGGATCGCCGCCACGCGCCTCGGCGAGAATCCGGCGCTCGCGGGGCTGAAGCACTGCAATCGCCTCGAGCAGGTGCTGGCGCGCGCCGAGCTGCGCGATGCGGAGCTCGCCGAGGCGCTCATGTTCTCGAGCGGCGGCCGGCTGATTTCGGGCACCATGAGCAACGTGTTCCTCGTGCACCAGGGCAGGCTCGCGACCCCGCGGCTGGACGCCTGCGGCGTGGCCGGCGTCATGCGCGCGGCGGTGCTGGAGGCGGCCGCGGTCGCCGGCATCCCGGCCGCCGAGGACGCGCTCGGGGCGCTGGAGCTGGAGCGGGCGGAGGAGATCTTTCTGACCAATGCACTCATCGGCGTGCGCCCGGTGCGCGAGCTTCAGGGCGCGCCGCGTGAGGTCGGTGCGGTGACGCGCGCCCTGCAGGCGCAGCTGGCCGCCGTGCTGGCGCGGGACGGCGCGCGTGCCTGAGCCGGCCGCCGCGCGCGGCGGCGCGCGTCTCGCGCTCATTCTCGTGGCGCTGCTCGTGGCGCTCGCCTCCGCCGCCGCCGGGGGTTATCTGTGGACGCAGCGCGAGTTCACCGCGCCGGGGCCGGCCACCGCGCTGTCGCGCATCCAGGTCGAGCCCGGCATGAGCCTGCGGACGATTCTCACGCGGCTGCAGGCCGGTGGCGCGCTGCGCAGCGCCGCGGCGGTGGAGTGGTATCTCAGGCTCCATCGTCTGCGCCCGCGCGTCCAGGCCGGCGAGTACGAGCTGCCGCCGGCGGCGAGCCCGGCGCAGATCCTGGCGCTGTTCGCGGAGGGCAAGGTGGTGCTCGAGCAGCTCACGGTGGTCGAGGGCACGGCCTTCCAGGACTTCCTCGATGCCCTGGCGCAGCACCCGCGCGTGCAGCACACGCTCGCCGGCAAGGGCGCGGAGGCCGTCATGGCCGCGCTCGGCCACCCGGGCGTGCGGCCGGAAGGGGAATTCTTTCCCGACACCTACCGCTTCGCGGGCAAGACCCCGGACGTGGTCATTCTCGGGCTCGCCTACGACAGCATGCAGAAGGCGCTCGCGAACGCCTGGGCGGTGCGCCGCCCCGATCTGCCGTTCGACACGCCCTACCAGGCGCTGATCCTCGCCTCGATGGTCGAGAAGGAGGCGGCGCTGAAGAGCGAGCGGGCGCTCATCGCCGGGGTGTTCGTCAACCGCCTGCGCAAGGGCATGCGCCTGCAGTCCGACCCGACGGTGGTATACGGGCTCGGCGACAGGTACGACGGCACGATCCATACCAAGGACCTCACCACCGACAACCCCTACAACACCTACACCCGCGAGGGGCTGCCGCCGACGCCGATTGCGCTCCCCGGGCGCGAGTCGCTGCTCGCCGCGGTGCAGCCGGCGCAGACCGATGCGCTGTTCTTCGTGGCCACCGGCCTCAACGACGGGGCACACCATTTCTCCAGGACCCTGGAAGAGCATAATTCCGCGGTGCAAGCCTACCTCAAGCACCTGCGCAACCCGCCGCACGAGCGAGAGCCGGCCGGGCAGGGCGGCGCGCACCCATGAGCCGCGGCCGCTTCATCACCCTCGAGGGCATCGAGGGCGCGGGCAAGTCCACGGTGGCCAAGTTCGCGGTCGCCTGGCTCGGTCGCCACAACGTGGCGGTGCGCCTGACGCGCGAGCCGGGCGGCACGCCGCTCGCCGAGCGGCTGCGCCAGATGGTGCTCGAGCGCGGCACCGAGACCGTCTCGCCCGCGACCGAGACGCTGCTCATGTTCGCCGCGCGCGGCCTGCACGTGCAGAACGTCATCCGCCCGGCGCTCGAGCGCGGGGAGTGGGTGGTGTGCGACCGCTTCACGGATGCGACGCGCGCCTATCAGGGCAGCGGCCGCGGGGTCGACTCGAGCCTCATCGAGACACTCGCCCGGGTCGTGCACCCCGACGTGCAGCCCGACTGCACGCTGCTGCTCGACCTGCCGCCCGCGCACGGGCTCATCCGCGCCCGCTCACGTGCCGGCGGCGGCGCCGATCGCTTCGAGGCCGAGACGGTCGAGTTCTTCGAGCGCGTGCGGGCCGGGTACCTCGAGCTTGCACGGCGCGAGCCCGAGCGCTTCCACGTCATCGATGCGGCCGCGCCCCTGATGGAGGTCGAGCATCGCGTCGCCGCCGCGCTCGCGCGTCTCAATCCCCCGGCCCGGGCGCGCAAATGAGCGCCGCTCCCCCCTGGGTCGCCCGCGAGACGGAGGCGGTCGCGGCCGCATTTGCGCAGGGCCGCCTGCCGCACGCGCTCCTCATCCACGAGGGGCCGGGGGCGGGCGGGGAGTGGCTCGCCGCCTGGGCGGCGCAGCTGGTGCTGTGCCAGGAGCCGGCGCGCGCGCCATGCGGGGCGTGCACCGGCTGCCGCCGGGCGCGCGCGCTGCAGCACCCGGACCTCCTGTGGCTGAGCCCGCAGGAAGACTCGCGCCAGATCCGCATCGAGCAGGTGCGCGAGCTCGCCGCGGAGCTCGCACTCACCAGCCACGCCGGCGGCTACAAGGTCGGCGTGATCACCCCGGCCGACGCCCTGAACCGCTTCGCCGCCAACGCGCTCCTCAAGACCCTCGAGGAACCCTCGCCGCGCACGCTGCTGGTGCTGGTCGCCACGCAGCCCTCGCGCCTGCCACCGACGCTCCTCAGCCGCTGCCAGCGCCTCAGCGTGCGCGCCCCGCAGCGCGCCGAGAGCCTCGCGTGGCTGAGCGGCGAGCGGGGCGGGTCGCAGGCCGACTGGGCCGGGGCACTGGACGTGCTCGGGGAGGCCCCGCTGCTGGCGGCCGGGCGCGACCCGCACGAGCTCGCCGCGGTCGGCGCCGACTCGCGCCAGAGCCTGGAGGCGCTGGCGGCCGGGCGCGCCGATCCGGTCGCGCAGGCGGAGCGCTGGGCGCGCAGCGAGCTGCCGCTCCGGCTGCTGTGCTTTGAGAAATGGCTCACAGAACGGGTCCGGAACGGCGCGGCACGCGGGGCCTTTTTGACGGAAATGAGGGCTGCCCCCTACTTGTCAGAGGGGGCTACGTTCTTGAATATACGGGAGCTGTTCGGGCTGGTTGATGAGGTACGGGAGTTGCGCGCGACGCTCGACGCACCTCTCAACCGCGGCCTGGCGCTCGAAACTCTATTTCGGCGGCTGGCGCCAGCGGGCGGTGCCGGCAGCGGGGGACAGGGATGAACGCAAGCGCGGTACAGGTGAGCGGGGACAGGAACGTGAGAACGGGCGGCAACAAGCCGGGTCTACTGACTCTGACGATTAAGGACAAGAGCGCCCTGTATCTTGCCTACATGCCGTTCGTGAAGAACGGTGGCCTCTTCATCCCGACCAACAGTAATTACCGCCTGGGCGACGAAGTATTCATGCTGCTGAACCTCATGGGCGAGGACGAGAAGCTGCCCGTGGCCGGGCGCGTCATCTGGGTCACTCCCAAGGGCGCGCAGGGCAATCAGGGCAAGCGCACCGCCGGTATCGGCGTGCAGTTCTCCGAGCAGGACCGCGGCCAGACGCAGAAGAAGATCGAGACCTATCTCGCCGGCGCCCTCTCGGGCGACAAGGCCACCCACACCATGTAGCGCGCCGGCGCCGAGCGCCGCCCGGCGCACGCGACGCTTACGGTTTCTCCGGATTGCCCCCGCCGCGCACCAGCTGCAGGCCGCCGGCGCTCATGCCGCCGGTGAGCACGTAGGCATCGAACCCCCGCTCGACCAGGATGTAGGCGGCCGCGGAGCTGCGCCGCCCGGTGTCGCAGTACACGATGTAGGGCTTGGTGCGGTCGAAGGTCGAGAGCTTCAGGCGGATCAGGTACAGGGGCACGTTGAGCGAGCCCTCGATCGACAGGTTCTGATGCTCGCTCGGCAGGCGCACGTCGAGCCAGCGCCCGCCGCGCTCGATGATCTTGCGGCCCTGCTCGGCGTTCACCCATTGCAGCAGCGGCTCGTTCATGAGCTCGCGGAAGTCCTGCTTGTTGAGCCGCATCAGCACGCCGTCGGTCATCATGGTGACGGTGGCGTTGCGCTTGGCCTCCGCAATCAGCGCCTCCTCGCCGAAAGTGTCGCCGACGCCGAGCTCGGCGAGCTTGATGCCCTCGCGGCTGAGCGGGGTCTCGCGCGTCACGGCGCACTTGCCGCTGACGATGATGTAGAAGTAGTCGCCCTCGTCGCCCTGCTTGATGACCACCTCCCCGGCCTTGCACGGGGTGCGCTGCAGGCGCTGGAAGATGGCCTGGATGTTCGCCGGCGGGATGCGGTGAAAGGCATTGGTCTGCAGCAGCGTCGTCATCCAGTCGTCGGAGCCCTCGCTCTGCAGGCGCGCCTGCAGCTCCTCGACCTCGTAGCTGCCGGTCTGGTCCCAGGTGATCATGACGTCGAGCAGCTCGCTGTCGATGGCGAGGTAGCTGATGTCGTCGACCGCCCGCAGCGTCACGCGCCGCGGCAGGCCGGGGAAGAGGGGATTGCGCGCCTCGGGGGTGCCGCTGCGCAGCAGGCCGACGTTGCGCTCGCCGTCGTTGACCTCGAGCACGCCGCTCACCAGCCAGATGGTGCGCTTGTCGCTGTCACCGACGCTGAACAGCGCGCGCCCGGCCGACAGGGTGCGCACGGTGACCTTCTTGGCCAGCGCGGCAAGGTTCTCGCGCTTCATGCCATCCAGCGGCGCGAAGCTGCGGAGCAATTGGACTGAGGCGGCCTGCTCTTCGGACATTGCTTACCAGTGGCTGCGTGCGGCCGCGCGCCCGCTCATGCTGCGACGCAAGGCCTGTTTGGATGGTAGCACAGGCGTCCACGAGCACCGGGAACCGGTCACGCATTTTCCCGGCATTACGTGAGCTGCGTCCAGCCGGCGTCGGGCCGGAAGCGCTCGCCGTGGCGCGCCGCGAGCTCGTGCAGTCGCGCGACCACCGCCGGCACGCCGCGGGCGCGCGCGTAAGTGAGAGGTCCGCCACGAAACGGCGCGAAGCCGGTGCCGAATATCACCGCCGCGTCGGCGAAGTCGGCGTTGTCCACCACCTTCTCGCGCAGGCACGCCACGCACTCGTTCACCATCACCAGGATCATGCGGTCGATGAGGTCAGCCGGCGCCGGCGCTGCGGCGGGCGGCTTGTGCGGCTTGCCGTCCTGCCAGCTGTAGAAGCCGGCACCACTCTTGCGGCCGAGCTTCTTGGCGGCGATGAGCTCGTCGAGGCGCGCGATCTGCGTCACCGTGCGCCCGAGCTCGCGCGCGATGATCTCGCCCACGTGCGCGGCCACGTCGAGTCCGACCACGTCGACCAGCTCGATCGGTCCCATCGGCATGCCGAATTCGACCGCCGCGCGGTCGATGGCCGCGGGCGCCACGCCTTCCTGCGCCGCCAGCATGGCCTCGTACATGTAGGGCGTCAGCACGCGGTTCACCATGAAGCCGGGCGCGCTGCGGCACGGCACCGGCAGCTTGTCGAGCCGCTTGGCGAAGCCGGCCGCCGCCTGCACCGCCTGCGCGTCGGTGCCGGCGGCGTGCACCACCTCGATGAGCGGCATCTGCGCCACCGGATTGAAGAAGTGCAGGCCCACCAGGCGCGCGGGGTTGGCGAGCTTGGCCGCGAGCGGCTCGAGCATGATGCTCGAGGTGTTGGTGGCGAGCAGGGCGCCGGTCTTCATGCGCGGCTCGAGGCGCGCGTACAGCTCCTGCTTGGCCTCGAGATTCTCGAAGATCGCCTCGATGACGACGTCGGCATCCGGCACGCCGTCGCCGGCGACGTCGGCGGTGAGGCGCGCGCGGGCCGCGGCGTTCTTGGCCGGATCGCGCACCCGCTTGTCGAACAGCTCGACGGCGCGCTGCAGCGCCGGCGCCACGTACTCCGGGGCGCGGTCCTGCAGTGTCACCGTGAAGCCGCGCAGCGCCGCCCAGGCGGCAATGTCCCCACCCATGACCCCGGCGCCGACTACGTGCACGCGGCGGATGTCGGCGCCGCCCTTGCCGCCGGCGCTCTTGAGGCGATCCTGCAGCTGGAAGATGCGCACCAGGTTGCGCGAGGTGGGCGTGGTGAACAGGTGCGCGATCGAGCGTGCCTCGGCCTCGAAGGCCGCCGCGCCGTGCGCACCGTAGCGTCGCCACAGCCCGATGATCGCGTACGGCGCC
>JANWKR010000095.1 GCA_025451275.1 Steroidobacteraceae bacterium
CGCCCCGACTTCATGTGCCTGTCCAAGGGCCTGACCGCCGGCTACCTGCCGCTGTCGGCGGTAATGACCACCGCGGACGTGTACGACGCGTTCTACGACGAGTACGTGAAGCTCAGCGCCTTCCTGCACTCGCACAGCTTCACCGGCAACCCGCTCGCCTGCGCCGCCGCCAACGCGAGCCTCAGGCTGCTCACCGAGCCGGGCACGCTGGCGCGCAACCGCGCCCTCGCCGCGCACCTGGGCGAGCGCAGCGCCGCCCTCGCCGACCACAGCCACGTGGCCGAGGTGCGCCAGCGCGGCCTGATCGTCGCGGTGGAGATGGTGCGCGACCGGGCCAGCGGCACGCCCTACCCGTGGCAGGAGCGGCGCGGGCTCGCGGTGTACCGCCACGCGCTCAGCCGCGGCGTGCTGCTGCGGCCGATCGGCAACGTCGTCTACTTCATGCCCCCGTACGTCGTCACCCCGGAGGAGATCGACCTCATGGTGGAGGTGGCGCGCGAGGGCATCGGGATCGCGACGTGCGCCTGACGCGGGTGTACGTCGCGGCGCCGCTCGAGTCGGGCACGCGCCTGCGCCTCGAGGGGAGCGCCGCGAGCCACGTGACGCGCGTGCTGCGGCTGCGGGTCGGGGCCGCGCTCATCCTGTTCAATGGCAGCGGCGGGGAGTACGAGGCCAGCATCGACAAGGCACACGGCGGGGAGCTGACGGTGGCGGTCGGTGCGCACCACGCCATCGAGCGCGAGTCGCCGCTCGCGCTCACCCTGGTGCAGGGCATCTCGCGCGGCGAGCGCATGGATCTCGTGGTGCAGAAGGCCACCGAGCTCGGCGTCGCGCGCCTGGTGCCGGTCATCACCGAGCGCAGCGTGGTGAAGCTCGATGCGCACCAGGCCGACCGCAAGCTGCTGCACTGGCGCGCGATCGTGATTGCCGCCTGCGAGCAGTGCGGCCGCAACCGCCTGCCCGAGGTGGCAGGTCCCCTCGGCCTGCGCGAATTCCTGAGCGGCGAAGGCGCGGGCGGCACGCGGCTGCTGCTGTCCCCGCACGCCGCGCGCGGGCTCGGCGAGCTCACGCGCGCCGCCGCGGTCACCGTGCTCATCGGTCCCGAGGGCGGGCTGAGCGAGGCCGAGCAGGAAGCGGCGGCGCAGGCGGGGTTCGCGCCGGTGCGCCTCGGTCCCCGCATCCTGCGCACCGAGACCGCCGCGCTCACCGCTCTCGCCCTGCTGCAGCGCCAGTGGGGCGACCTGTGAACCGCCGCCGCGCCTGACCCAACACCGGGAGCCGCGCTTTGACCGCCGCGGGCCGCGCGCCCATGATGCGCTCGCTCGGCCAAGGGGGTTTCGTGGACCGCTACGTGCGCCTGCTGTTTCTCGCTTTCTTCATCGCCTCGGTCGTGTGGCGGGTGGTCAAGGGGCTCCAGGCCGGTGCCGCGGCGCGGCCGCAGCGCGGCATCCCGGCCTCGGGCGGCACCCCGGTGCCTCCTGCCGTAGCCGTCGCGCCGGGCTCACCGGCTTCGGATCCGCTCGCCGGCCCTGACGCCGACCCGGCGCGGCTGCCGGCCACGGCGGCGGCCGTGGCGGTGTGGCTCGCCGGCAATATCCTCGTCTGGGGAGCGCTGTTCGGCCTGCCGCAGCTCACCGACGTGCCCGAGCTGTGGCGCCTGATGGCCGGCGTGTTCGCCAACTTCTTCCTGGTGCAGCTGGCGAAGGCGGCGGCGGCCGGCGTGCGCCGGCGCGCCAACCCCGCAGCGACCGGCGGCAGCCCGTTCCTCTAGTCGGCGCGCACGCTGACGGTGTGCTCGGCGTAGTCGAAGCACACGCGGAAGCGCTCGAAGAAGTCCGAGCCGATGAGCCCGTCGAGGTCCGGGATGCCCGGCACGTCGAAGGCCGCCATGTCCACGGGCCCGGCGTTGATGCCGCCGAGCGCGAAGCGCCGCGTCGAGTAGAAGCCGTCCTTGAGGGTGAGGCCGCGCAGGTAGGCGACCGTCTTCAGCACCACCGAGTAGGTGGCGCCGGAGCTCCAGCCGAGGTTCATCGCCCCGGAGTCGGTGCGCACCGTGCTGAACACGATGCGGTTCTGGGTCGGCGTCAGCGCCGCGCTCGGCGCCCCGCACACCGCGCTGCCGCGGCCGGGCGGGTGCAGCTCGAGGCGCTGGCGCGGATAGTCGATCACCACGGTGTAGCGCTCGAGGAAGGCGTTGCCGATCACCACGTCGTAGGGGGTGTCGCCCTCGCCGCTGCCGTGGCGGCGCTCGAAGCCATCGACGCTGAGGAACACCGTCTCGCCGAGCTCCATGGAGGGGATGACGAAGTCGCGGCCGCGGAACTTCTCCCCGCCCATGCCGCTGCGCTCGACCGTAGCGCCGTTGAAGCGCACGCGCAGGCGCGACAGGGCCTCGGGCGCGATGGCGATGCCGTAGGCGCCGCTGGTGTCGAGCACGGCCTTGAGGCGCGCATCGCCGATGCGCACGGTGGCGATGTAGTCGTCGTCCTCCAGCTGCAGCGGCACGACGGTCTGCGCGGCGCATGCGCCCCAGCAGAGCAGCAGCAGGGCCAGGCTGGGGCGCAAGCGCATTCGGTGACCGCGCCGTGCGCTACGCGCCGATACTGGTCTCGTCCGCGATCATTTCTTCGAGCCGCTCCAGGTCGGGGACCAGCGGCGTTTCGTTGATCATGCGGATCTGGCAGATGACGGGCATGCGCTCCCCGAACACGCGCGAGTTGTCCGGCCGCACCACGTCGGAGCTCACGCGCACCAGCTGCGGGAAGCCCTGGCTGACGAGCGCGAAGTTGCCGCCTTCGACGCGCGTGCCGAGGGCGTGCAGGATGACGATGCGGGTGCGTCCCGAGGCCGGCGGGATCATCTGCCCGCAGGCACCCTCGAACGACACCAGCGGCACCGCCTTGCCGTTCCAGGGCACGGTGCCGATGTACCAGGGCGGCGCCCCGGTCATCTCCGACGGGGTCTGGAACCCGATCACCTCGGCCACGCAGGCGCGCGGGATGATGAGGCGCCCCTCGACCAGGGGCACCAGCAAGCTGTAGATCTCGGCGACTCGCTCGGCCACGTGCTAGCTCCCGTACGCCTGGGTGCGCGCGGCGGCGCGGCGGCGCTCGACCAGCGGCGCGATGGCATCGAGCAGCTGCGCCTCCTGGTAGGGCTTGCCGAGGTAGTCGTCGACGCCGAGCTCGATGGCGCGCGCGCGGTGTTTCTCGCCGACGCGCGAGGTCACCATGATGATGGGCACGTCCTTGAGGCGCGGGTCGTTGCGCACGTGCGCGGCGACCTCGTAGCCGTCCATGCGCGGCATCTCGATGTCGAGCAGGATGACGTCGGGGATGTTGTCCTGCAGCAGCGCCACCGCGTCCATGCCATCGCGCGCGGTCATGACGCGCATGCCGTTGCGCTCGAGCAGGCGCTGCGTCACGCGGCGCACGGTGATCGAGTCGTCCACCACCATGGCGAAGGTACGGCGGTCGCCCTTCTCCCGCGGTGGCGCCGGAGCTGCGGCGCGCGTGCGCCACTCGGCGCGCACCAGCGCGCCGATGTCGAGAATGATGACGATGCGGCCGTCGCCGAGGATGGTGGCGCCGGAGATGCCGCGGATGCTGGAGATCTGCGGCCCGACCGACTTCACCACGATCTCGCGGCTGCCGACCAGCTCGTCCGCCACCAGGCCGGTGGAGTGCTCGCCGGCGCGCACCAGCACCACCGGGATGGTGACGTCCTGGCCGGGCAGCTCGGAGGGTGGCAGGCCGACGAAGTTGGCGAGGTGCTGGAAGCGGTACTTCTGGCCGCCGTAGTCGAACGCGGCCGCGTCCTTGCCGAGGTGCGCGGTCACCTCGGCCTTGGACAGGCGCAGCACGCCCTCCACCGTCGGCAGCGGCAGCGCGTAGTACTCCTCGTCGGTGCGCACCACGAGCGCGTGCGAGATGGCGAGCGTCAGCGGCAGGCGGATGGTGAACACCGAGCCTTCGCCGGCCTTGGTCTCCATGTGCAGCGCGCCGCCCAGGCGCTTGATCTCGGTCGCCACCACGTCCATGCCGACGCCGCGGCCGGCCTGCTGGGTGATGGCGCCGGCGGTGGAGAAGCCCGGCTCGAGGATCAGCTGCATCGCGTCCTCGTCGCTGAGGGTCTGGCCGGCGCCGATCATGCCGAGCGCCTGCGCCTTGTCGCGGATGGCGCGCAGGTTCATGCCGCCGCCGTCGTCGGTGAGGCGCACCATGACCTCGGCGCCCTCGCGATGCAGCTCGAGCAGGATGCGCCCGGTGTCGGGCTTGCCGCGCTTGATGCGCTCGTCGGGTTTCTCGATGCCGTGCACCACGGCGTTGCGCAGCATGTGCTCGAACGGCGGCAGCATGCGCTCCAGCACCTGGCGGTCGAGCTCGCCGGAGGCGCCCTCGACGCTGAGCTCGGCGCGCTTGCCGGTGTCCGCGGCGGCCTGGCGCACGATGCGCGCCAGGCGCTGCACGTGGCGCTGGAACGGCACCATGCGCGTGCGCATCAGTCCGTTCTGCAGCTCGGTGATGGTGCGGGCCTGCTGCTGCAGCAGGTTCTGCGTGTCCTTGGCGAGGTTCTCGAGCAGCCCCTGGATGCTGGCCACGTCGTTGGCGGTCTCGGCCAGTGCGCGCGAGTACTGCTGGATCGAGGAGTAGCGGTCGAGCTCGAGCGGGTCGAAGTCGCTGCGGTGCGAGCCGGCCTCGTCCTCGTGCTTGTGCAGGATCTGCGCCTCGGTCTCGATCTCGAGGTGGCGCAGCTGCTCCTTCAGGCGCGTCACCGTGCGCGACAGCTCGCCGAGGTTGAAGTCGAACGAGCCGAGCTGCTGCTCGAGGCGGGCGCGCGCGATGCTGGCCTCGCCCGAGATGTTGAGCAGCTGGTCGAGGAGCTCGGCATCCACGCGCGCCATTTCCACGCGCTCGCCGGTCGGGACCGGCTCGCGCCCGGGCGGCACCGGCGCGGGCGGCGCGGGCGCCTCGTCCGCCGGTTCCGGCGGGCGCAGCTTCACGAACGGCGACGGCGCGACGAAGGTCTGCTCGAGCGAGCTCTCCTCGGCGGCCGCGGCCGCACTCTCGGCCGGCGCCGCCGGCTCGGCCGCCGGCTCACCTGCGATCGCCTCGCTGCGCGCGCGCACCAGCTCGGCGTTCAGCCGGGCGAGTCCGGTGTCGACGATCTCCTCGTCCGAGGACAGCACGATCTCCTCGTCCTGGGGCTCGGGCGACGGGGCCGGGGCCTCGGCCTCGTAGACGAGCTCGAGCTCCGCGGCCGGCGGCGGCGGCGCGCTGACGCTCACGGGCGCGGGCGGTGGCGGC
>JANWKR010000096.1 GCA_025451275.1 Steroidobacteraceae bacterium
AGCGCGGTGCTGCTCGGCGCCCTGCACGGTCTGGAGCCGGGGCACTCCAAGACCATGATGGCGGCCTTCATCGTCGCCATCCGCGGTACGGTGGCCCAGGCGGCGCGCCTTGGTCTCTCGGCGACCGTGTCACACACGGCGGTGGTCTGGGTCGTCGCGCTCGCCGGGCTGTACTTTGGCCGGCGCTGGGACACTGCCACCAGCGAGCCGTACTTCCAGCTGGCCTCCGCCGTGGTGATCGTCGCCGTGGCCGCGTGGGTGCTGTGGAGGACCTGGCGTGGGCAGGCGCAGCCGCGCGGGGCCCATGGGCACGATCATCCTCATCCGCATGTCCATGCTCACACTCACGACCACGACCACGGTCACGATCATGCGCATCCCCATCAGCACGGCCACGAGGGTGCGCTCGAGCGGCTGGTGCACCCCGAGTTGCAGGACGCGCACGAGCGCGAGCACGCCGAGGAGATTGCCCGACGCTTTGCCCACCGCCGCGTCACTACCTCGCAGCTGGTGGTATTCGGGCTGACGGGTGGCCTCATTCCGTGCCCGGCTTCCATCACGGTACTGCTGCTGTGCCTGCAGCTGAAAAAGCTCGCGCTCGGGGCGATCCTCGTCCTGTGTTTCAGCGTCGGCCTGGCGCTCACGATGGTCATCTCCGGAACCGTCGCCGCGCTGACCGTCCGGCACGCGGCACGCCACTTCCAGGGCTTCGGTGTGCTGGCGCAGCGGGCGCCGTACCTGTCCGGAGGGCTGATTCTGCTGGTGGGCCTGTACGTCGGTTACCAGGGCTGGCACGCCCTGGCGTGAGCCGCGCGCGCCCGGCCGCGGCCCGATTGCAGATGCAGCCGGCGCCAGAGTAGGGTGCATGTCATGACCCAGCCCTGTCGCGCGCTGCTCGCCGCGCTCGTCGCGCTGTTCGCGGTCGCCACCCCGGCCGTGAGCGATGAGGGCGCCGCGACCGGTACCGCCGGGCCGCCGGGCACGGCCATGGTGCTGGAGGTAAACGGAGCCATCGGGCCGGCCACCTCGCGCTACGTGGTGCACGGCATCGAGGCGGCGCAGAAGGACGGCAGCCGGCTGGTAGTGCTGGAGATGGATACCCCGGGCGGCCTCGACAGCGCCATGCGCGACATCATCCGCGCGATCCTCGCCTCTACCGTTCCCGTGGCGACCTACGTGACGCCTTCGGGCGCCCGGGCCGCCAGCGCCGGCACCTATATCCTGTACGCCAGCCACGTTGCCGCCATGGCGCCGGCCACCAACCTCGGCGCCGCGACCCCGGTTTCCATCGGCGGTGATGACTCGGCGCCCGTGCCGCTGCCCGGCAACCCGGTGGGCAAGGACAAGAGCGACAAGGACAAGGGCGACAAGAACAAGAAGGCGGAGCCCGAGGAGCAGGCCACCCCCAACCCTCCCGGCAGCGCCATGGAGCACAAGGTGGTGAACGACGCGGTCGCGTACATCCGTGGCCTGGCGGAGCTGCGTGGCCGCAACGCCGACTGGGCGGAGCAGGCGGTGCGCGGTGCGGCGAGCCTGACGGCCACCGCGGCTCTGCAGCAGCACGTCATCGACGTGGTGGCCGCCAACCTGCCCGAGCTGCTGGCGCGCATCGACGGGCGTGAGGTACGCCTCGCCACCGGCGAGGTGAAGCTCGCGACGCGCGGACTGACCGCGGTCCCGGTCAAGCCCGACTGGCGCACCGAGCTGCTGGCGGTGATCACCAACCCGACGGTCGCCTACGGGCTCATGATGATCGGTATCTGGGGGCTGCTGCTCGAGGGCTACAACCCCGGCGCGGTGCTGCCCGGCGTGACGGGTGCGATCTGCCTGCTGATCGCGCTGTTCGCGTTCCAGATCCTGTCGGTGAACTACGCCGGACTTGCGCTGGTGGCAGTCGGCACCGGGATGATCATCGCCGAGTTCTTCTTCCCGACATACGGCTCGCTCGGCATCGGCGGCCTCATCGCCTTCGTGGTCGGCTCGCTCATCCTGTTCGACAGCGACGTGCCGGGGCTGAGCGTCGGCCGGCCGCTGATCGCGGCGTTCGCCACCGTCGGCGCCGGCATGATCGCCGGCATCGTCTATCTCGCCACCCGCGCCATGCGCCGCCCGGTCGCCACCGGCGCCTCGGGCATGATCGGCGCCAGCGCCGAGGTGGTGGACGGCTTCACCGGCAAGGGCCGCGTGCGCTACGGCGGCGAGCTGTGGAACGCGCGCAGCGAGGTGACGCTGCAGTCCGGGCAGCCGGCGCGCATCGTGCGGGTGGAAGGACTAACATTGTGGGTCGAGCCGCAGTAAGCGCGGCTTAGCTCGCCCGGAGAATCGCATGCCGTTCATCATCGCCGTCGCCATCCTCATCGTCATCCTGCTGTTCAGCGCCTTCAACGTGCTGAACGAGTACGAGCGTGCGGTCGTCTTCTCACTGGGGCGCTTCACCGGCATCAAGGGGCCGGGCCTGGTGCTCATCTGGCCGGTGGTGCAGCGCATGCGCAAGGTGGACCTGCGGGTCATCGTGCTCAACGTGCCGAAGCAGGACGTCATCACGCGCGACAACGTGTCGGTGAAGGTGAACGCGGTCGTGTACTTCCGCGTGGTCGACCCCGGCAAGGCCATCATCCAGGTGGCGAACGCCTTCGACGCCACCAGCCAGGTGGCGCAGACCACGCTGCGCTCGGTCGTCGGTCAGCACGAGATGGACGACCTGCTCGCGCAGCGCGACAAGCTGAACGTCGACCTGCAGCGCATTCTCGACCAGGCCACCGAGAACTGGGGCATCAAGGTCTCGACGGTGGAGATCAAGGACGTGGATCTCGATGAGAGCATGATCCGCGCCATGGCCAAGCAGGCCGAGGCCGAGCGCACGCGGCGCGCCAAGATCATCCACGCCGAAGGCGAGGCTCAGGCGGCGCAGCAGCTGGTGCAGGCGGCGCAGGCCCTGGCGACGCAGCCGAGCGCCCTGCAGCTGCGCTACCTGCAGACCCTCGCCGACATCGCCCACGAGCGCACCCAGCTCATCGTCTTCCCACTGCCCCTGGACCTGATAAAGCCGTTCTTCGGCCCGCACGGTGAATAGCCGCGCGACGCTCACCATCGGGGCCGTGTTGCTGGCGCTGGCCACGCTGTGCGGGGCACTGGGAGCGCACGCGCTCGCCACGCGCCTGCCGCCCGAGCGGCTGCACGTGTGGGACACCGCGGCGCGCTACCACTTCCTGCAGTCCCTCGGCCTCCTGGTGATCGGGCTGTGCCTGCGCGCGCAGCCGGCGGCGCTGCTGCGCGGCGCGGCCGCGCTCATGGTGGCCGGCGTGTTGCTGTTCAGCGGCAGCCTGTATGCGCTGGCCCTCGGCGCCCCGGACGCACTCGGTTTCCTGACGCCCTTCGGCGGGCTCGCCTGGATCGCCGCCTGGCTGCTGTTCGCGGCCGGCATCTGGCGGCAGCAAATAAAGGAGTAATGCTCATGCTGAAAGGACTCTCCGCAGCCCTCGCGGTCGTCGCGGCGCTCGCGGGCGCGGCCTGCTCCCAGACACCCTCGCATGCAGCCGCGGTGCCGGCCGCCGCACCGGCGGCGCAGATCGCGCCGTGGGGCCTGGACCTCGGCGCGCGCGACGCGGCCGTCAAGCCCGGCGATGACTTCTATCGCTACGCGGAAGGGCACTGGCTCGACAGCCAGCAGATCCCGGCCGACCACTCGCGCTGGGGCTCGTTCGAGGAGCTCAGCGAGCGCTCGCACGAGCAGGTGCGCGCCATCGTCGAGGGGCTGCCGGCCGGCGCCCCGGCCGGCAGCGTCGCGCAGAAGGTCGGCGACTACTACCGCAGCTACCTCGACACCGCGACCATCGAGCGCCTCGGCCTCGCACCCGCGCAAGCCGGGCTCGACGCCATCGCCGCCGCCCGGAGCTACGCGGACGTGGCGACGCTCATGGGCCGCCCCGACCTCGGCCTGCGCTCGCCGCTGCGCCTCGGCATGGCCCCTGATCAGAAGGACCCGGACCACTACATGGTCATCCTGACGCAGGGCGGCCTGGGCCTGCCCGACCGTGACTACTACCTCAAGGACGAGGCGGTCTACAGCAAGCTGCGCACGCAGTACGTCGAGCACATCACGCGGCTGCTGTCGCTGTCGGGCACGACGGACGCGGCGACGCAGGCGCACGCCATCCTCGAGCTCGAGACGCACATCGCCCGGCTCCACTGGCCGGCGGCCAAGCGCCGCGAGCGCGACCTCACCTACAACCCGCGCTCGACCGCGGAGCTCGCGCAGCTGGCGCCCGGCTTCCCCTGGCAGGCGCTGTTCGGCGCCGCCGGCCTCGAGGCGCAGCCGCGCTTCGTGGTGCGCGAACTGGACGCGGTGCAGGCGCTGGCACGGCAGTTCACCACGGTGCCGCTCGACACCTGGCGCGCCTACCTGCGCTACCACTACCTGGTCGCGCACTGCGACGTGCTGCCGCAGGCCTTCGACGGCGAGTGTTTCGAGTTCTACGACCACACCCTGCACGGCCAGCCGCAGCAGCGCGAGCGCTGGAAGCGTGCCACGGACGCGGTCGACTCCGATCTCGGCGAGGCGGTCGGCGAGCTGTACGTGGCACGCTACTTCCCGCCGAGCTCCAAGCAGCTGGTGCTCGACCTGGTCGAGAACCTGCGCGCCACCTATGCCGCGCACATCAAGCAGCTGCCGTTGATGAGCGACGCCACCAAGCAAGTGGCACTGCAGAAGCTGGCGGCGTTCCATCCCAAGATCGGCTATCCCGACCGCTGGCGCGACTACGGCAGCCTCAGCGTCGTGAACGGCGATGCCTTCGGCAACGCGGTGCGCGCGCGCGTGTTCGACTGGCAGCGCCAGGTGCGGCGCCTCGGCCAGCCCACCGACCGCGGCGAGTGGGGCATGACGCCGCAGACCATCAACGCCTACTACAACCCGACCTTCAACGAGGTGGTGTTCCCGGCCGCGATCCTGCAGCCGCCGTTCTTCGATCCGCACGCCGACCCGGCGGTCAACTACGGCGGCATCGGCGCGGTCATCGGCCACGAGATGGGCCACGGCTTCGACGACCAGGGTTCCAAGTCCGACGCGCGCGGCGTGCTGCACGCGTGGTGGCAGCCGGGCGACACCGACGCCTTCAAGAAGCGCGTCGACAGCCTCGCCGCGCAGTACGACGGCTTCACGGTGCTGCCGGGACTGAACGTCAACGGCCGCCTCACGCTGGGCGAGAACATCGGCGATCTCGGCGGCCTGTCGGTATCCCTGGATGCCTACCACCACAGCCTGGCTGGCGCCGCCGCGCCGCTGCGCGACGGGCTGACGGGTGACCAGCGCTTCTTTCTCGCCTATGCGCAGATCTGGCGCTCGCTCAACCGTGACGAGCAGCTGCGCTCGCAGGTGTTGTCCAACCCGCACAGCCCGCCGAAGTTCCGCGTCAACGGCGTGGTGCGCAACGTCAACGCCTGGTACGCGGCCTTCGACGTCAGGCCCGGCGACCAGCTGTACCTGAGCGAGGACGAGCGCGTGCACATCTGGTGACTGCGGGGCTGCCGATCGAGGCGGCGCTGCCGCAGCTGACCGCCGCGCTGCGTGCCCATGCCGCCGCGGTGCTGCAGGCCCCGCCCGGCGCCGGCAAGAGCACGGTGGTGCCGCTGGCGCTGCTCGCTGAGCCGTGGGTGCGCGGGCGGAAACTGCTGATGCTCGAGCCGCGGCGCCTGGCCGCGCGTGCGGTCGCCGCGCGCATGGCGCAGACGCTCGGCGAGCGCGTCGGCGACACCGTCGGCTACCGCATGCGTCTCGACACGCGCGTCTCGCGCGCCACGCGCATCGAGGTGGTGACCGAGGGGGTGCTGACCCGGCTGCTGCAGTCCGATCCGGCGCTCGAGGGCGTGGCGGCGGTCATCTTCGATGAGTTCCACGAGCGCAGCCTGCAGGCCGACCTGGGCCTGGCCCTGTGCCTCGACGCCCGCGTCAACCTCGCCCCGGAGCTGCGCCTGCTGGTCATGTCGGCGACCCTCGAGGGCACGGCCGTGGCGCGCCTGCTCGGCGATGCGCCGCTGGTGAGCGCGCCGGGACGCACGTTCAGCGTCGAGACGCGCTTCGCCGGCAAGGGGCCGCCGCGGCTGCCCGGGGTGCGCGGCCAGGACCCGCCCGAGCGCCTCGTGGCGCAGCTGGTGAAGCGGGCGCTGCGCGAGGCGCCGGGCGACGTGCTGGTGTTCCTGCCCGGCGCGCGCGAGATCCGCCGCCTGCAGGAGCTGCTCGGCGCGGAGGCCGGCGCCGCCGGCGCGCAGCTGCTGCCGCTGTTCGGCGAGCTGAGCGCCGAGGCCCAGGACGCTGCGCTCGCCCCGGCGGCAGCCGGGTCACGCAAGGTGGTGCTCGCCACCAACATCGCCGAGACCAGCCTCACCATTCCCGGCGTGCGCGTGGTGGTGGACTGCGGACTGGTACGGCGCGCGCGCTTCGACCCGGTGACCGGCATGAGCCGCCTCGATACGCAGCGCATCTCGCGCGCCTCCGCCGAGCAGCGCCAGGGGCGTGCCGGGCGGCTGGCGAGCGGGGTGTGCTACCGCGCCTGGAGCGAGGGCGCGCACGCCTCGCTGGCCGCGTTCACGCCACCGGAGATCGCGGAAGCTGACCTCGCGCCGCTCGCGCTGGAATTGGCGAGCTGGGGCACCGCCGCCGCAGCCCTGCGCTGGCTCGATCCGCCACCCGAGGCCATGCTCGGCAGCGCCGCCGACCTGCTGCGGCGCCTCGGCGCGCTCGGCGCCGACGGACGCATCAGCGCACACGGCCGCGAGATGGCGCGTCTCGGGGTGCACCCGCGACTCGCGCACCTGTTGCTGCGGGCGCGCGCGCTCGGCGCCGTGCCGCTGGCCGCGGAGCTCGCCGCGCTGCTGTCCGAGCGCGACCTGCTGCGCGGTGGGCCCGCGCGCGATGCCGACATCCGCACGCGCCTCGAGCTGCTGCGCGGGGAGGGCGGCCGCGGCGGCGCCGACCGCGCCATCCTCGAGCGCACGCGCCGCGCGGCGCGCGATCTGGAGCGGGCGCTGCGCGCCCAGGGTCCGGGTCCGGCAGCGGAGCTGAGCGCCGGCGTGCTGCTCGCCTTCGCCTA
>JANWKR010000097.1 GCA_025451275.1 Steroidobacteraceae bacterium
GATCCACCACTACAACTGGCACCGCCCTCACTCAGCGCTACAATCCGCCCCACCCATCAGCAGGCTTCGCCTCGAGGGGAACAATCTCTTGAAGCTCCACACCTAGGCGGCGCTCGGCTGCGCTTCGCCGGCGGCGGCGGCGGCCGCGGCGCTCTCCGGCGGCGCGCTCGCGCCGGCGCCGAGCTCGGCGGCCGCGGCGATGATCTCGGCGGCGGTGGCGAAGCGCTCGCCGCGGCCCTTGGCGAGCAGGCGCGCCAGGAACGGCTGGTAGCGCTCGAGCGCGGGCGGCAGCACCGGCAGCGGGGCGCTGACGTGCTGCTGCAGCACCTCCATGGCGGTGCCACCGGTGTAGGGCTTCTGACCGGTGAGCATCTCGTAGCACATGATGCCGAGGCTGTAGAAGTCCGAGCGCGCATCGAGCGTCTCGCCGAGCGCCTGCTCCGGACTCATGTAATAGGGCGAGCCGAGCAGCACGCCGGTCTGGGTGCTGACGGTGTTGCCGTCGAGTGAGCGCGCCAGCCCGAAGTCGATGAGTGCCACCGCGTCGTTCTCGCGCAGCATGACATTGGGGGGCTTGAGATCGCGATGCACCAGGCCCGCCTCGTGCACCACCGCCAGCGCAGCGGCGATGTGGCTGAGGTAGTGCAGCGCTTCCTGCTCGCTGACGCCGCGCTGGATGCGCGCCTTCAGATCGCCGCGCGGCAGGTACTCCATCGCCAGGTACTCGAAACCGGCGTAGACGCCGTAGTCGTAGATTTCCACCACCAGCGGGCTGTGCACCGCCATGATGGCGGTGTACTCGCGCTCCAGCACGTGGCGCTCGGCGGACTCATCGCGCAGCTTCTTGCTGACCTTCAGCGCCACGTTGTGTCCGCGATGCGCGCTGCTGGCGAGGTAGACGACGGCCTTCTCCGACTCGCCGATCTTCAGGCGCAGCGTGTAGCCGGGGATGACCTCGGCGTTGCCGGCACTCAGCAGCGCCGCCACGCCGCTCGGCGGCAGCACCTCCGCCGGCAGCGCCTCCGCGGCCGGCACCGCGGCGGGCTCGGGGGCGGCCTCGGGGCTGGGGGGCTGGCGCGCCGCGTCCCGCGACAGGTTGGCGAGACTGGCGAGGCGCCGCGCCACGCGCCGCTCGACGCGTCGCAGCGCCACCCTGATCGACGTGCTCAGCCGCTCGGGGGTCAGCAGGCGCTTGGGTAAATAATCCACCGCGCCGAGCTGCAGGGCGCGCACCGCGGTGAGCTCGTTGCCGTCCTCGGCCAGCGCGATGACCGCGGGCGTCGCCGGCTGCTCGCGCAGGCGGCGCAACAGCGACAGGCCCTGCGACTGCGGGTCCTCGGGGCTGGCGCCGAAGGCGGCCGCGAGCATGAGCAGGTCGCAGTCCCGTCCGGAGAAGCCGGCACACCAGCGCTCGAACTCGGCGAGGTTCAGCATGCTGACGCTCGCCTGCGGGCACAGCACGTCGAGGTGATGACGCAGCCATTCGCTGTAGCGCAGGTCGTCGTCGACCACCAGCAGGCGGGCCGGCGGGGTGGCGCGGTCGCCGCTCATGGCTGCATCGCGAAGCGCACGCGCACGTGCGTGCGCTGCGTGACCGGCTGCCCGCCCTGCACCACCGGGCGGTAGCGCCAGCGGCGGACGGCCTCGAGCGCCGACTGTTCGAAGATCCCGACCGGCTGTGCGCCGACGATGCTGGCGTCGCCGACCGTGCCGTCGGTGCGCACCACGAACTGCACGTCCACCCAGCCGTTGATGTTCTTTTCGCGCGCAGTGCGCGGGAACTCCGGCGCCACGTAACGGGTACGGGTGAGCGAGCTCTCCGCCACCACGCTGCCGGCCTGCTGCGCCTGCTGCTCGGCGGCGGTGAGGCTGGCGTCGGCGCCGGCGAGCGCGGCGACGTCGGCGCCGGCGGCGCGTGCCTCGCCCAGCCAGCGGCGCGCGGTGGGATAGTCCTGCGCCTGCAGGGCGGCGCGTTCCTCGTCCATGACGCGTGCGCTGAAGGCGGTGCGCGCCTGCTGCGCCGCCGGGTTGCCCGGGTCGGCCTGCAGCAGCTGCGTCAAATACGACTTGGCGCTGTCGCCGGCGGGGTCGACCAGCTTGCCCGCCACGAGGCGCTCGTTGAAGGCCAGGGCGAGCTTGGCGAACGAATCGGCTCGCGCCGTGCCGCGCAGCTGCTGGGCGCCCTCGCGCAGCCCGGCGACCTCGGCGCTGGCGGCGCCGGAATCGGCGGCCGCGGCCGCCCAGCTGTCCGCCGCATCCGGGTTCTTGGCGGCGAGCGCCTGGCGACCCTCGATCACCAGGCGCGTGCTCAGGTCCTCGGCGGCCTGCTGCACCGCCGGGTCGGTGGGCGCCAGCGCGCGTGCCGACTCGATGTAGAAGCGCGCGTTGTCCTCGACCGGCGCGATCAGCTGGTTGCGGCTCATGGCGTCGCGGCTGCGGGCCAGGTAATCCGCGACGCGCGTGTCGACCTGCTTCTGCGCCAGCTCCTGGCGTGCCTCCGCTGCCAGCGGCGAGCGGTGCTCGCGCGTCGCGTCATCGAGCACCGCCAGCGCGCCGGCGACGTTGCCGCTGGCGGCGGCGCGCTGCGCCTTGCCGAGCACGGCACGCTCGCGCTGCGCGCCGATCTGCGCCTCGAGGAAGCCGACACGCGGGTGCTGGGGATTGATGGCGCGCGCCGCGTCGGCGAGCTGCTGCGCATCGTCCAGGTGATTGGCCTGCAGCTGCGCCTCGGCGTTGCTCAGCAGGCGCTCGATCACCTGCTCGAGGCCGGTGACGGCGCGCGGATCGCGCGCATTGCGGCGGCGCGCCTCGCGGTACAGGTCGGCGGCGTTCGCGTCCGGCGGCGCGGTGAGCGCGCCGGCGGCCAGCGCGGCGTCGGCGCGCGCCAGCAGTGACTCGAGCTCGTGATCGGCCGCTACGCTCGGTGCGGCCGGGGGCGCCGTCGCTGCCGGGCTCTCGGCCGGGGTGCCGGCGTTCTGGCGCACGAACCACGCGATGGGCGCGGCCACGGCGGCCAGCATCAGGGCGATCAGCCACCAGCGCGTGGCGCGGGCGCCGGGCTGCGGTGCGCGCGTGGCGCGCATGTGCGGCAGCGCGCTCGCCTCTTCGTGCCGCCGCCATGCCGCCTCGACGAACAGCCGCACGCGCTGCTCGGAGACCGGCTTGTGCAGGAAACGGTGCACGGAGCCGTCGGTGATCTGCGCGGCCAGTGCGCCCTGGTCGTCGATGCCGCCGGCCACGATCAGCACCAGCTCAGGGAACTGCACGTGCAGCCGCGCGGCCAGTTGCGCCACCGGCGTGGCGAGCGCGGCGCAGTCGAGCACCGCGACGCCGGCATGGAAGGCCATGAGCGCGCTGGACAGATCGATCTCGGAGCCGGCGGCGTGTACTTCGTGCCCCGGCTCGCTGACTTTCTTCAGCGTGGCGAGCAGGCGCGCGTCCTGCACCAGTGCGATGAGCGGCTTGCCGGCGAAGGCAAACCGCCCGGCGGCGGCTTGCGGCTGTCCCGCCTTCGGTTCATGCACTGGGATGTTGGCCACGAGTGTCACATTAAAGCCCGCCCGTCGAGCCGCAAGGGCTCGGCCGCAGGATAAAGATGACGTAATACCTCGGACCTGTCGCTAACTGACGGACGTTTCTGTGAAACTGGTCAATCATGATTTTCGCGCGCCGCCGTCGCCCCGACGGGCGGTGCGCACGCCACTTCGGCACGGCGCTGCCGCGCCGAACGGGCTCCCCGCCGTTTAGTGTCGTAACTGTTTGATTTTATTGTTCTATTTCAGGTATAACGCGGCCTCAGGCGGAGTGGACGCCGATCCGCCCGTGCGGAGATGCGGGTCGGCCGCAAAGTCTTACAGTTGGCATCCGGATGCGGCAGGGGCAGGACATGACCAGGCGACTCATCGGCTCGGGCTCGACGTTCGAGGAGCAGATCGGTTACTCGCGCGCGGTGGTGGACGGTGAATGGGTGTTCGTCTCGGGGACCACCGGCTTCAACTATGCCGCGATGTCGATCTCGGACAACCTGCTCGAGCAGACCGAGCAGTGTTTCCGCAACATCAGCGCCGCGCTCGACAGCGCCGGCGCCACGTTGCGCGACGTCGTGCGCGTGCTCTACATCCTGCCCGACGGCGCCGAGTTCCCGTTGTGCTGGCCGGTGCTGCGCAAGTACTTCGGCGACGTCCGCCCGGCGGCGACCATGATCTGTGCGGGGCTCGCCGACCCGCGCATGAAGATCGAGATCCAGGTGACGGCACGACGCACGGCGGCTGCTGCGGCGTCGCGCTGAGCGGCACCTCGCGGCGTTTGAGCCGGGCGCGGTTCCCTCCTACGATGCGGGCTCACCATTTCTGGGCCTGCGGGGACGGTCATGGTCCGAACCGACGGCGGCCTCGCCGCCACCTGCCACTGCGGCGCGGTAGAGATCCGCGTGCGGCGCATGGTGCGCACGCTGACGAGCTGCAACTGCTCCATCTGCCGCCGCTATGGCGCGCTGTGGGCGTACTACGCGCCGCATTCGGTGAGCATCCGCGCCCCCAGGGGTGGGCTTGCGAAGTACTCCTGGAACCGCCGGATCCGCAACTACTATCGCTGCGCGCGCTGCGGCTGCGTCACGCACTACGCCTACCGGCGCAGGCAGCGCCACACGACCGTGGCCGTCAACGCTGCGAACTTCGAGCCTGACCTGCTCAAGGGCGTGCGCATCCGCCATCTCGATGGCGCCGCGTCCTGGAAGTTACTGGATTGACGCACGGCCCGCTCCGCAGCGGTACGCTGCGATCTTCGAGGAGGTAACACATGGTCCTGGGGCCCGACCACTGCGCCGGAGCGCTCATGAGACTTCCGCTCGTTGTCTGCGCCACCTGGCTGATGCTGGCCCCGCTCGGTGCGCACAGCGACACGCCGGAGTCGGCCGCCGCGGATGCAGCGAGCACGTGGCTGGCGCTGGTGGACGGCGGCAACTACTACCAGAGCTGGGCGACGACCTCCGATCGGTTCCGCAACACCATCTCACGCAGCGACTGGGTGCAGACGGCGTCGCGCGTGCGCGACCCGCTTGGCACGCTCAAGTCGCGTCACCTGGTGTCGGCCACCGCGACGCACTCGCTGCCCGGCGCACCCGACGGCGACTACGTCGTGCTCCGCTACGCGAGCAGCTTCGCCAACAAGGCCGCCGCCATCGAGACCGTTACTCCCGTGAAGGAGAGCGACGGGCACTGGCGGGTGAGCGGCTACTTCATCAAGTGAGCTTGGGCCCGCCGCGCCTCACTCGCGCGGCAGTAGGAAGCGCGAGCCGTGGTAGGACATGATCGCTCCCTCGGGGGTGATGCTCTCGACGCGCACGCCGTCCGGGAGCGAGTCGCCCTCGTGCAAGCGGCGCATGTTGATCATCACGAACCGGTCCGCGGGATGGACTGCATACACGTGCAGATCGAGCCGCAGCTGCGGCAGGTTGACGCCCGGGGTTGCGGCCTGGTCCTGGTAGAGCGGCACACCCGACTCGGTGCCGCGCCGCACGTGGCTGCCCAGGGCGGCGGCGGCATCGGTCGCGGGCGCGTAGTCATCGGGGTTCGGTGTCTCCGCGCCGCCCGCGGTGGGCGGGGAGGCGGCCGGGGCAGTGCTGCCGCCCGGCGGTGTGATGACGGTCGGCGCAGCCTGGGGTGAAGCGGCTGAGGCCGTGAGCGGTCCCGCTGCCGGGGCGGCTGGCGAAGGTGCGGGCGCGGCGGGTGCGGCCGGAGCGGCAGCCGCCGGGGCCGGGGCCGCAGCCGGCACGGTGGCGGCGCGGGCCTCGGACGCCTCGGGTACCGCGGCGTGCGCGGCCGGGTGGCGCAGCAGCACCCAGGCCACGATGCCGAGGTTCACCAGCAGCAGCGCCGCCAGCGCGATCGCCCAGGGCGGCAGGCCGCCGCGCGGCGGCGTGACCTTGACTTCGTACAGCGCCGGCCCGCTCTGGCGCTGGCGGTCGCTCTCGGATTTCTTCAGCGCGTCGAGGATGAAGGACATCGGTCACCCGCCATGATGGGTATCGGCAGCGGACAGGAGCGGCGCCCCGGGACCGGCCAGCGCGCCGGCGAGCGCAATCTGGGTCTGCACGCCGGCGATGCCGTCGACGGTGAGCTGGTGCTGGCGCTGGAAGTCACGCACCAGCGTGGTGAGATCGGCGTCGAACACGTCGCTCGCCGCCGCATCGTTCGCCGCGCCGTGCAGCCGCTGCAGGCTCTGCCGCAGCCAGCGCACCTGTGCGCCGCGCATGCCGGCCGACAGCGCCTTGACGGGCGAGCTGCCCGGACGCCACAGCATCACGAAGTCGCCCAGCCAGTAGCGCGACAGCTCGCCGATGCTGACGAGGTGCGGTCCGCCCAGATCGAGCTTGGCCTGCTCGTCATCGAGCGCCGTGAGCACCACCTGGTGGCTGGCGCCGCCGGGGTCGTTGAGCAGCAGTATCGCCGGGTGGTTGTACACGCGCAGCTGCCCGAAGGAGCCGCGCTCGGTGACGCACTCGAGCCCCTGCTGGCCGGCCTGGGTGCAGGGATCGGTGCCGCTGGGCTGGTACTTGGCACCCCACAGGCCGAACAGCTTGCCGAAGGCGCTGTCGGTATCGGTCTCGGCATGGTGCTGCGCGAGCAGGTCCGCCAGGCGCGCCGCGGGCGGCGCGGCGGGTTTGGCGGGCGCGGCAGCGGAGGCCGCCCTGCCCTCGGCTGCCGCCGCCGGCGCGGCCGCAGCCGCGGGCGCCGTGCGGGCGAGCGGCGCGGACGCGTGCGCCTGGCTCCAGTAGTTCCACACCCCGGTCATGGCGGCCGCCAGCGCCACGGCGCTCGCCGCGGTCAGCGCCCAGGGGAGCCAGTTGGGCGCGAAACGCCGCCCGAACACCTCGCCCGCGGCGCTGCGCACCAGCTTGGCGGTGACGCGGTGGCGGTCGAGCGAGTAGGCGCCGAGCAGCGCGCGATCGCAGATGACGTTGATGACGCGCGGCACGCCCTGCGAGAGACGGAACACCTCGTTGAGCGCCCCGGGCGCGAAGATGTCGGTGGTGGCACCGGCGACCCGCAGGCGATGCAGCACGTAGGCGGCGGTCTCTTCGCGCGACAGCGGGTTCAGGTGGTAGCGGCCGGTGATGCGCTGCGCCAGCTGCCGCAGCTCGTTGCGCGCCAGCAGTTCGCGCAGCTCCGGCTGGCCGATGAGGATGATCTGCAGCAGCTTCTGGGTGTTGGTCTCGAGATTGGTGAGCAGGCGCACCTGCTCGAGCACCTCGGGCGCCAGGTTCTGCGCCTCGTCCACCACCAGCACCACGCGCTGCCCGTTGGCGTGCGCGCGCAGCAAATACTGGCTGAGGATGTCGACCAGGTCCTTGAGGCTGCCGAGCGCGGAGTCGGGTACGCCGATCCCGAGCTCCTCACAGATGGTGAGCAGGAACTCCGGCGCCGTCATCTTGGGATTGAGGATCAGGGCGATCTCGGCGTTCTTGGGCGTCTGCGCCAGCAGCGAGCGCACGATGGTGGTCTTGCCGGTGCCGACCTCGCCGGTGAGCTGCACGAAGCCGCCGGCCTCGTTGATGCCGTACAGGAGGTGCGCCAGCGCCTCGGCGTGCCGTTCGCTGAGGTAGAGATAACGCGGATCAGGAGTGATCGCGAACGGCTTCTCGTTCAGCCCGAAAAAGGTCAGATACATGCGATGATGCTACTCGATGGTGCTGCCGCGTCGCAGCGCCCGGCTGCCGAAGCGGGCGCGCGCCTCATCCAGCGCGGCATCCACGCCGGAGAGCTTAGGCTCCTCGAACAGACCCAGCTGCGACGCGGGCGTCAGTTCAGTGAGGACCACCCCCAGCAGCCGAAGTTTCGCCCCGGGGTTGCCGGCGAGCCAGCGGCTGAGCAGCTCCGCGGCCACCCCGCCGATGGCGCGCCCGTCGCAGGCCGGGGGTGCCACCGCGCGCTGGCGCGTGAAGGTGGTGAAGTCGCCGCGGCGGATCTTGACCCCGATGCACCCGGCCATGAGCCCGCGCTTGCGCAGCCGGCTCGCGGCCAGGTCCGCCAGTCGCGCCAGCTGGCGCTGCAGGGTGCGTGGCTCGCCGATGTCTTCCTCGAAGGTGTCCTCGGCGCTCAGGGACTTGTCCTCGACCTCCGCCAGCACCGGGCGGTCGTCGATGCCGGAGGCGCGCTCGCGCATCCAGGCGGCATAGCGGCCGAACAGCGGCCACAGCACCGCATCCGGGGCGCTGCGCAGCTCGCCGAAGGTGCGGATCCCCGCCTCCTCGACCTTGGCCCCGGTCTTGCGCCCCAGTCCCGGCAGGCGCCGCACCGAGAGCGGATCGAGCACCTCGCGCACGCGCTCGGCGCTGACCACGGTCAGGCCGTCGGGCTTGTCGAGGTCGGAGGCGATCTTGGCCACCAGCTTGTTGGGGGCGACGCCGACCGAGGCGCTGAGCCCGGTGAGCTCGCGGACGCGCGCCTTGATGCGGCGCGCGATGTCGACCGGGCCGCCCAGCAGCTGCTGGCTGGCGGTGACGTCGAGGTACGCCTCGTCGAGCGACAGGCCCTGCACCAGCGGCGTCACCTCGCGGAATACGCCGAATACCTGGTGCGAGACTTCCTGGTAGCGCGCCATGCGCGGGCGCACGCACACCGCGTGCGGACACAGCCTGAGCGCGGTGCGCATCGGCATCGCCGAGCGCACCCCGAAGCGGCGCACCTCGTAGCTCGCCGCCGCGACCACGCCGCGCCCGCCCTCCCAGCCCACCACCAGCGGCTTGCCGGCGAGCGACGGATCGTCGTGCTGCTCGACGGACGCGTAGAACGCATCCATGTCGACGTGCAGGACGGCGCGCGTCATGGCGGCGGCGCTCTCCGCGCCTTACTTGACGACCGTGATGGTGATCTTCTTGGAGATCACCGGCGGGTCGTGCGGCACGTGATTCATGTCGCCGAGCACCAGCTGCAGGGTGTGCTTGCCCGGCGTCAGCGTGGTGAGCGCGGTCTCGGTCTGGCCCTTGCCGAAGTGCACGATCTTGTCGGTCGCCGGCAGCGGCTTGGACAGGTCCGCGGGCACCTCGGTGTCGATGAGCAGGTGATGGTGGCCGGTGTTGTCGAACTTGACCCCGGCGGGCGCGATGCCCATGCCCTTGAGGCCGAACTGCACCAGCACCTTGTCGGCGTGCACCCTGGCGCCGTCCTTCGGACTGATGATGTAGGCCTCCGCGCCCGCGGCCGAGGGGGTGCGCTCCTGCGCGTGGACCAGTGAGGCGGTCGCCAGGAACACGATGAGCATGAGGGTACGCATGGAGAACTCCTTCAGAGCGTGACGGCGCTGTAGATACTGGTGGCCGCGAGCATCGCCGCCGCGAACACCAGATAAAAGAACGCCAGGACTGCGAGCTTGCTCATCGTGAGCAGGCGTCCCTGGCCGTAGACGACCCGCATGGAGCGGTACATGTACCAGGCAAAGTACACGAACATCGCCAGCCCCAGCCCGGGAACGTGCGGCACGAGCCGGCCCAGCAGCAGCAGCACCGCGGCCACCAGAAACACGCAGGCGTGGTTGTGCAGGAACAGCAGCAGGTGCTCCACGTAGTAGTGCCGCGGCCGCCAGTACATGAGCATCATGAGCCCGGCGAGCAGCGGCAGGAACACGAACATGGCGCGCGGGACGTTGTGCAGGAATTCGGTCTGCAGCCCGTGGCCGTTGTCCATGGCGCTCTTGCGGCAGGCCTGGTTGAACAGCGGCTGCAGCGTGCCCGCCCACGGGCCGTCGTAGTTGGCATTCGCGCACACCCGGTCGGCGCGCTGCTGCGGGGTCTCGCCTGCCCGGGGCGCCGGCAGCCCCGTGACCTTGCCGCCCGAGACCGGTTTCGTGTCGTCGAACTCCAGCACCGTGAAGTGGCGCGGCTGCGTGCCCGCCACCACGAAGAACGCCACCGACAGCACCAGGTACAGCCGCAGCGGCGGCAGGTAGCGCGCGCGGCGGCCCTGCAGGAACTCGCGCGTCAGGAAGCCGGGCTTGAAGAGCAGGGCCGCGAGCGTGCGCCACAGGCGCGAGTCGGCGTGCGTCAGGTCCTCGGTTGCCAGCTGCGTGAAATGCCACAGCGAATGCACCGGCGCCTCGAGCTTCTGGCCGCAGGCGCCGCAATAGCGTGCCTCGACCACTGCGCCGCAGTTGTCGCACACCGTGCCGGTGCGCGCCGCGGCCGGTGCGGGTGCTGCGGGTAGTGCAGGCGCGGGGGCGGCCGCCTCGGCCGTGCTGCTCATGCGATCGCGCTGGAGCGCGGCTCCGCCGCCGGCGGAGTGGCGCTGCGGGCGAGCGCGTGCGGCTCGAAGTCATCGACGTGGATCAGGTCCATGGCCTTGCGATCGTAGTCGCGCAGCGCCGCGGCCTCGGTCTCGGAGATCAGCCCGGCCGCGAGCGCCTGCTGGATGCGCCCCGGCGGATCGAGCGCCGTGACCTTGCCGGCCTTCACGCCCTCGACGCGGATGCGCTTCTCGAGCGGCTCGAGCTCGACCGCGAGCAGCAGTGCCTCCTGCAGTTTGCCGAGGGGATTGCCGGGCTCGAGCGTCCAGTAGATGTAGTGGCACAGACGCTCGCGCGCCTCGGTGGGCGCGGTCACCAGTCCCGCCACCTTGCGCCCGAGACGGTCGTCGGGCGCGGAGTAGAAGCGGCCGCGCGGGAAGATCAGCGCGCGCATCACCGCCGCCAGCCCGCGGTTGGGAAAATTGCGCAGGAAGCCGTGCAGCGACTCCTGCGCCTGGTACAGCAGGTGCCGGCACGCCCACTCGACGATCGGCAGGTCCTCGTCCGGGTGCCCCTGGTTCGCGTGGTGCTTGAGCACCATGGAGGCGAGGTAGAGCGCGGACAGCACGTCGCCGAGGCGCGCCGACAGGCCCTCCTTCTTCTTCAGGTAGCCGCCGAGGGTCAGCATGGCGACGTCGACCGCGAAGGCGAACGAGGCCGAGAAGCGCACGATGTGCTGGTAGTAGCGCGCGGTGGGGCCGGTGACCGGGGCGCGCGTGAAGCGCGCGTGCGTGAGCGCCATGATGAAGGAGCGCACCGCGTTCGAGGCGCTGAAGCCGATGTGGCCGAACAGCGCGCGGTCGAACTCGTCGACGCCGGCGACGCGGTCGGGGTTGCGGGCCGCGGTCATCTCGCGCAGCACGAACGGGTGACAGCGGATCGCACCCTGGCCGAAGATGATGAGATTGCGGGTGAGGAGGTTGGCGCCCTCGACCGTGATCGCGACCGGCACCGCCTCGTAGCCGCGCGCCAGGTAGTTGTTGGGCCCGAGCATGATGCCCTTGCCGCCGTGGATGTCCATGGCGTCGTTGGCGACCTGGCGGCCCATCTCGGTGACGTGGTATTTGAGCATCGCCGACGGCACCGACGGCTTCTCGCCGCCGTCGATGGCGCCGGCGGTGACCGAGCGCGCCGCATCCATGATGTAGGTGAGGCCCACCATGCGCGCGATCACCGTCTCCACGCCCTCGAACTTACCGACCGGCATGTTGAACTGGGTGCGGATGCGCGCGTAGGCGCCGGTGGCCCACACGCCGGCCTTGGCGCCGCCGGTGGCGTTGGAGGGCAGCGAGATGCAGCGTCCCACCGAGAGCTGCTCGACCAGCATGCGCCAGCCGCTGCCGGCCATGGCCGCGCCGCCGATGATGCAGTCGAGCGGCACGAACACGTCCCGGCCCTCGATGGGCCCGTTCTGGAACGGGATGTTGATGGGGAAGTGGCGCCGCCCGATGCTCACCCCCGCCGTGTCGCGCGGGATGAGCGCACAGGTGATGCCGAGGTCGCTCTTGCCGCCCAGCAGCCGCTCCGGGTCGAACATGCGGAACGCCAGGCCGATCACCGTCGCCACCGGGGCGAGGGTGATGTAGCGCTTGGAGAAGTTGAGCTTCAGGCCCAGCACCTCGCGCCCCTGCCAGCTGCCGCGGCACACCACGCCGGTGTCGGGGATGGAGCTCGCATCGGACCCGGCGCGCGGCCCGGTGAGGGCGAAGCACGGCACTTCCTCGCCGCGCGCCAGGCGCGGCAGGTAGTGGTTCTTCTGCTCCTCGGTGCCGTAGTGGTTCAGCAGTTCCGCGGGCCCCAGGGAGTTGGGCACCGCCACGGTGGACGAGGCGGTGGTGCTGCGGCTGGCGATCTTGGCCAGCACGCACGAGTGTGCGTAGGCGGAGAACTCCAGGCCGCCGTACTTCTTCGGGATGATCATGGCGAAGAAGCCGCGGGTTCTCAGGAACTGCCACACCTCCGGCGGCAGGTCGCCGCGCTCGTGGGTGATGTCCCAGTCATCGAGCATGTGGCACAGCTCTTCGCACGGTCCGTCGACGAAGGCCTGCTCCTCGGCCGACAGCTGCGGCGCCTTTGCCGCCAGGAGCTTGTCCCAGCGCGGCGCGCCGGTGAACAGTTCGCCGTCCCACCACACGGTGCCGGCCTCCAGCGCCTCCTTCTCGGTCTGCGACATGGCGGGCAGGAGCTTCAGGTAGGTCTTCATGAACGGGCGCGTGATCAGCGCCTTGCGCAGCGGCCGCACGTTCAGCAGCCACAGGCCCGCCAGCAGCAGCCACAGGAAGCCCTTCCACACCCCCGCCGGCGCACTGCTCGCGCCCAGCACCGTGTAGGCGGTGAGCAGCACCGTGAAGGTGACCGTAAAGGCGAGCAGCGACAGGCGGCGGTAGGCGAGGTACAGCACCGCGGCGATGAACAGCAGCGTGATGACGCCGCCCACCCGGGTGACCGCGAAGGCGGCCGCCACCACCAGCACCAGGGAGACGACAGCACCCAACATTGAAGCGTCCTCCGCGCCGTGCGCGCTGCGACTATAGCGCGGTGGGCGGCGCCCGAAACCTCAGCCGAGCAGGTCCTTCACGCCCTCGCGCTCCTCGCGCAGCTCGGCGAGCGTCGCGTCCATGCGCTGGCGGCTGAACTCGTCGATGTCGAGCCCGGCCACGATCTTGTAGTCGCCGCCCTGTACCGTGACCGGATAGGAATAGATGACGCCGGCGGCAATGCCGTAGCTGCCCTCGGCCGGCACCGCCATGCTCACCCAGTCGCCGGGGGCGGTGCCGTGCACCCAGGTATGCACGTGATCGATCGCGGCCGAGGCGGCCGAGGCGGCGGAAGAGGCGCCGCGCGCCTTGATCACCGCCGCGCCGCGCTGCTGCACGGTGGGGATGAACTCCTCCTCGATCCACTTGCGCTCCAGCAGCGACCTGGCCGGCTTGCCGCCCACCTCGGCGTGCGACAGGTCCGGGTACTGCGTGGCGGAGTGATTGCCCCAGATGGTCATGCGGCGGATGTTGCCGACGTGCGTGTTGGTTTTGAGCGCGAGCTGCGACAGCGCACGGTTGTGATCGAGGCGCGTCATGGCGGTGAAGTTGCGCGGCTCGAGATCTGTGGCGTTGGCGCGCGCGATCAGCGCGTTGGTGTTGGCGGGATTGCCGACCACCAGCACCCTGACCTTGCGGTCGGCGACGTCGTTGAGCGCCTTGCCCTGCGCGGAGAAGATCTGCGCGTTGGCGAGCAGCAGATCCTTGCGCTCCATGCCCGGGCCGCGCGGCCGCGCGCCGACCAGCAGCGCCACCTGGCAGTCGCGGAAGGCGACGCGCGCATCGTCACTGGCGAGCACCTTGTTGAGTGTTGGAAAGGCGCAGTCGTTGAGCTCCATCACCACGCCCGAGAGCGCAGCGAGCGCCGGGGTGACCTCCAGCAGGTGCAGGTTCACCGGGGTATCGGGCCCGAGCAGCGCTCCGGAGGCGACGCGGAAGGCGAGCGCGTAACCGATCTGCCCGGCGGCCCCGGTGATCGCGACGTTCACGGCAGGTGTCATGGCGTGCTTACCCAAAAAAACAGCGCACGAGTTTAGCCTGCGGACCCCTGCGGCCCTAGACGCACCCTCGAGGACCTCAGACGCTTTGCCCGACAGGCGCCACCAACAGGGCGCCTGGCTGCAAATACGGCCGTATCGAAGCCCAGGCGCCCGCCGGAACCCTGATTAATCATGGGGTTACGGCAAAAGAACCCTCCCGAGCTTGTGTTGGTGCAGTAGCTTGACACTCAAGTAGTGTTCTAGTAGAGTACAACACCATGGAAGGCGGCCTGATGAAGCAGGTAAGCCGACCAGAGAGAGACAGACCCCTAACCGACTTGAAGAGGAGACGACCATGAACACCTTCGCAACGACCCTGACCCGTGACCTGACCTGCGCCGCCGCTGCGGCCGCCATCAGCCTGGTCGTGGCCCTGAGCTTCGTCCAGTCCACCACCGTGGTCCGCACCAGCGCCCCGGCGGTTGCCAGCGCCGCCCAGAGCAGCACGTCCTCCCACAAGGCGTGAGGCCCGGGACCTCACCCAATCGATGACCGAAAGGAGTCGACCATGAACACGACCGTCACAACCCTGTATCGCGATGTCACCTGCGGCGCGGCCGCGGCGCTCATCACGCTGATCCTGAGCGTGGCCTTCATCCAGTCCACGTCCGTGCCCCCGGGCATGCATGCGGGGACAACGACTCACTTTGTGGCGCTGCAGCCGCAGCATGCGTGGTTCGGCCAGCCCGAGCCGGCCGTTTTGGTAGATTAGTCCGCTAGTCATCCGTCACAGAAGCCGTGGACACGACCATGGATCCGCAGTGGGACGAGAGCCTGCCGATTTACCGGCAACTGCGGGACCGGGTGGTCGCGATGATCCTCGAGGGCGTCCTCAAGGAGGGGGATCCGCTGCCTTCGGTGCGGAACGTCGCCGCGGACTTCCGCCTGAATCCGCTCACCGTGCTCAAGGGCTACCAGCAGCTCGTCGACGAGCAGCTGGTGGAGAAGCGTCGCGGCCGGGGCATGTACGTCAGCCCCGGCGCGCGCAAGGCACTGATGAAAGACGAGCGCCAGCGCTTCCTCGAGGACGAGTGGCCGAAGGTCTTTGCGACCATCCAGCGCCTCGGGATCACCCCCGACGAACTGCAGCGCGCGGGCGCCGCAGCTCCCGCCACCGCCTGGCCGGCCGCGCCGGACTCCACGCAGGGGACAGAAGATGACAGCAGTAATTGAAGCCCGCGGGCTCGCCAAGTCCTTCGGCGCCAAGCGCGCGCTCGACGGCGTGAGCTTCAGCGTGCAGCCGGGCCGCATCGTCGGACTCATCGGGCCGAACGGCGCCGGCAAGACGACCGCGCTCAAGGCGATCCTTGGCCTCACCCCCTTCAGCGGCGAGCTGAGCGTGCTCGGACTCGATCCGCGCACCCAGCGCGACCGGCTGATGCGCGAGGTGTGCTTCATGGCCGACGTGGCGGTGCTGCCGCGCTGGCTGCGCGTGCGCAATGCGCTCGACTACTGCCAGGGCGTGCATCCGCGCTTCGACCGCTCGATCGCCGCAGCCTTCCTCGAGAAGACCGACATCCAGATGGACAGCCGCGTGCGCGAGCTCTCCAAGGGCATGGTCACGCAGCTGCACCTGGCGCTCATCATGGCGATCGACGCGCGGCTGCTGGTGCTCGATGAGCCCACCATCGGGCTCGACCTGCTGTACCGGCGCAAGTTCTACGACACGCTGCTGAACGACTACTTCGACAAGGAACGCACCATCCTCCTCACCACCCACCAGGTGGAGGAGGTCGAGAACCTGTTCACCGACATCATCTTCATCAACCACGGCCAGGTGGCGCTGGCGGCCTCCGTGGAAGAGCTGGGTGAGCGCTACAAGCAGCTCACCACGACGACCGAGACGGCGCCGCGGGCGCGGGCGCTGCAACCGTTCTACGAGCGCGAGGTGTTCGGCCGCGTCGCCATGCTGTTCGAGGGCCGCTCGGCGGCCGAGCTCGGCACCTACGGAGAGCTGCGCACGCCCTCCATCGCCGACCTGTTCGTAGCCAAGATGGCCGGGAGCGCCAGCACATGAACACCGTATTTGCCGACGCCGCGGGCGGACCGGGCGCTGCGGCGCCGCCGCAGGCCAAGCCCCTGGGGACCACGCTCGTGACGCTGGTGCGGCGCGAATTCTGGGAGTACCGGGTGCTGTGGCTTGGGCCGCTGGTCGCGGCGGCGCTGGTGGCGCTCGCGGCCATCAGCGCCCACGTGAACTTCGACTTCACTCACGAGCACAACAGCAAGCTGGAGATGCTGCTGAGCCCGGCCGGCAGGCTCGGGGTGTCGACCTTTGCACAGTGGGTGCTGTCGATCCCTTTGTACCTGATCATGCTGTTCGTCCTGAGCTACTACCTGCTCGACTGTCTGAGCGCGGAGCGGCGCGACCGCAGCATCCTGTTCTGGAAGTCGCTGCCGGTGTCGGACGGCTTGACCGTGGCCTCGAAGCTCTTGACGGCGTTCGTGGTCGTGCCGATCGGGGTGTTCCTGCTCGCCATGGTCACGTACTTCGTGTTCGCGCTCATCATCGCGGTGCGCGTTGCCATCGGCACGGCCCCCGACCTGCTGGTCTTTGACGCGGTGTCCTGGCTGCAGCTCGAGATCATCATGCTCGGCGAGCTGATCCTCGGGGTGCTGTGGTACGCGCCCGCGGCGGCGGCCATGCTGCTGCTGTCGTCCTGGGTGCGCCGGCCGGTCCTGTGGGCGACGCTGCCGACCATCTTCGCGCCGGTGCTGGAACGCATCGCCTTCGGCACCCACCACGTGTGGAACTTCCTGCACTACCGCACCGTGGGGATCTGGGCGATTCTGTTGCACGACCTCAACATCAATCCCGAGAGAATGCAGTCGCAGACGCTGAGCTCGGCGCTGATGCAGCAGCTGCACTTCGGCGCCGCCTTCGCCGACGCCGGTCTGTGGTCGGGGGTGGTGGTGGCGGCGGCCCTGGTCTACGCCACCATCCGCATCCGCCGCTACCGCGACGAAACCTAGCCCGCGGCGGCGCGCCGCATCTGCTGCGCCAGCCCGAGGGAGCCGAGCACGTAGTGGGCGGCGGCCCACAGGTGCAAGGTCACCCCGAGCAACAGCCCGTCGCGCGAGGCGGCAGCCAGCGCCGCGGCGCACACCCCGTGGTTCATGGCCTGTCCCGGGCAGGCGGCGCGGAACTGTGCGGTGCCCGCCGGGCTCGCCGCCATCAAGTCATTGAGCAGGCTGCCGGCGGGC
>JANWKR010000098.1 GCA_025451275.1 Steroidobacteraceae bacterium
AGCGTGCCGGCCGCCGCGCGCGCCACCGGCACGGTGGCGGTGAGTTCGTGGTGGTAGACCTCCTGGCGGCCGAAGTACTCGTCGTTCTTCACCTGCCCGGGCGGACACTGGGTGGCCCCCAGCTGCGCCTGCTTGCTCGTGGTCGAGACCTTGATGCGCGCACGGTACAGGTAGTAGCCGTCGGCGATCTGCCAGCTCAGGCGCACGCGATCGCTGCCGTCGGCGAGTGCGGCGAAGCGGAACGCCTGGTCGGGAGGCAGGAAGTCGTCGCCCTTCTTCGCCTTGTCGAGGACGGCACCGATGCCTCCCTGGGGGGCCGGCGCAGGCGCAGACTGGGCGAGGAGCGCGGCGCTGACGAACAGCAGCGCGGCAGCTGCAATATGTCTAAGGAACGTGCGGGTCATGGCGGAACACAGCGCGGCAGGACCGACCCCTCTTATAGCTCAGCCCTTGGATAAACGGCAGGAACTGGGGTTCACCTCCGGCTGATGCCGTTCCGGCCTACCCGCAGCTCCCCCGGGGCCATAGACCGGCCCTGGGGGCCCCGGAGCACGCAGACAGGTAAAAAAGTCGCCCGCCCGGCTTGAATTTGCGCACTTCCTCCATATCATTAGCAGCCGCACCGGGTGAGTGCTAACAAGGCAACCCGGGCAATAAACCTTTCACCCATCAGTGTTTTAAGGAGCGTCCACCATGAAGATCCGTCCTCTTCATGACCGCGTCATCGTGAAGCGCCTGGAGGAGGAGCGTACCTCCCCGGGTGGCATCGTCATTCCCGATACCGCGGCCGAGAAGCCCGTCCAGGGAAAGATCGTCGCAGTCGGCAAGGGCAAGATTCTCGAGGACGGCCAGGTCCGTCCGCTCGACGTCAAAGTCGGCGACAAGATCCTGTTCGGCAAGTACTCGGGGACCGAGGTCAAGGTCGACGGCGATGAGCTCGTGGTCATGCGCGAAGAAGACGTCATGGCCGTGATCGAAGGCAAGTAAGCGAGGACCACGACAATGGCAGCCAAAGAAGTCCGTTTCAGCGATGACGCACGCCAGCGCATGTTCAAGGGCGTGAACGTCCTCGCCAACGCCGTCAAGGCGACACTCGGCCCCAAGGGCCGCAATGCCGTGCTCGAGAAGAGCTTCGGCGCCCCCACCGTCACCAAGGACGGTGTATCGGTCGCGAAGGAAATCGAGCTCAAGGACAAGTTCGAGAACATGGGCGCGCAGATGGTGAAGGAAGTCGCGTCCAACACCTCGGACGAGGCCGGCGACGGCACCACCACCGCCACGGTGCTCGCCCAGGCGATCATGCGCGAGGGTCTGAAGGCCGTCTCCTCGGGCCGCAACCCGATGGACCTCAAGCGCGGCATCGACCGGGGCGTGATCTCCGCCGTCGAGGAGCTGAAGAAGCTCTCCAAGCCCTGCAAGGACTCCAAGGCCATCGCCCAGGTCGGCACGATCTCGGCGAATTCCGACGAGTCGATCGGCAAGACCATCGCGGAAGCGATGGAGAAGGTCGGCAAGGAAGGCGTGATCACCGTCGAGGAAGGCTCGGGCCTGCAGAACGAGCTCGAGGTGGTCGAGGGCATGCAGTTCGACCGCGGCTACCTGTCGCCGTACTTCATCAACAACCAGCAGAACCAGACCGCCGAGCTCGAGAAGCCGGTGATCCTGCTGGTCGACAAGAAGATCTCCAACATCCGCGAGCTGCTGCCGCTGCTCGAGGGCGTCGCCAAGAGCGGCCGGCCGCTGCTGGTGATCGCCGAGGACGTCGAGGGCGAGGCGCTCGCGACGCTGGTGGTCAACAACATCCGCGGCATCCTCAAGGTGGCCTCGGTCAAGGCCCCCGGTTTCGGTGACCGCCGCAAGGCCATGCTGCAGGACATCGCCACCCTCACGGGCGGCACGGTGATCTCCGACGAGGTCGGCCTGTCGCTCGAGAAGGCCACCATGAACGACCTGGGCGAGGCCAAGAAGATCGTCGTGGAGAAAGAGAACACCACGATCATCGACGGCGCCGGCAAGACCTCCGACATCAAGGCGCGCATCGAGTCGATCCGGCAGCAGGCCGAAGAGGCCACCTCCGACTACGACAAGGAGAAGCTGCAGGAGCGCGTCGCCAAGCTCTCCGGCGGTGTCGCCGTGATCAAGGTCGGCGCTGCCACCGAGATCGAGATGAAGGAAAAGAAGGCCCGCGTCGAGGACGCCCTGCACGCCACGCGTGCGGCGGTGGAAGAGGGCGTGGTGCCGGGCGGCGGCGTGGCACTCATCCGTGCCCAGCGCGCGCTCGACAAGCTCGAGGGTGCCAACGAGGACCAGACGGTCGGCATCCGCATCCTGTCGCGCTCCATCGAGGAGCCGCTGCGCCAGATCGTCGACAACGCCGGCGAGGACGCCGCGGTGGTGCTCAACCGCGTCAAGGAAGGCAAGGCTGCGTTTGGTTACAACGCCGCCAACGGCGAGTTCGGCGACATGCTGGAGGCGGGCATCCTGGACCCGACCAAGGTGACGCGGCTTGCGCTGCAGAACGCGGCGTCGGTTGCGGGCCTGCTGCTCACGACCGAGGTCATGGTGGCCGAGGCTCCGAAGGACGAGGAGCACAGCCACGGCGGGCCTCCGGGCGGCATGGGCGGGATGGATATGTAACCGGGGCGTGACGCCTCTGTCACATGTGTGACCCTCTCTAAAGAGGTATCGATTCCCGAATCAACAGCCGATAGGCTTTACATAACAGTTAAGGGTTGGTGGCCGGCTCCACGTCGGCCACGGCCCCGAAAGCCGCGGAACAAGACCCCCTATTCCGCGCATTCCTCGCAGGCCCCTCACTGAGGGGCCTGTTTTTTTGCGCGGCGCGCGCGCGCCGTTCCCGTTATGTCGCAGCGCAGCTACTTCCTAAGTCCCGGGCGGCGGTTCATAGTCGTCGCTACTTGAGGAGGCGCGCCATGGACTTCTTTCGCTTCACCGGACTGACGGCAATCGCGGCGCTGCTGGCGCTCGCCGGCTGCGCCAAGCACGGCCAGGACGAGATGAGCTGGGCGCGCACCGCGCTCGAGCGCAATGCGCAGATCGAGATCGTCGCCGCGGATCCGCAGAGCCGCACCTTCACGGTGCGCGTCAAGGACACCGGCGAGCTGCGCATGGTGCGCGCCGACGAGCTGGTCGCCGGACCGTCCGGCACCGCGGTCGCAGCCGGCGCGTCCGCCGGCGCGCCGCCCGCCGAGCCGGCAGCGAGCGCCGCACCGCCGCCGCAGAGCGCTGACACGCATGCCTCGGCCGCGCCGTCCGCGACCGCCGCTGCGGGCGAGGCCGCGACCGCCGACAACGCGCCGACCGCTGCGGGCAGCTCCACCGAGCCGCCCCCGGCATCGCAGTCCGCTGCCCGCGACGGCGGGCGCTTGCTCGAGCAGGGCCCGGGCTACAGCATCCGCGCGGCGGCGGCGCCCGCGGCGCCGAGCCTCGGCCGGGTGCGCGACTCCGGCGTCACCAGCGCCGCGGTCGAGCGCCGCCACGAGCCGATCGTGTGCCAGGGCGCGCGCCTGCTGCACATCGACAACCGCAACCTCGAGTTCGACGGCGACGCCGTCAGCGCCGAGGACGGCTGCGAGATCCACATCACCAACAGCCACATCAGTGCCACCGGCGTCGGCATCACCGCGCGCGCCGCCAACGTGCACATCGACAACAGCCTGATCGAGGGCAACTCGGCCTCGATCGATGCCTCGGACGGCGCCCAGGTGTACGCCGCCTCCTCGCGCTTCAAGGGCCTCAGCCGCCGCCTCGATACCGCCAGCTTCCACGATCTCGGGGGCAATATCTGGAACTGAGTCCGCCGCTCGGCGTCAGCGCCGAGCTGGCCGGCCTCCTCGAGAGCGCGGGCGCGGAACTTGCCGGCCACGAGGCCGCGCGTCGCGCCCTGTGCGCCGCCTCGCCGGCGGTGCGCAGCTCGCTCGGGGCGGTGTTCGCCGCCAGCGACTTCGTCATCGCCGCACTCACCCGCGATCCCGACCTGCTCGCCGCGCTCGTCGCCAGTGGCGATCTCGAGCGTACGCTCGCGCCGGCGGAATTTGCCGCGCGCGCCCCGCCGCCGCCGCCGCCCGGCACCGGCACCGAGGCGCAGCTGCAGACGGCGCTGCGCCGCTGGCGGCGGCGCGAGTTCACGCGCATCGCCTGGCGCGACCTGGCGGGCTGGGCCGATCTGCCCGAGACGCTCACCGATCTGAGCGCCTTCGCGGATGCGGCGATCGCCGCGGCTCTGGCGCACGCCCGCGCCGCCTTGAGCGCCCGCTACGGCGAGCCGCGCTCGGGGAGCGGTGCCGTGCAGCCGCTCGTGGTCATCGGCATGGGCAAGCTCGGCGGGGGCGAGCTCAACTTCTCCTCCGACGTCGACCTCGTGCTGCTGTTCCCCGAGCACGGCGACACCGACGGCGCGCGCGGCATCGCCAACGAGGAGTTCTTCACGCGCCTCGGCCAGGCGCTGGTGCGGCTGCTCGAGGCGCCGACCGCGGATGGCTTCGTGCTGCGCGTGGACCTGCGGCTGCGCCCGTTCGGCGACTCCGGCCCGCTGGTGGCGAGCTTCGCCTCCTTCGAGGACTACCTGCCGCGCCACGGCCGCGACTGGGAGCGCTACGCCTACGTCAAGGCGCGCCCGGTGACCGCCGCCGAGCGCTACGCCGAGATCGAGGCCTCCGCCATCCGTCCGTTCGTCTACCGCCGCTACCTCGACTACGGCGTGTTCGAGAGCCTCAGGGAGATGAAGGCGCTCATCGAGCGCGAGGTCGAGCGGCGCGAGCTGGCCGACCACATCAAGCTCGGCCCGGGCGGCATCCGCGAGATCGAGTTCATCGTGCAGGCGCTGCAGCTGACGCGCGGCGGCCGCGACCGCCGCCTGCAGACGACGTCGCTCCTCGCCGCGCTCGCCCGCCTGGGCGAGACGCGGCTGCTGCCGGGGGAGACCGTGACCGAGCTCACCGCGGCGTACGTGTTCCTGCGCCGGCTCGAGAACCGCCTGCAGATGCTCGAGGACCGGCAGGTACACCGCCTGCCCGCCGGCGCGCTGGCGCGCGAGCGCATCGCCCGCGCCATGGGGCACGGCGACTGGGACTCGCTGAGCGCCGCGCTCGAGGCACAGCGCGCCTGCGTCAGCCGGCACTTCCGCCAGGTGGTGTTTGCCGGCAGCCGTCCCGAGCCCGGCGCGGTGCGCATCGACCTGGGACGCTTCTGGGACAGCCAGGCCGAGACCGCCGCGCTCGGGGATGCGCTGCAGGCCGCCGGTTTCGCCGACAGCGCCGAAGTGGCGCGCCTGCTGCTCGAGCTGCGCGCCTCGAGCCTGGTGCGGCGGCTCGATGAGCCGGGCCGCAAGCGCCTGCAGGCGCTGCTGCCGGCGCTGCTCGCCGACGTGGCGCGGGTGCAGCCGCAGCTGCCGGTACTGCGGCGCGTGCTCGCCATCATCGAGGCCACGGGCAAGCGCTCGGCGTACTTTGCGCTGCTGCAGGAGAACGCTCCGGCGCGCGCCCGACTCGTGGAGGTGTGCCGGCACGGCGAGTTCCTGGCGGCGCAGATCGCCGCGTATCCGCTGCTGCTCGATGAGCTGATCGACGAGCGGCTGCTGACGCAGCTGCCGACCCGCGCCAGCTGCGCCGCCGAGCTCGAGGAGCGTCTCGAGCAACTGCGCGAGGACGATCCGGAGCAGCAGGTGGAGGCGCTGCGCCAGTTCCAGCGCGCCGCCCTGTTCCGGGTGGCGGTCGCCGACGTCACCGGCGTGCTGCCGCTCATGCAGGTGAGCGACCGACTCACCGACCTCGCCGAGCTCATCGTCGAGCGCGCCATGGCGCTCGGCTGGCGGCAGATCAGCGCGCAGTTCGGCGCGCCGGGGTGCGATGACGGCTCAGGCGTGCGCGACGTGCGCATCTGCGCCGTCGGCTACGGCAAGCTCGGCGGCATGGAGCTCGGCTATTCCTCGGACCTGGACCTGGTGTTCCTGCACGACTCGCGCGGCGAGCGCCAGGAGACGCGCGGCGCCAAGCCGATCGACAACCAGCTGTTTTTCGTACGCCTGGCGCAGCGCATCGTGCACCTCCTCACCATGCACTCCGCCGCCGGCCGTCTCTACGAGGTCGACGTGCGGCTGCGCCCGAGCGGCAAGGGAGGCCTGCTGGTCACCAGCATCGAGGCGTTCGCCGACTACCAGCGCGAGGATGCCTGGACCTGGGAGCACCAGGCGCTGCTGCATGCGCGCGCCGTGGCCGGCTCGGATGAGCTGCGCGCGCGCTTCGAGGCGGTACGCCTGGACGTGCTGTGTCACCACGTGCGGCGCGAACGCCTGCGCGAGGAGGTGCGCGGCATGCGCGAGCGCATGCGGCGCGAGCTGTCCAAGGGCGACGCGACGCACTTCGACATCAAGCAGGACTCAGGCGGCACCGCCGATATCGAGTTCCTGGCGCAGTACTGGGCGCTGAAGTGGGCCAGCGACTACCCGCCGGTGGCGCTGTTCGCGGACACCATCCGCCAGCTCGAGTCGCTCGCCTCGGCGGACCTGGTGCCGCAGACGAGCGTCGACGTGCTGACGGCTGCTTACCGCGCCTACCGGGCCCGCACCCACCACCTCTCGCTCCACGGCGTGCCGCCGATCGTGCCGGCGCCTGAGTTCCGCGATACGCGCGCCGCGGTGCTGGCGCTGTGGGACGCCACCATGAGCGGTGAGCCGTGAGCGGCCCGGGTATAATCCGCCGGAGCCCGCCTGAGACGAGTCCCATGGTCGCGACGGCCAAGCCGCTGATACAACCGAACGCCCAGAACCAGTACGAGGTCGGTCCGGAAGACCTGCCGCTGTGCTGCCCGATGCCGCAGATGTACCTGTGGAATTCGCACCCGCGGGTGTACCTGCCGATCGAGGAGACCGGCTGGGCCAAGTGCCCCTACTGCAGCGCCGAGTACACGCTGCGGCGCTGATCCGATTCCTCAGTCCTCGTCGGCGGCGTTCCGGTCCCGTGGCGGCGCCAGGTCCGGGCGCAGCGGCGCGAGCCGCGCCGCCTTCAGCTGCCGGTTGAGGGCTGGCAGGTCTGCCTGCAGCGCATGCCAGCGCCCGAGCTCGCCGGCGAGCGCCTGCCGCGCCGCCTCGCCCGCGGCGGCCTGCGCCGCGGTCGGCCCCGCATCCCCGCGTGACAGCTCGGCGTAGAGGCCCGCAATGCGCTCCTGCAGCGCCGGCAGCAGCACCGGGGCTGCGGACGCGTCGGCGTCGGCGGGCGTCTCCTTGGCCTCCAGCAGCTCCGCTAGGCGGGCCTGGAAGGCGTGCACGGCCTCTGCGGCGGCGCCCTGTGGAGCGAGCGCCTTGAGCTGCGCCTGCTCGGACTGCGCGGTGAGCACCGCGGTGGAGCTGTCGGTCAGGAGCTCGCCGAGCTGCCTCGCCAGGCGCAGCTGCGCGGCGAGTGCCTCGGGCGGCGCCGACACGCGCGGATCCTGTTGCACCGCGAGCGGCGCCTCGAGGCGCCGGCCATCGACGGTCAGACTGACCTTGTAGGTTCCGGGCAGCGCCAGCGGGCCTTCCGGCTGGCGCGGCGTGGCGTGCGGCACCGCCGAGATCGGAAAGCCGCGCGTGGTGCTGACCGGGGCCGCGTAGCGCAGGTCCCATACGAAGCGGTGCATGCCGGGCGCCGCCGGCAGCACGCGCGGCGGCTCGAGCCAGTACGCCGGGATCAGCTCGCGCGCGCGCTCCTCGGGGCTCATGTCGGGCGCATCGTCGCTGCGGTAGCGGCGCACCAGCTCCCCTTTCGCATCCGTGATCTCGAGCGTCGTCAGCCGCGCCGCGCGCGGCAGGTAGAACTCGATGACCGCACCCGCCGGCGGATTGGTGCCGAGGGGCTCGTCGGGCGGGATCGGCGTGTCGGTCCAGGTGCTGCGCCGCACGCGCCACGCGGCCCGCGGGTGCAGCAGCGTCGCCTCGCGCGGCGGTGTGCCCGCCAGCTGCCGCAGCCGCGAGATGTCGTCCAGGATCCAGATGGAACGGCCGTGCGTGCCGAGGATCAGGTCGGCGTCGTGGATCCACAGGTCGCGCATGGAGGTATGCGGCAGGTTCAGCTGCAGCGACTCCCACTGCGCGCCCTCGTCGAACGACACCCACACCGCCTTCTCGGTCGCGGCAAACAGCAGCCCGGCGCGCTCGGGGTCCTCGCGCACCGCATTCACCGGCGCATCGTCGGGCAGCCCCGCGCTGATTGCCTGCCAGCTGCGGCCGCCGTCGCGGGTGCGGTAGATGTAGGGATGCAGGTCGTCGATGCGCAGGCGGCTCACCGACACGTAGGCACTGGCGGCGTCGTGATGCGAGGCCTCGATCTGCGTCACCTTGCTCCAGGGTGTGAGCCCTGGCGGCGTGACGTCGCGCCAGTGCGTCCCGCCGTCGGTGGTGACCCACACCAGCCCGTCGTCGGTGCCGGCCCAGAGCGTGTCGGCGGTCTTGGGCGAGGGTCCGAGCGCGTAGATCACGCCGCGCTGCTTCTCGGCGCCCTTGGGATGCAGCGCGCCGACGCTCTCGGGCACCGCACCGGCCGGACGCGGCAGGTCCGGGCTGATCGGCTCCCAGCTCTGGCCGGCGTCGCGGGTGCGGTACAGCCGGTTGGCGGCGTAGTACAGCACGTGCGGATCGAGCGGCGAGAACATGACGGGCTGGGTGCGGTCGACGCGCGCGTCGGGGCCGCGCACCGGGATGGGGGTCACGTTCTGCACCTGGCCGGTGGACCAGTGGTACTTGGACACTTCGTTGCGGCCGGCGCCGTAGATCACGTCGGCATCGAGCGGGTCGGGCGCCACGTAGCCGTACTCGATCACTCCGACCGGATGCCAGTCGCGCGTCGTCACCGAGCCGTCGTTGCCGCGGCTGGCGATGCAGACCGAGCCGCTCTCCTGCTGCCCCGCGCACACCCGGTAGGGGAAGGTGGGGGAGACGCTGACGTGGTAGAGCTGCGCGGTCGGCTGGTTGAACCAGCTGCTCCAGGTCGCACCGCCATTGAGCGTCACCAGCGCGCCCTGGTCGCTGACGAGGGCGACGATGCGCCCGTCCTGCGGGCTGACCCACAGGTTCTGGTAGTCATCGCCCCCCGGCGCGCCGCGCCAGGCGGTCCAGGTCTTGCCGCCGTCCACCGACTTCATGGTGACCAGCCCGGTGGCGTACACCACGTCGGCGTTGCTGGGATCGACGCGCACCACCGCCAGATCGCCGCCGCCGATGCGCAGCGCCGCGCGCGGGTCCTCGGTGATGCGCGTCCAGCTCTCCCCGCCGTCGTCGGAGCGGTAGAGGCCGAGGCCGGCCGCCGAGGAGTAGTCGCCCGGGTCGGTGGTGCCGACTTCGACGAACAGGCGGCGCGGGCTGCTGGGCGCGATGGCAATGTTGACCTGCGTCAGGTTCGCCGGCAGCCCGGTGGTGAGCTGCTTCCAGGTGTCACCGCCGTCGACCGACTTGTACAGCCCGCCCACGTCCTCGTACTCGTTCTTGTCCTCCCACGGCCCGAGCCGCGACTTCCACAGCCCGGCATAGACGATGTGCGGGTCGGCGGGATCGATAGCGACCGCCGAGCCGCCGGTGTCGGCATCGCGGGTCAGAACCCGCTGCCAGCTGACGCCGCCATCGAGCGAGCGGTAGATGCCGCGCTCGGGATTGGGACCGTAGGGGTGGCCGAGCACCGCGGCGAACAGGCGGTGCGGCTGCTTGGGATCCACGGCGAGCTCGGCGATCTGCTGCCCGTCGCGCAGGCCGAGGTGGGTCCAGGTGCGCCCGGCGTCGTCGGAGCGGTAGATGCCGTCGCCGACCGACAGGTCCGGGCGGCGCAGCCCCTCACCGCTGCCGACGTACACGATGTTGGGGTCGGAGGGGGACACGGCGATGGCGCCGATCGACTGCGTCGGCTGCTGCTCGAAGATCGGGTGCCAGGTGCGGCCCGCGTCGTCGGTCTTCCATACCCCGCCATCGACCGCACCGATGTAGAACACGTGAGGCTCGCCCGGCACGCCCGCGACTGCGCGGGTGCGGCCGCCGCGGAACGGCCCGATCAGGCGCCAGGCGAGATCGCCGTCGAGCGCTGCGGCGCGCGGCGCGGGCGCGGCGGGCGGTGCGGCGGCCGCGGCGGCGCCGAGCAGGGCGAGGGGCAACAGGGCGTACGGGGTTCGCAGGGACATGGATGGCTCCGCTTGTGGAATTGGCCGGCGCCGCAGCGGGCGCGGCCCGTCACCGGTACTGCTTGTAGGACTTTTCCTCGATCAGCCGTGATCCGAGCTGCATGTTGATGCGCTTCTTGATGGCGGCGCGCTCGTCGTTGCACACGTACACCGCGCGCGCGAGCTCGATGAAGTCACGGTCGAAGGTCTGCCTGGCCTCCTTGTCGCGGATGCGGTCCTCGATGTCCCACAGCCGCTCGTTGACGTCCTGCAGCGCGCGCTCATCGGGCGCCACGTCGTGCCCGCCGCCGCCGTCGCGCCAGGTCGCTTCCAGCAGCGCGAGCTCGAGTTTCACGTTGGCGAGCTTGTCGGCATCCTGGATGCGCGCCACCTTGATGCGCAGGATGGTGATCTTGTCGAGCAGCTCGCCCGGCGAGACGGGAACGAGGAGGTCCTTCATGGGCGCGATCCTAGCAACTCGTCGAGCTTGGCGTTGACCTCGTCGACGCGGATCAGGTCCATGACGCCGTGCTCCTCGATCTTGTGGATCCAGGGCAGCTCCTCGGGTTCGCAGCCGCGGAAGATGCGGGCGGCTTCCGCGTAGGCGTTCACGCACCAGCGCCCCGACAGATACGGCCCGCTGCGCATCGGGTTGGTCGCCGCGTACAGGCCGATCACCGGCGTGCCGACCATGGTGGCCATGTGCGCCGGTCCTGCGTCCGGGCTGATGAGCACGGTGGCGCGCGCCAGCAGCGCCAGCAGCTCCGGCAGCGTGTCCGCACCGATCTGGTTGGTGAGCGGCACGGGGCAGGCCGCCGCGATCTCAGCGCCGGTGCGCCGCTCGAGCTCGCTCGGGCCGCCGGCCAGGATGACGCGCATGCCGTGGCGCCGGACGGCGTGCTCGGCCACCGCCGCGTAGCGCTCGGGACGCCAGTTGCGCAGCGTGTGGCGCGAACAGGGACTGATGACGAGCGTCGGCTGCGCCTCCGGGATCAGGCGCTGCGCGTACGCGCGCGCGTCCTGCGGCAGCGGCACGTCCCAGCGCAGCAGGCGTTCGCGCACCCCGAGTGCCGCCGGGAAGCCGAAGAACCCGTCCAGCACGTGCTCGCGGACACGGGGTGCCACTTGCGCGTTGGTGAACAGCCACTGCAGCTCGCCGGCGCGCGCGCGGTCGAAGCCGACCTTGACGCGCGCCGGCACGGCCCATGCCGCCAGGCTGGCGCGCAGCGACAGCTGCATGTGCAGCAGCACATCGAAGCAGCGCCCGCGCAGCCGGCGGCGCAGCGCCGCGGGGCCTCCCAGCCGTGCGCGCTTGTCCACGGTGATAAACTCCACGCCCTCGATGAGGCTCATGAGGCGCGCTTCGCTCTTCCCGATGATCCAGGTCAGCTGCGTCGCCGGCCAGGCGTGCTGTAGGGTGCGCACGATGGGCACCACATGACAGGTATCGCCGATCGCCGACAGCCGGAGGATGCAGACGCTGCGCGGCGGGTCGGTAACAAACGGGATCATGGAAGATTCGTGAGTGGGCGCTGGGCGCTCGGCCCCGAGGTGAAACGCGGCCCGCTCGCGGGCGGCGCCATGCTATATGACACCTCCCGCGTCGGCAATTTGAGCGGCGACTGGTTCGAGCCGCGCTACTGGCAGGGGCGCGGCGAGCTCGACGGGGCGGCACGTGGCCGCGGCGCCGCGCTCTTCATCCGCTCCGGCGAGCGGCGCTACGTGCTGCGCCACTACCGCCGCGGCGGACTCATCGGGCGACTGAGCGGCGACCGCTACCCGTGGCGCGGCGAGGACCACACGCGCCCGTTCCTCGAGTGGCAGCTCACCTACACCCTGCACCGTGCCGGTCTGCCGGTGCCGGCGCCGCTCGGCGCCCGCTACCGCCACCACGGTGCGGTCTACACCGGCGACCTGCTCACCGAGCGCCTGGCAGCGGTGGGCTCACTGGCGGAGTGCCTGCGTACCGGGGCGTTGTCGGTGAGCACCTGGATCTCGATCGGGCGCTGCATCCGCCGCTTTCATGATTTCGGCGTGTGCCACGCCGACCTCAACGCGCACAACATACTGCTCAGCGAGGAGAGCGTGTACCTCATCGACTTCGATCGCTGCCAGCTGCGCGCGCCGGGCCTGTGGCGCGATGCCAACGTGGTGCGCCTGCGCCGCTCGCTGGAGAAGGTGACCTGGGCGCTGCCGGCCGAGCGCTTCAGCGAGTCCGACTGGCACGCGCTGCTCGACGGCTACCGGCCGAGTCCGGACCGGGCCGAGCCCGCGGCCTGAAGCCACGCCGCTTGCGCTTCCTCTACCTACTGGCCGTCTACCTCGCCGCGCCGCTCGTCTCTGTCCTGTTCCTGTGGCGCGGGCTGCGCGACCGCAGCTACTGGCAGCACTTCTCCGAGCGCTTCGGCTACGGTCCGCGCACCACGCCCGAGGGCGTATGGCTGCATGCGGTATCGGTGGGCGAGGTGCAGGCCTGCGCGCCGCTGGTGACGGCGCTGGCGCAGCGCCATCCCACGCTGCCCGTCACCGTCACCACCTTCACCCCGACGGGAGCGGCCCGGGCACGGGCGCTGTTTGGCCACGTCGCGCAGGTGCGCTACGTGCCCTACGACCTGCCGGGGGCGGTGCGGCGCTTCTTCAGGCGCGTGCAGCCGCGCCTGGCGGTCATCTTCGAGACCGAACTGTGGCCCAACCTGTACCGCGAGTGCGGCCGGCGACGCATCCCGCTGGTGCTCGCCAGCGCGCGCGTGACGCCGCGCTCGGTGGGCCGCTATCGCCGCCTCGGCACCCTGTTCCGCGACACGCTGGCGCAGGCGCACGTGGTGGCGGCGCAGGGCGCGGGCGACGCCGAGCGCTTCCAGGCGCTGGGGGCGGATCCGGCCGCCACCCACGTGACCGGCAACCTCAAGTTCGACTTCGAGCTGCCCGAGGGCACCGCCGGGCGGGGCGCAGCGCTGCGGGCGCAGTTCGCGCCCGGGCGGCCGCTGTGGGTGGCCGGCAGCACCCACGGCGGGGGCGAGGAGCAGACCGTGATCGAGGCGCAGCGCCGCGTGCGCGCCGCGCAGCCGGGGACGCTGCTGGTGCTCGCGCCGCGCCACCCGCCGCGCTTCGAGGAGGTCGCGCAGCTGCTGAAGGGCTCCGGCATGAGCTTTGCGCGCCGCTCCCAGACCGGCGCCGCCGCGCTCGACCCGCAGTGCGAGATCCTGCTGCTCGACTCGCTCGGTGAGCTGCTCGACTTTTACGCCGCGGCGGACGTGGCGTTCGTCGGCGGGAGCCTCGTGCCGGTCGGCGGCCACAACCTGCTCGAGCCGGCCGCGCTCGGCGTGCCGGTGCTCACCGGCCCCAACACCTTCAACGGCGCCGACATCGCGCGGCTGCTGATTGCGCGGGGCGCGGCCGAGGTGGTGCGCGATGCGGCGGGGCTGCGTGCCCGGGTGAGCGAGCTGCTCGCCGACCCGGCCGCGCGCGCGACCATGGGCGCGCACGGGCGCGAGTGCGTGGAGAGCAACCGCGGCGCGCTGGCCAAGCTCCTGGAGCTGATCGAGCCGCTGCTGGAGGCGCAGTAGGGCCTAGCGGCGCCCGCCCTGCGGCGACGGCCCTGGCGGCGGTGGCGGCGGCGCCGTGCCCGGGGGGGCCGGGATCGTCGGCGCCAGCGTCTCGGGAGTCTTCACCGCCGGGGACATGGGCGCGGGCGTGCTCAGCAAGGTGTTGATCTCGGTGAGCTCGGCGCGGTCGAGGTTGCCGGCCGCGAGCCGCAGCTGCAGCACGCTCACGATGTAGTCGTAGCGGCTGCCGGAGAAGTCGGTCTGCGCCTGCACCAGGTTCTTGCGCGCGTTCAGCACGTCCACGGAAGTGCGCGTACCCACCTCGTAGCCGGCTTCGGTGGCCTTGAGGGCGGTCTGGTTGGACTCGAGCGCCTGGCGCAGCGACTGCACGCGCGCGATGCCGCTGATCACGCCCAGGTAGGAGTCACGCGCCTGGCGCTCGGTGGCGCGCGAGGACTGGACCACCCCCTCCTTGGCCGCGATCCACTGGTACTGGGCCTGGCGCACCTTCGACTGCGTCAGGCCGCCGGAGAAGAGCGGCACCGTCAGCTGCAGGCCGATCTGGCGGTCGTTGAAGTAGGTGTTGTAGTTGAAGGGTTGCGAGGCGAATATCTCTTTGACCCCCTGGCTCTGGTAGGAGCGGCCCGCCACGATGTCGAGCGTCGGCAGGTGGCCGCCGAAGGCGACGCGCACGTTGTCGCGCGCGATGTCCGCCTGCAGACGGCTGGAGATGAGCGTCAGGTTCTGCTCCAGCGACATGTTGACCCAGCGGCCCTCGTCGCTGGGGTCGGGGCTCTTCAGCGGCATGTCGATGCCGGGTTTGGCGAGCTGGTCGTACTTCTGCCCGGTGATCTCCTGCAGCTGGTCCTCGGAAGTGGCCAGCGTGCGCTTGGCGGCGATCACCGCCGCGGCCGCGCTGTCGCGCGCCGCCTTGGCGTCCTCGACGTCGGTGATGGCGATGAGCCCGACCTCGAAACGCTTGTTGGCCTGATCGAGCTGGCGCGCGATGGCTTCCAGCGAGGCCTGGTTGGCCTCCAGGTTGTCGACCGCGGTCAGCACGTTGAAGTAGGCCTGCGCGACACGCAGGATCAGGTTCTGCTGGGCCGCCCCGTAGTTCGCCTCGGCCTGCGCCACTTCCTTGTTGGCCTCCTTGAGGGCCATCCAGTTGCTCCACGAGAACACGTTCTGGCGCAGGTTCACCGCCCAGCCCCGGGTGGTGGTGTCAGCCGTGGCAGGCGCCGGGATAACTAGCGGCTGGCCATCCGGGCCGGTGGCGAAAAACGGCTGGGTACCGGAGTTGTGGTCGCCGGTCGCAGACGCCGTGCCGTTCAGCTGCGGCAGCAGCGCGGAGATGGCCTGCGGCCTGGACTCGCGCGCCGCGAGGCGGTTGGCGTCCGCCTGGCGGATCACCGGGTCGTTGTGCAGCGCGTCTTCGTACACGCCGAGCAGGTCCTTGGACTCGGCGGCTCCCGAGCCAGCCAGCAGCACGAGAGCGAAAGTTGCGGCGCGATTCATGTCATTCCCTTTCAGAAAACGAATTGCGGCGGCCGGACCGCGTTCAGCATCGGATCGATGACGGTCTCGAACAGGCTCTCGGTGGCCAAGCTCGCCTCACCAGTGCGGCGTACCAGACGCGCCTCCATGGCCGGCGCTGCACCCACGACCACGAACAGCCGGCCGCCGGGCGCCAGCATGCGCTCGAAGCGTGCATCGTATTGTGGCAGCGAGGCGGTGACTGCGATGGCGTCGTAGCGGGCCCCGGACTCGGCCTGCAGCGCGTCCGCGTCGATCACCTCGACGTCGCGCATGCCGAGCGCCGCCAGGTTGCGCCGTGCCTCATCCGCCAGATCCGGGAAGATCTCGAGCGAGCGCACCCGGGCGGTCAGGGCACGCAGGCAGGCGGTGATGAAGCCGCTGCCGGTGCCGATCTCCAGCACCGACTCCGCGCCCTGCGGCAGCAACGCCTGCAACAGCCGTCCGGCGACGCTCGGACGCAACATATGCTGGCCGCGCGCCAGCGGCACTTCGAGATCAGCGTAGGCGCGAAAGCGCTGCGCGGCCGGCACGAACAGCTCGCGCGGCACCTGGCGCATGACCTCGAGTACGCGCTCATCCAGCACGTCCCAGGCGCGCACCTGCTGCTCGATCATCTGTTCGCGGGCATCCGCCGTCTGCATCGCAAGACCTTCCGAATTGGACTTAATGCCAAACCCTGCAAAGGCCGGAGAAGTTACGGTTTTTCCGGCGCCATGCCAAGCGGCGTTGCGACGAGATATGGTGAAATACCGACGGGGCGAGCGGTCGCCTGAGCTATGCTTGGTCAGACCGCAATTTATCTGGGCGCGACAAGTCGAATCAGAGCGCCCGCAGTTCCTAAGCGGGAAACCCCCGGGCAGAGGCTTAGAAGAACGTCGATGTCGATCCTCGGGCTGCTGTGCACCCTGTTCGCGCTTATCGCCGCCCTGGTTCTGGTGCTCTATGGGTTGCAGCGGCGCGACATGCGCGCCCTGCGGGCCCTGGCGCAGCAGCTGCAGCGCGTCGCCAGCGGCGGGCGTCTGCCCGCCCGGCTGGAGATCGACAGCGACAAGCCCGAAATGACCGCCTTCGCCACGGCCATCAATCACCTCCTGACCCGCACCGCGGTCGCCGACAGTGAGGCGGTGGAGGCGCCCAGGCTGTTCGCCGACCTCGGGGACCGCATCCACGAGGCGGTGTTGGTCCACCGCGAGGTCATCCTCTACGCCAACCGCCAGTTCGCCAGCTTCATCGGCGTCGATCGCGTCGAGCTCGTCGGCCGGCGCCTCGCAGACCTGGTGCCGCCCGAGTATGCCGAGCTGGTGAGCGACAATATCCAGAAGCGCCTCGCCGGGGAGTCCGCCGCGGAGCGCTACGAGGTCGACATGATCGGCCTGCAGGGCCAGATGAGCCGCCTCGAGATCGCCTCGACGGTGGTGAGCTTCGGCAAGGGCAACGCGCTGCTCATCACCGGCGTCGAGATCATTCCCACGCAGACGGTGCGCGCGCTGACGGCCGCCGCCGGTGTCGCCGGCGGTGATGGCGAGCCACAGCTGCTGGCGCTCGACTCGCTGTCCGAGGCCATCATCGCCACCGACCGCGACGGCCGCATCAACCTGATGAATCCGGCCGCCGAGCAGCTCACCGGCAGCGACGTCGCGAGCTCGCGCGGCCGGCTGCTCGAGGAGATCGTGAGCCTGGTCGACGAGACCGACCGGCGGCTGCTGTCCGACCCGGTACACCAGGCCCTCAGCAGCGGCGCGCCCGTGACGCTCAGCCGCCGCGCGCTGCTGTTGTCGCGCGCCAACGGCAGCGAGCGCTCCATCGAGCTGTCCGTCTCGCCGATCCGCAATGCGACGCGCGAGGTGATCGGCGCGGTGGCCATGCTGCACGACGTCACCGAGACGCGCGGACTGGCGCGGCAGATGTCCTACCAGGCGACGCACGATGCGCTCACCGGACTGGTCAACCGCCGCGAGTTCGAGCGGCGCCTCGAAGAGGCGATCGAGAGCGGCCAGCGGGGCGACGGCCAGCACGTGCTGTGTTACCTCGACCTCGACCGCTTCAAGCTCGTCAACGACACCAGCGGCCACCTGGCCGGCGACAGCATGCTGCGCGAGGTGGCCAAGCTGCTGCGCGATGCGGTGCGCGACAGCGACACCGTCGGCCGCCTCGGGGGCGACGAGTTCGGGATGCTGCTGATCGGCTGTCCGCTCGAGAAGGCGCGCCAGATCGCCGACGACGTGTGCCGCTCGGTCGGTGAGTACCGCTTCGTGTGGCGCGACCGCATCTTCAACATCGGCGTCTCGGTCGGCATCGTGGAGATCTCGCGCGAGAGCGGCACGCTGGAGGAGCTGCTGGCGGCGGCCGATACCGCCTGCTACGTCGCCAAGAAGCAGGGCTCGGGGCGCGTGGCGGTGTACTCCGCGCGCGACGAGGCTCTGGCGCGCCACACCGGCGAGATCCAGTGGCTGCAGCGGCTGCAGTCGGCGCTCAAGGAAAACCGCTTCCACCTCTATCACCAGGTGATCGTGCCGGCACACGGCGAGGACGGCGGCCCGGCCATGGAGGTGCTGGTGCGGCTGAGGGACGAGTCTGGCAACGATTTGCCGCCGTCCGAATTCATGCGCGCCGCGGAGCGCTACCGGCTCATGGGACTGGTCGACCGCTGGGTCGTGCAGACCACGCTCGCCGCCCTGGGTCGCGGCGCCATCCTGGTGGCGCACGACCGCAGCGTCGCCATCAACATCTCCGGCCAGACGCTCGGGGACGCCCAGTTCCTCGAGTTCGTGGTCGAGTGTCTCGATAACACCGGCGTCGCCCCGGCCCAGGTGTGCTTCGAGATCACCGAGAGCGCGGTGATCGCCAACCTCGACCACGCGCGGCGTTTCATCGGCGTGTTGCACGGCATGGGATGCCAGTTCGCGCTCGATGACTTCGGCTCCGGAGTCGGCTCGTTCTCCAACCTGAAGAACCTGCCGCTCGACTACCTGAAGATCGACGGCTCGTTCATGCGCAACCTGTCGCGTGACACCGTCAACCAGGCCATGGTGACCGCCATGATCGAGCTGGCACGTACCCTCAACTTCAAGGTGATCGCCGAGCAGGTGGAGGACACGGCCGCGGCCGAGACCGCGCGGCGCATGGGCGTCGATTACCTGCAGGGCTACGCGATCGGGCGGCCGCAGCCGCTGCAGCTGGCCGCCTGAGGCCGCCGCGCGGCGGCGCGGCGCTAGCTCTTTTCCGGCTCGAACTTCAGCGCCACGCCATTCATGCAGTAGCGCTCGCCGCTCGGCTGCGGGCCGTCGGGAAACACGTGGCCGAGGTGGCCGCCGCAGCGCGCACAGTGCACCTCGGTGCGGCGCATGAGGTGGCTGCGGTCCTCGTTGGTCCCCACCGCCCCGGGCATGGGCCGGTAGAAGCTCGGCCAGCCCGAGCCGCTTTCGTACTTGGTGTCCGACTCAAAGAGCTCCTGGCCGCAGCCGGCGCAGCGGAACACGCCGCTGCGGTGCTCCTCGTTGAGCGGGCTGGTGCCGGCGCGCTCGGTGCCGTGCTGACGCAGCACCTGGTAGCTCTCGGGCGCCAGCTCGCGCTGCCACTCCTCGTCCGACTTCTGCACCGGGAACTGTTCCGTCGAGGCCATAGCTGCTTTCCGCGCTGCGGGCGCACGCTGCGCCCGCCGCAGACATTACACCCTCAGAGCAGCGGCACCATCAGCAGCGCGACGATATTGATGATCTTGATCAGCGGGTTGATGGCCGGGCCGGCGGTGTCCTTGTACGGGTCGCCCACCGTATCCCCGGTGACCGCCGCCTTGTGGGCCTCCGAGCCCTTGCCGCCGAAGTGGCCTTCCTCGATGTACTTCTTGGCGTTGTCCCAGGCGCCGCCGCCGGTGGTCATGGATATGGCCACGAACAGGCCGGTGACGATGGTGCCGATCAGCAGGCCCCCGAGGGCGCGCACGCCGGCGCCCGGACCCATGAGCGAGTTGAGGGCCAGCACCAGCACGATCGGCACCAGGATCGGCAGCAGCGAGGGCACGATCATTTCGCGGATGGCGGCCCGCGTCAGCAGGTCCACCGCGCGCGAGTAGTCGGGCTTTTCGGTGCCGGCCATGATGCCCTTGATCTCGCGGAACTGGCGGCGCACCTCGTTCACCACCGAGCCCGCGGCACGTCCCACCGCCTCCATGGCCATGGCGGCGAACAGATACGGCACCAGCCCGCCGATGAACAGGCCGATGATGACGGCCGGATCCGACAGCGAGAAGCTGGCGAGCTTGCCGGCCGCCTCGAGGTTGTGGGTGTAGTCCGCGAACAGCACCAGCGCCGCCAGGCCCGCCGAGCCGATGGCGTAGCCCTTGGTGACCGCCTTGGTGGTGTTGCCGACGGCATCCAAAGGATCGGTGATGGCGCGCACTTCCTTCGGCAGGCCGGCCATCTCGGCGATGCCGCCGGCGTTGTCGGTGATCGGGCCGTAGGCATCGAGCGCCACGATCATGCCCGTCATGGACAGCATCGAGGTGGCCGCGATCGCGATGCCGTACAGGCCGTCGAGCGTGAACGAGCCCCAGATCGCCAGGCACACCGCGATCACCGGCAGCGCCGTGGACTTCATCGACACGCCGAGGCCGGCGATGATGTTGGTGGCGTGGCCGGTCTGCGAGGCGGCGGCCACCTTGCGCACCGGGCTGTACTCGGTCGCGGTGTAGTACTCGGTGATCATGATCATCGCGGCGGTGAGGCCGAGGCCGATGAGCGCGCAGCCGTACAGCTTGCCGACGTTGTCCGGCATGATCTTCTGGGTGATGAACCAGAACAGCACCGCCGAGACCAGCGCCGAGACGATGACGCCCTTGTAGAGCGCGTTCATGATCTTGCCGCCGGGGCGCGCCGAAACGAAGAAGGTGCCGATGATCGAGGCGACGATGGAGGCGGCGCCGAGCGCCAGCGGGTAGATCACCGCTGCCTGCGCAGCCTCGGCACTCTCCTTGGTGAACAGCAGGCCGCCGAGCAGCATGGTGGCGACGATGGTGACCGCGTAGGTCTCGAACAGGTCCGCGGCCATGCCGGCGCAGTCGCCGACGTTGTCGCCGACGTTGTCGGCGATCACCGCCGGGTTGCGCGGATCGTCTTCCGGAATACCGGCCTCGACCTTGCCGACCAGGTCGGCTCCGACATCGGCGCCCTTGGTGAAGATACCGCCGCCCAGCCGCGCGAAGATGGAGATGAGCGAGCCGCCGAAGGCGAGCCCGACCAGGGCGTGCAGCGCGCCCTCGGCCCCGACCGACGGGAACTGGCGCAGCAGCAGGTAGTAGCCGGCGACGCCGATCAGTCCCAGGCCCACCACCAGCATGCCGGTGATGGCGCCGCCGCGGAAGGCCACCTGCAGGGCGGCGTTGAGGCCGGAGGTGGCGGCCTGCGCGGTGCGCACGTTGGCGCGCACCGAGATGTTCATGCCGATGTAGCCGGTCAGGCCCGAGAACACCGCACCGACCGCGAAGCCGCCCGCGGTCGGCCAGTTGAGCGCGAAGCCGATGACCACGAACAGCACGATGCCGACGATGAAAATGGTGGTGTATTGGCGGTTGAGGTAGGCCTTGGCGCCGGCCTGCACCGCGGCGGCGATTTCCTGCATGCGCGCGTTGCCCGCCGGCAGGCGCAAGATCACCGTCATGGAGAACACGCCGTACAGCACGGCCAGTACGCCGGCCGCGATCGCGGCCCACAGCCACATGGTGGCATCCATCGCTCGAACCTCCCCCAAAAAAGGCCGCGCACTATAGCACGGCGGCCCCGCAGTCCCGACCCGGCCGGCGGTTGGTCAGAGGGCCCGGCGGCTCGCCCCGCACACCCGCCCGGGAGCCGCCCGCGCCCGTGTCGCCGCCGCCGCGCTCAGACCTTGAATTCGGCCTTGAGCTTGCGACGCACGCCGACACCCCGGATGTGGACGTAGTCGGGCAGGCCGTCGCGGTAGGGCGGGTAGGCCTCGCCGGCGATCAGCGGCTCGAGGTAGCGGCGGCAGGCCGCGGTGATGCCGAAGCCGTCCTCGCGGATGTAGTCCGGCGGCAGCTTCTTTTCCTTGTTGGCGACCTCGCTGAGCGGCACGTGGCCGATCACCCATTTGTAGGGCCGCGAGGACTTGCGCACGAGGGTGGGCATTACGGCGTTGACGCCCCTGACCGCCAGTTCGACCGCCGCCCTGCCGACCGCGTAGGCCTGGTCCACGTCGACGCGCGAAGCAATGTGGCGCGCCGCGCGCTGCAGGTAGTCGGCCACCGCCCAGTGATACTTGTAGCCGTGCGCCTCGCGCACCATGTTGGCGACGAGCGGCGCCACGCCGCCGAGCTGGGTGTGCCCGAAGGCATCGCGGGTGCCGGCGTCGGCGAGGAACTTGCCGTCCGCGTAGGCGGCCCCTTCGGACACCACGATCACGCAGTAGCCGTAAGCCTCGACACACTCCTGCACGCGCGCCAGGAATTTCTGCTGCTCGAACGGCACTTCCGGAAACAGGATCAGGTGCGGCGGCTCCGCCGCGCCCTTGCCGGCGAGTCCGCCGGCGGCCGCGATCCAGCCGGCGTGCCGCCCCATGACTTCCAGCACGAACACGCGCGTCGAGGTGCGCGCCATGGAGGCGACATCCAGCGCCGCCTCGCGCGTCGACACCGCGACGTACTTGGCCACCGAGCCGAACCCCGGGCAGCAGTCGGTGTGCGGCAGGTCGTTGTCGACCGTCTTCGGCACGCCGACGCAGGTCACGGGGTAGCCGAGCGCGGCGCCGATCTGTGACACCTTGAGCGCGGTGTCCATGGAATCGTTGCCGCCGTTGTAGAAGAAGTAGCCGATGTCGTGGGCGCGGAACACTTCGATGAGGCGCTCGTACTCGGCGCGGTTCTGCTCGATGCTCTTGAGCTTGAAGCGCGCCGATCCGAAGGCGCCGGCCGGGGTGTGCTTGAGCGCGCGGATGGTCGCGGCGCTCTCACGCCCGACGTCGATCAGGTCCTCGGTAAGCGCGCCGATGATGCCGTGGCGGCCGGCGTACACCTTGCCGATGTGCTTCGAGCGCAGCGCGGTCTCGATGACGCCGCAGGCAGAGGCGTTGATGACGGCCGAAACACCGCCCGACTGGGCGTAGAGGGCGTTGCGCGGAGCGGGCTTTTTCATGGCGGGGAAGGGGCGCGGCCTGGGGGGGCGGAAGAATAACGCAGCCGGCGCGGCGGGTGCGACAGCCGCGCCGCGTGCAGTTTGACCTTGCCTGAGGCCGCCGGTAACGTGACGGGCCGTTGTGGCCGAGGCGCGGCCACGCTCGGTCACTGAACAAAACATGCGCATCGTGCTGTTGGGGGCGCCCGGTTCGGGCAAGGGCACGCAGTCCCAGCGTCTGGTGGAGCGCGTCGGTATCCCGCAGATCTCGACCGGGGACCTGCTGCGCGAGGCGGTCGCGCGCGGCACCGAGCTCGGCCGGCAGGCGAAGGAGGCCATGGACTCCGGACGCCTGGTCGAGGACTCCCTCGTGCTCGGCATGATCCGCGAGCGTCTCGGCGAGCCGGACGCCCGCCGCGGCTTCATCCTCGACGGGTTCCCGCGCAACCTCGCCCAGGCGCACGCGCTCGACCGGCTGCTGGAGGCCCTGAAGCAGCCGCTGGACGCCGTGGTGCAGCTCGAGGTGGACTCGCGCGAGCTGGTGCGCCGCATCGCCGGCCGGCGCAGCTGCGCCGACTGCGGCCGGGTGTTCAACCTGCTCACTTCGCCGCCGAGCGGCGCGGGGGCGGTGTGCCCCAAGACGGGTGCCCCGCACCGCCTGATGCAGCGCCCGGACGACAACGAGGCGACCGTGGCCGAGCGGCTGCGCGTGTACGACGAAAAGACCCGGCCGCTCATCGACTTCTACCGCGCGCGCGGCCTGCTGCAGGTGATCGACGCCGAGGCTGCCGTGGACGAGGTCACCGCGCGCCTGGCACAGGCCCTGCGCGTGCCGGCGCTGCGCGCGCCCAAGCGTGCCGCGGGCGCCCGCCGCGGCGCCGCCAAGCGGGCCCGCAAGCCGGCCAAGAAAAAGGCCGCCGCGACGGCCAAGCGTACGCGCGCCTCCCGGGCGAGCCCCAAGCGCCGCAGCACGCGCACCCGCCGCGCCAAGGCGCCGCGCGCCGGCGCCGTGCGCGGCGCACGCCGCCGCAAGAGCACGCGCCGCTAGGTCACAGCGCCGCGAGCAGCCGCTCGCCGAGAATGGCGCGGCGCCAGCCGCGCAATACCGCGCCGTCGCGCTGCCCGTCGGCGAGCTGCTCCAGGTCGCGCCGCGTCGCCAGCACCTCCGGCACGAGCTGCAGTTCCTGGGCCACCGTCTGGGACAGCTGCCCGAGCTTCTTCACCAGCGCCGCCTTGACCGGATCCGGTCGTGCCCGGCCGGGTAGCGGCGGGGCCGGCTCGGGAACCTGCGCGGCGTGCACCAGCCCGAGCAGCTCCTCGCCGCGGCGCTTGACCAGCCCGGGGGGCATGGCCTCGATCTGCGCCAGTGCCGTCAGTGAGCGCGGCACCTGCAGCACCACGTCGCGCAGCACCGCGTCGTCGAGAATCCAGCCACGCGGGCGGTTGTGTTCGGCGGCGGTACGCTCGCGCCACGCGGCCAGCGAGCGCGCCACGCGCTCGCGCCCCGGGTCGAGGTCGCGCAGGCCTTTCAGCCGCAGCCAGGCGTTGTCGGGGTCGACTACCAGAGCGCGCGTGTCGTCGAGTGCCGCCATCTCCTCCTCGAGCCACGCCAGGCGGCCCAGCCGCTCGAGCTCGGCGCGCAGCGCGTCAGCGAGTGGCAGCAGGTAGCGCACGTCATCGAGCGCGTACTCGATCTGCTCGGGCGAGAGCGGGCGGCGCGACCAGTCGGTGCGCGTGTGGGACTTGGCCAGTTCCTGCCCGAGCAGGCGCCGCACCGCCTCGGCGTAGCCGACCTGCGCCGGCAGGCCGGTGAGCGCCGCGGCGATCTGGGTATCGAACACCGGCCGCGTGCGCCCCATCGCCGGCAGCAGCACCTCCAGATCCTGGCGCGAGGCGTGCATCACCTTCAGCACCGCAGGGGCGGCGAGCACCGCCGCGAGCGGCGTCAGGTCGGCGAGTGCGAGCGGATCGACGCATGCGGCCTCGTCCGGGGTGGCGAGCTGCACCAGGCACAGCTGCGCGCGGTAGGTGCGTTCGCGCAGAAACTCGGTATCGAGGCCGAGGCGCGCGCTGGCGGCGAGGCGTGCGGACAGTTCGACGAGCGCGGGAGCGGTGGTGAGAACGTGCGGCAAATGAAAGCTAGTCTGTACAATCGGACGTGCGCATTATGCGAGGCCCGCGCCGGCATCGAAAGCCATGAGCGAACTTCTCCGGCTCTTTACGCAGATCGCCGTGCTGCGCCGCGGACCGCAGGACGTGCCGGCTTCGATGCTGCTGCTGGTGCTGAGCATGCTCGCCTACCTGGGCGTGAAGGCGCTGGTGTGCACGCTCTTGCCCCTGCAGGCGTGGCCGGGTCCGTTGCTGGCGGAGACGCTGTTCACGCTGCTGTGGTACGTGGCGCTGCTGCGCCTCGTCGGCCGGCCGGAGCGCACGCTGCAGACCGCTACGGCGGTGTTCGGCGTGCAGACGCTGCTCGCGCCGCTGCTGGTGGCGTGCGAATGGCTCATCCCGCGCGTCCAGCAGGGCTCGGCCTGGCAGCTGCCGGTCGCCTCGGCCGGACTGCTGCTGCTCGTGTGGCTGATCACGGCCAACAGCCACGTCGTCAAGGCCGCGCTCGAGTGGTCGGCCACGGCGAGTGTCGTGCTGGTGATCCTGCAGGTGTTCTCCGTTCAGCTGCTGCTCGTGATGCTGTTCCCGCCCGCCGGCGCCTGAAGGCAACTGGCCATGCACGTACACATTCTCGGCATCTGCGGCACCTTCATGGGCGGCATCGCCGCCATCGCGCGCGCCGCCGGCTACACGGTCAGCGGCTCGGACCGCAACGTCTATCCGCCGATGAGCACGCAGCTGGAGGCGCTCGGCATCGCCGTCACCGAGGGCTTCGAGGCGGCGCAGCTGAGCCCCGCCCCCGATATGGTCATCGTCGGCAACGTCATGACACGCGGCCAGCCGGTGGTCGAGGCGCTGCTCGAGAGCGGCATGCCATACATGTCCGGCCCGGAGTGGCTGGCGCGCCAGGTGCTCAAGGACCGCTGGGTACTGGCGGTGGCCGGCACGCACGGCAAGACCACCACCTCGTCGCTCCTCGCCTGGATCCTCGAGCATGCCGGCCTCAAGCCGGGCTTCCTGATCGGCGGCGTGCCGGCCAACTTCGGGCTGAGCGCGCGCCTCGGCGCCGGGCGCTTTTTCGTCATCGAGGCGGACGAGTACGACACGGCCTTCTTCGACAAGCGCGCCAAGTTCGTGCACTACCGCCCGCGCACCGTGGTGCTCAATAACCTCGAGTACGATCACGCCGATATCTACCCCGACGTGGCCGCCATCCAGCGCCAGTTCCACCACCTGGTGCGCATCGTGCCGGGCGGCGGCCGCATTGTCTGGAACGCCGCCGACGTGCGGCTCAGGGAGACACTCGCCATGGGCGTGTGGACCCCACTCGAGGGCTTCGCGCGCGCGCCGCAGCCCGACGCCCTGTGGACCGCGCAGCCGGCCCCGGACGCGGCCGACTACTCGCACTTCGAGGTGTTCGAGGGTGGTCGCCCGCGCGGCACGGTGCAGTGGCCGCTGATCGGCGCGCACAACAAGGAGAATGCGCTCGCGGCCATCGCCGCCGCGCGCCATGCCGGGGTCGATGTGCCGCAGGCGCTCGCGGCCCTGCGCAGCTTCGAGGGCATCGCGCGACGCATGCAACTGCGCGGCGAGGTGCGCGGGGTGCGCGTCTACGACGACTTCGCCCACCATCCGACGGCGATCGCCACGACCCTGGAGGGGCTGCGCCACCGCGTCGGCAGCGCCCGCATCATCGCCGTGCTCGAGCCGCGCTCGCACACCATGCGCATGGGCGTGCACCGCGACACGCTCGCGCCGGCGCTCGCCGGTGCCGATGAGGTGTGGCTGTACACCCCGCCCGACCTCGGCTGGGATACCGGCGCGGTGCTGAGCGCGCTCGGCGCGCGCGCCCACGCCAGCGCCGACGTCACGGCGCTGGCGCGCGAGCTGGCGCGCGCCGCCCGCTCCGGCGACCACGTGCTCATCATGAGCAACGGCGGCTTCGGCGGCCTGCACGACAAGCTGCTCGCCGAGCTGCGGCGGCCGGCCTGACGGCGCCGTGGACGCGACGTCACTGCCGCTGTTCCCGCTGCACACGGTGTTGTTTCCCGGCGGGCCGCTGAGCCTGCGCATCTTCGAGGCGCGCTACCTCGACATGGTGCGTCGCTGCCTGAAGGAGGGGGGCGGCTTCGGCGTGCTGCTCATTCTCGAGGGCGCGGAAGCCGGGGCGGTCGCGCAGCTGGCGGGCATCGGCACCCGCGCCCGCGTCGTGGACTTCGATACCCTGTCCGACGGGCTGCTCGGCATCGCCTGCCTGGGCGAGCAGCGCTTCACGCTGGGGCGCCGCTGGCAGCAGGGGGACGGGCTGCACCTGGGCGAAGTCGAGTACCTGGCGCCGGAGAGCGCCTGCGCGGTGCCGGCGGAACTGGCGCACCTGGCGGAGCTGCTGCGCGAGGTGCTGCCGCGCCTCGGCGGACCCTACATGCACGTCGAGGCGCACTACGAGGACGCCGGCTGGGTGGGCAACCGCTGGGCCGAGATCCTGCCGCTCGCGCCCGCCCAGAAGCAGCAGCTGCTCGAGCTCACCGATCCGCTGCTGCGCCTGGAGAAAGTCGCGGCCTGGTCAGCCCGGCAGCCCCCGGCTGCGCATGTATAGGCCGAGGTACTTGCGGCGCACGTACTGCGACTCGATGAGCGCGAACACCAGCCCGCGCCAGCCGTCGAGGAACCCGAGCCGCAGCAGATAGCCGCGCACGAAACGCCACTGCGCGTTGAGCAGCACCGGCGCGAGGCCGCAGCGCCGCCCGGCGTCGTACATGGCCTGCGCCATGAGATCGGCGTAGCGCTGCATGCGCGCCAGGTGGTCGCCGAGGGAGCGGTAGGAGTAGTGCTCGAGGTGGCCGTGCAGGCGCGCGATGCGGCCGCTGACGCGCGTGTTCTCGTGGACTTCGTAGCCGCTCCAGCCGCCACGGCGGCGGTCGAACAGTCGCACCAGCCGGTCCGGGTAGGCGTTGCCGTGACGCAGGAAGCGGCCGAAGTAGTCGGTGATGCGCGGTATCGACCAGCCGGCGGCGCCGGCGAAGCCGCCGGCGCGCAGCGCCTCGAGCTCGGCGCGCAGCGGCGCACTGACGCGCTCGTCGGCGTCCAGGCACAGCACCCAGTCATGCCGCGCGGCCTCCACCGCAAACTGCTTCTGCGAGCGGTAGCCCGGCCAGTCGCGCTCGATGACGCGCGCCCCGAGCGCGGCGGCGCGCGCGCGCGTGTCGTCGCTGGAGTGGGAGTCGACCACCAGCAGCTCGTCGCAGAAGCTGACCGAGCGCAGGCAGGCCTCGATGCGGTCGGCTTCGTTGTAGGTGATGATGCACGCCGACACGCCGCTGACACTCGCCACGCGTCCCCCGTTCGACCGCGGACAAAGGCCCGTAGAATACCCCGAAATGGGCGCGATCCTGTTCTACGATCCCCTGTGCCGGCAGCCGTACGACACGCGCACGCTGGCCGGCGCGGCGCTGGGCGGAACGGAGGCGACGCTGGTGCGGGTCGCCGACGCGCTCGGCGCGTTCGTCATCCAGCACAACCGGCGCGAGGACTGGGGGCGCTACCGCGCGCCGCGCCGGCTACCCGACATCAGCCACGTGATCGTCAGCCGCGAGGCGCGCGCGCTGGCGCGCGTGCGCGAGCGCTACCCGCAGGCGCGCCTGTACCTGTGGCTGCACGACCGGCTGCACCCCGGCACCAAGCGTGCGCGGCGCCTGGCCGCCAGCGCCGCGCTGCTGCGCGAGGCGGCGGTCACCTGCATCTGCGTCTCGGAGTGGCAGCGCACCGGCGTCGCGGCGACGCTCGCCGAGCTCGGCCTCGCGCCGCACGTGCGCACCGTGACGCTCTACAACCCGGTGGACGACGCACTGGTGCCGGATGCCACGCCGCTGGATGACTCGAAGCTCGTATTCTTCTCCTCGCCCAACAAGGGGCTCGCCTTCAGCCTCGATGCGTTCGCACACCTCAGGCGCCGCATGCCGCAGCTGCGCCTGGTGGTCGGCAACCCGGGCTACAAGAACCCGCGCCAGGCGCCCGCCGCGGGGGTCGAGTTTCTCGGCGCGCAGCCGCAGGCGCGCATGCACGCCGAGGTGCGCGGCGCGCTGTGCACGTTCTTTCCCAACTTCGTCATCCCGGAGACTTTCGGGCTGGTGTTCGCCGAGTCGCACGCGCTCGGCACGCCGGTGCTGACCCACGATTGTGGCGCGGCGCGCGAGATCGTCGCCGACCCCGCCCAGGTGCTGCCGCTGCGGCATGCCTACCGTGTGTACGAGGCGCTGCTGGCGCCCTGGCCGCGCAGCTGGCGGCGCGCTCCGGCGTGGTTCGCGGCGCGCGCCGGGCTATTCGACGCCTACGCCGAGCGCATCGGCGCCTGGCGCGCCGGCGGCCGTCCGCGCTGCGGCCCGGATCCGCGCTTCGGGGCTGCGGCGGTCATGGCGCAGTGGCGGGCGCTGCTGGCCTAGCGGCGGGGGCGGATGCGCGCGGCGGCAGCGCGCACCAGGCGGCGAATACGCGCTCGACGCTGAGCGCGTCGATGCGGCCCGTCTCGGGCAGGCCGCCAAGTCCGATCACGGCCGAGCCGCCCGGGCTGCGCGGCAGCCACTCCGACTGCTGCTGGGCACCGAACAGCACGACCACCGGCAGCGACACGGCGGCGGCGAGATGCGCCGGCCCGGTGTTGACCGAGATCATGCTGTGGGCGCGCGCGCAGAGCGCCAGCAGCCGCGGCAGCGGCAGCTCCGCGCTCGTGAGCGCCGGCAGGCGCGCCGCCTGCATGATCCACTGCAGCAGCAACGCCTCGCGCGGTGCGCCGCACAGCACGATGCGTGCCGCCGGCAGCTGCGCATGCAGCCGCTGCGCCAGCTGCGCCCAGCGCTCGACCGGCCACGCGCGATCGTCGTCGGCGGCGAGGCGCAGGCGCCGGCCGCGCATGGTGCGGCGGTTGCCGGGCTGCAGCAGCACCAGCGGCGCGCCCGCGAGGCCCCGCGCCGCCAGCCAGGCGTCGCAGGCGGCCGCCGCCGACGGCGCGACCTCGAGGTGCGGAGCGCAGCGCGGCGCGGCGCTGGGCCAGGGGTAGGCCGCGGCGTCCAGAGCCGGCGGGGTGAGCCGCCCGAAGCTCACCAGGCGGTCCACCCAGTGCTGTTGCTGCCAGCTCGCCGTCTGTGTGAGGTACAGGCAGTGCGCCGGGTCGGTGCCGCTGGCCGCCAGCAACCGTCGCACGCGCGCCAGTTTCTTGACATCGAACTCGCATACGTACACCGGTGCGCCGCGGCGCGCGCGCAGCTGGCGCAGTGCCCGCCACCAGTTGGCATCGAGCGGGCCCAGGGTGTAGCGGCGCAGGCACTCGACGCGCGCGACGTCGGCGTGTGCGGCATACAGCTCGGCCGGCCAGGAGCCGGCGCCGATCACGTAACAGCGCCCGCCAAAGCGGCGGTGCAGGACGCCGAGCAGCGCCGACAGCAGGATCATGTCGCCGACCCGGCCGAACCAGATGACGATCGGTTGCAACGCGGGCGCCGCCATGACTCCCCTTGGGTTTCCGCCCTAAGCTATGCGGGCCGGGTCGGCCCTGGCAAGCGAGAGCAAGCCCCGCATGCGAGCATTCGGCTGGTTCATGTTGTTGATGGCGATCGCGCTGGCGGCGGTGGCGCTGTTCGCGTACCCCGCCTGGACGCTGCTGCACCCGCACTTCGACTTTCCGTTCCACCGCATCGCCGAGCGGCTGGGGATGGTGGCGCTGCTGGTCGGCTTCGTGGCTCTGGCGCGGCGCCTGGGGCTCGCCGACCGCGCCAGCCTCGGCTACGGGCTGCCGCGGCGCGCATTCCTGCGCGAGCTGCTGGTGGGACTGCTGGTCGGCGTCGCCACCATGGTGGCGGTGGTGGCCGCGATGGGCGCCCTCGGCCTGCTCGACTGGACGGCGGCGGCGACCCTGGGCCCGGTGGCACTGCTGCAGCTGCTCGGTGCACGCCTGCTGAGCGGTCTGGCGGTGGCGCTCATCGAGGAGACGTTCCTGCGCGGGGCGATGTACACCGCCATCGAGCGCGAGTCGGGCGCGCGCGCCGCGGTGTTGCTGACGGCGCTGCTGTACGCGGCCACGCACTTCTTCGGCAAGGTGCGCATCCCGGCCGAGCAGGTGACGCCGTTCAGCGGTCTGGCGCTGCTGGGGGAGTCGCTGCAGGCCCTGGCGCACCCGGCAGCGATCGCCGACGCCTTCCTCGCGCTCATGGCGGTAGGGGTGGTGCTCGCCCTGGTACGGCGCGCGACCGGCAACATCGCCGCCTGCCTCGGTCTGCACGCCGGCTGGGTCTGGGTGATGCTGGTGGTGCACGAGCTGGCCGCGCCGCGGCGCGCCGCGCCGCTCGGCTTCCTGCTCAGCCGCTTCGACGGCTTCGTCGGCTGGCTGGTGCTCGCGTGGACCCTGGCGCTGGCCGTGCCGGTGTGGCGCTTCTTCCAGCGCCGCGCCGCGCGCCCCGCCTGAGCTCAGTTCAGCTGCGCGGGCGCGTAGCCGTCCTTGCGCAGTAGCTCCAGCAGGCCGCCGTCGCCCACCAGGTGCAGCGAGCCGACCACCACCATGCAGTCGGCGTGCTCGCGCAGCAGCGCCTCGATCTGCGGCAGCCAGCGCTGGTTGCGGGCCGTGACCAGCTGGCGGTACAGCGCCGGAAACGTGCGGTACTCGCGTGCCAGCAGCCGCGCCAGCTGGGGCGCATCGCCACGGCGCCAGGCGCCGACCACTTCGCGCATCTCGTCCGCTGACTGGTTCAGATCGTCGAGGGTCTGGTCGAGCAGCCGCACCTGGTCCTCGCGCGCCAGGCCCGCCAGGCCGCCGAGCTCCTCATCGAGTGTCTCGAGGCCCGCGGTCGGCTTGCCGTCGGCGCGCGCCCGCGCCACCAGCTGCTCCTCGACCCCCTTCTGCGGATCGAGCCCGAGCCGCACGAACTCGAGGTCGGCCAGTTCGATGCTGACCACCCAGGGCGCCTGCGCATCGAGTACCGCCGGCGTCAGCCCCAGATCGCTCGCCGCCGCGCTCACGCGCGCGTAGCGTGGTGCGCCCACGACCTCGCGCAGCGTCGTGCCGGCCGGGAGCGAGCCGTGCTCGAGGATCCAGGCCGCCATCTCGAGCGGATCGAGCTTGCCCAGGTCCAGCTCCATCACCACCTTCGCCGCGGAGCCGTAGGCGCGCTCGAACGCCGGCGGGAGCACCGCATCCTGGGTCGGCAGCAGGTGGACGGAGCCGGCGAGATAGACCGTGCTGTTCGGGCCACGCAGCACCCACACCGGGCTGGCGGCGTGGGCGGCGGTGGCCGCCAGTAGCGTCAGGCTGCCGAGCAGGCAGAGCGCGAGGAGCCGCCGGCGTGCTGCTCGAGCCATACGACCTCCGTCAGCAGCGAGCCGTCCGGGCGCAGCTCGAAGGTGCGATAGGCCGGCGGCCGCCGGTCGACGGCGAAATCATCCGAATTCGGCGCGAACTGCGCACACGTGGAGGGCGTTGCGAGCATGCGCACGCCCTTGCGCAGGGCGTCGTAGTTCTGGTGCACGTGTCCCCAGAGGACGGCGCGCACGTTGCGATGCGCGTCGATGGTGTGGAGAAACTCCGCGGCGTTGTTGAGACCGACGCGATCGAGCCAGCGGCTCGACATCGGCACCGGGTGGTGGTGCAGGCACACCATGCAGTGGCGCGTGCCGGCATCACTCAGCGCGGCGCGCAGTCCCTCCAGCGCCTGGGCACTCAGTGCCCCGCTCGCCGAACCGGGGATGCAGCTGTCGAGCAGCACGATGCGCCAGCGCCCGAAGTCGACGTAGCCGCCGTCGAGCACGAACGGCTTGGCAGCCAGCTCGCGCCGCATGGCCTGCGGCTCGTCGTGGTTGCCGGGCACGCACAGCACCGGCACGCCGAGCTCGCCGAACAGGCGGCGGAAGTGCGGGTAGCCGGCCGGATCGTCCTGCACGAGGTCACCGGTGACCAGCACCGCGTCCGGCGGCCAGTCGCGCGCGCGCGCATGCGCAAGCGCGGCAGTAAGCGCCGGCAGCGTCTGCACGCCACGCAGCGTCTCGTGCTCGCCGCCGTACAGATGCGGGTCGGTGAAATGAGTAATACGCACTACGCTCATCACGGAAAGCGTAACAGAGCCGTGCGCCGTGCAGCAGTGAACCACGTCCCCCGGCCCCCCGGGCCCGGGACGGCGGCATGACGCGGTACCGTTCCGAGATGCGGATAATGTGAAACAGGCCCGTGTAACGGGTCCGGCGCGAGGGAACTTAAGTCGCCTCGCGACCCACAGTGGCGCAGCCTCAAGCCTGTGCCGCGGCGCATGTGCCGTCCCGCGGTACCGCATTGGAGCAGGCCGCGCCTGCGATTGAGCATACGGCGTGAGTGGTGGAGAATGCGCGCCCCGCCTTTTTCGTCCCTAGCCGCGGCCCGGGAGCCGCAACGAAGAGCCGCATGACTACACGCCGCGAACAAGCCAACGCTATCCGCGCTCTGTCCATGGATGCCGTGCAGCGCGCCAACTCCGGTCACCCCGGCATGCCGATGGGCATGGCGGACATCGCCCAGGTGCTGTGGGGCGAGTTCCTCAAGCACAACCCGGGAAATCCGCAGTGGGCCGACCGCGACCGCTTCGTGCTCTCGAACGGCCACGGCTCGATGCTGCTGTACTCGGTGCTGTACCTCACCGGCTACCCGCTGACGATCGAGGACCTGCAGAAGTTCCGGCAGCTCGGCAGCAAGACCCCGGGGCACCCCGAGCACGACCCGCCGCTGGGGATCGAGACCACGACCGGGCCCCTCGGTCAGGGTCTCGCCAACGCGGCCGGCATGGCGCTGGCGGAGAAGCTGCTGGCCCGCGAGTTCAACCGGCCCGGCTTCAATGTCGTCGATCACTACACCTATGCCTTCTGCGGCGACGGCTGCCTGATGGAGGGCGTGTCGCACGAGGCCTGCTCGTTCGCCGGCACCCTGGGACTGGGCAAGCTCATCGTCTTCTACGACGACAACGGCATCTCGATCGACGGCAAGGTCGTGGGCTGGTTTACCGACGACACGCCCAAGCGCTTCGCCGCCTACGGCTGGCACGTGGTGCCCGACGTCGACGGGCTGAACGCGGATGCGGTGCTCGCCGCGGTCAAGGCGGCGCGGGCGCAGACCGAGCGCCCCTCGCTCATCTGCTGCAAGACCATCATCGGCTACGGGGCGCCCCACAAGCAGGGCACCGCCGAGGCGCACGGCGAGGCGCTCGGGCCCGACGAGGTCGCCGCGGCACGCAAGGCGCTGGGCTGGGAGTACCCGCCGTTCGTGGTGCCGGATGAGATCCGCGCCGCCTGGGACCACCGCGCCAAGGGTGAGGCGGCGGAATCCTCCTGGCGGCAGCTGTTCGCGCGCTACGCCACGAACTTCCCGGAACTGGCGCGCGAGTTCGAGCGGCGCATGCGTGGCGAGCTGCCCGCGAACTGGGACCAGCTCGCGGACCAGGTGCTGCAGGCGGCCCTCAAGCAGACCGCCGCGCAGGCGACGCGTGC
>JANWKR010000099.1 GCA_025451275.1 Steroidobacteraceae bacterium
CGGCGCGGAAGGACGCGGCCACGGCGAGGCCGGAGACTCCCACGCGCAGGCGGGTGCCGGGCGGCTCGTTCAGCGGGCCGTACACCAGCGCCACCTTGGCGGTGACGCGGTGGTCCTTGTCGCTGACGCCCGACTCGATCACCTCCATCCAGGCGGTGTACGTGCCGGCCGACGACCTGACCGATCCCTCCCCGGCGACGACCGTCGCGCACCTCGAAGCGACCGTGGTGCTGTCGCGCCAGATCGCCTCGCTCGGCATCTATCCGGCGGTCGACCCGCTCGACTCCACCAGCCGCCAGCTCGATCCGCTGGTGGTCGGCGAGGAGCACTACAACACCGCGCGCGGCGTGCAGGCGGTGCTGCAGCGCTACAAGGAGCTGCAGGACATCATCGCCATCCTCGGCATGGACGAGTTGTCGGAAGAGGACAAGCTCACGGTCTACCGGGCGCGCAAGGTGCAGCGCTTCCTGTCGCAGCCCTTCAACGTTGCCAAGGTGTTCACCGGGCAGGATGGCAAGATCGTGCCGCTCAAGGACACCATCCGCGGCTTCAAGGGCATCATCTCCGGCGAGTTCGACGCGCTGCCCGAGCAGGCCTTCTACATGGTCGGCAACATCGAGGAAGCGGTGGCCAAGGCCAAGACGCTGCAGTAGCACTATGGCGGAAAGTCCCACCATCCACGTCGACATCGTCAGCACCGAGGGCGAGCTGTTCGCCGGCGACGCCAAGGCCGTGTTCGTGGCCGCCAAGGAGGGCGACCTCGGCATCTATCCGCGCCACGCGCCGCTCCTGACGCTGCTCAAGCCGGGCGAGGTGCGCGTGCAGACCCCCGACGGGGCCGAGCATCACTACTTCGTCGGCGGCGGCGCGCTCGAGGTGCAGCCGACCAAGGTCACGATCCTCGCCGACACCGCGCTGCGCGCCAAGGACATCGACGAGGCGGCGGCCCTGGCCGCCAAGCAGCGCGCGGAGGAGGCCCTCAGGGACAAGGCCAGCCACATCAGCATCGCGGAGGCGCAGGCGGAGCTTGCGCGCGCCGCCGCACAGCTGAAGCTGCTCGAGCGCCTGCGCAAGCTCCGGGGCTGATCGGCCTGGACCCCCTGAGCGCGCCGCCCGTTCCCTCCCCGGCGACCCCGGCTGCGCCGCCCGTCCCGCTGCTCGCGGGCGTCGCGCGCAACCTCAGAGGCGGGCTTGCGCTCCTGGCGCTCAAGCGGCTGTGGCCGCCGCGCTTCGCGGTCGGCTTCGACCAGCTGGCGGCGCTCCTCGTCGTTGATCTCGCGGCGTGGGCGCTGCTCGACTTCCTGCACGCCGAGCCGCACGCACCGCTCGCGCTCGACGGGCTGTTCGGCTGGGCCAGTTACGGCGCGCTCGGCCTCATCGCCTGCGCGCTGGTGGCGCGCGCCAACAGCCGCGCCGCCGACTCCCGCTCGCTCCTGGTGCCGCTGCTTGCCGTGGCGCCGTTCGTGCTCATCCTCTTCTGGCTGGCGCTCGATCTCGCTCCGGTGCAGCGGCGGCCGCTCGCCGCCGCGGCGGTTGCGGTCGTGTACCTGGCGCTGCTTGCCTGGCGGGTGCTGGGTGCCGCCTACGGGGTGGTGCGCGCACGGCCGCTCATCACCGCCCTGGTACTGATCGCCGCCGCGCCGTGGGTGTTCGGCCTGCTGAACCTCGACACGCGGCTGTGGGTGACAGAAGCGTCGGGCCAGGCCGAGGAGACCGACGACAACGGCCAGGCCGAGAGCCTGTTCTACGATCAGCCCTCGCGCATCGCCGCGGCGGTGGCGCGGGTGCGGGCCAGCCAGCCCGGCAAGACCGGCGTGTACTTCGTCGGCTTCGCCGGCGATGGCGAGCAGGGCGTGTTCCGGCGTGAGGTGCAGTTCGCCGCCGAGGTGTTCGGCACGCGCTACGGCACGCAGCAGCGCTCGGTGCTACTCATCAACGACGTCGAAGATCGCGATTCCTGGCCGCTGGCGAGCGTCGCCGGGCTTACCCAGACCCTCCGGGTGCTGGCCTCGCGCATGAACACCGAGGAGGACGTGCTGGTGCTGTTCGTGACCTCGCACGGCTCCGAGGACGGTCTCGAGGTCTCCAACGGCTCGCTGCCGCTGGCGCAGCTCGGGCCGGGCGAGCTGCGCGAGGCGCTCGATGCCTCCGGCATCCGCTGGCGGCTGCTGGTGGTGTCGGCGTGCTACGCCGGGGTATTCCTCGATGAGCTCAAGAGCGACACCACGGCGGTCGTGACGGCGGCGGATGCCGAGCACAGCTCCTTCGGCTGCGAGTCCGACCGCGAGCTCACTTGGTTCGGCGAGGCGTTTCTCAAGGACTCGCTCCCCGGCAGTGCCTCGCTGACGGCCGCCTACCAGAAGGCCGCCGGCCTGATCGCGCAGCGCGAGACCGCCGCGCACGAGATCCATTCCAACCCGCAGCTGTACGTCGGCCCGCTCATGGCGAAGAAGCTCGCCGAAGTCGAGAGCGTCGCGCGCGAGCGGGCCTCGTTTACCGTGCAGCGCTGAGTACAATCCGCCCCCATGCCTAAGCGCCGCAGCCCCCCGTCCCACCGCCGTGCCACGAGCGTTGCGCCCGCCCGCGCCGCGGTGGCCGCGGTGCCGCTGTCGGTGGTGATCCTCGCAGCCGGCGAGGGCAAGCGCATGAAATCGGCGCTGCCCAAGGTGCTGCAGCCACTCGCCGGGCGGCCGCTCCTCAAGCACGTCATCGACACCGCGCGCAGCCTCGTGCCCGCGACGCTGCAGGTGGTGTACGGCCACGGCGGCGAGGCGGTGCGGGCCGCGCTCGCCGGTGAGAGCGTCGCCTGGACGCTGCAGGCCGAGCGGCTCGGCACCGGCCACGCCGTGGCGCAGGCGCTGCCCGGGATTCCCGACGACACTCTGGTGCTGGTGCTGTACGGCGACGTGCCGCTCATCGGCCGCGCGACGCTGGCGGCGCTGCTGGCCCTGGCCGGGCCGCGGCGCCTGGCGCTGCTGACCGCGCGCCTCGAGAACCCCGAGGGCTACGGCCGCATCGTGCGCAACGCGCGCGGGCTGGTGCAGAAGATCGTCGAGGAGGCGGACGCGACGCCGCGCCAGCGCGCCATCCACGAGTGCAATACCGGCGTGCTCGCAGCCCCCGCGCACCTGCTGCGCGGCTGGCTGGCGCGTCTCACCACCGACAACGCCCGCGGCGAGTACTACCTCACCGACGTCATCGCGCTCGCGGTGCGCGACCGGGTGGCGGTGCGTCCGCTGCTCACCGGAACGGCGGCCGAGGCGCTCGGCGTCAACGACAAGGCGCAGCTGGCGCAGCTCGAGGCGCAGTGCCGCGCGCGTGCGGCGCAGGAGCTGCTGGCCGCGGGCGTGACGCTGGCCGATCCGGCGCGGGTCGACGTGCGTGGCACCCTGGTGGTCGGCCAGGACGTGTTCATCGACGTCAACGTGGTATTCGAGGGGCGGGTGGTGCTCGGTGACGGCGCGCGCATCGGCGCCGGCTGCGTCGTCCGCAACAGCGAGGTCGGCGCGCGCACCGAGGTGTTCCCGCACTGCGTCATCGATCAGGCGGTGATCGGCCCGGAGTGCAACATCGGCCCGTTCGCGCGCTTCCGGCCCTCCTCCACGCTGGCCGCCGGCGTGCACATCGGCAACTTCGTCGAGGTCAAGAACTCGCAGCTCGGCGCCGGCTCCAAGGCCAATCACCTGTCCTACGTCGGCGATGCCGAGCTTGGGCGCGGCGTCAACATCGGTGCCGGCACCATCGTCGCCAACTACGACGGCGCGGTTAAGCACCGCACCGTGATCGGCGACGACGTGCACACCGGCTCCAACAGCGTGCTGGTGGCCCCCATCACCGTCGGCGCCGGCGCCACCATCGCCGCCGGCTCGACCGTCACGCACGCGGTGCCGGCCGGCAAGCTCACCGTGGCCCGCGCACGCCAGGTCACCGTCGACGGCTGGCACCGGCCGGTGAAGCCGCGCAAGTAGCGCGCCTGTCGCCGGGGTGCGACCCCGGTCACGCCTTTCATGGGCAGAATCAGCGCAGTCGGGGGGTTTCAGGCACACTTTACGGCCTGCCCGCGGCGCGCGGGACGGTGAGGGAAGACCATGTGCGGAATCGTCGGAGCGGTCGCTGAGCGCGACGTCGTACCGATCCTGATGGAGGGTCTGCGGCGGCTCGAGTACCGCGGCTACGATTCTGCCGGACTGGCGGTGCTCAACGGCTCGGAGCACCTGACACGGCTGCGCACCGTCGGCAAGGTGCGCATGCTCGATGACGCACTCGCCGCGCAGCCCATCCACGGCAACATCGGCATCGCGCACACGCGCTGGGCCACGCACGGCGTGCCGAGCGAGCGCAACGCCCATCCGCACATCTCGCGCGACGGGCTCGCCATCGTCCACAACGGCATCATCGAGAATCACGACGAGCTGCGCGCCGACCTCGAGAAGCGTGGCTACCAGTTCTCCTCCGAGACCGACACCGAGGTCATCGCGCACCGCATCCACTTCCACCTGCAGACGGTGAAGGACCTGTTCAAGGCGGTGCGTGCCACGGTGGCCGAGCTCGAGGGCGCCTACGCGCTGGTGGTGGTGAGCCAGCACGACCCGGAGCGGCTGATCCTCGCCCGCCAGGGCTGCCCGGTGGTGGTGGGCCTCGGCACCAACGAGAACTTCGTCGCCTCGGACGTGGCGGCACTGCTGCCGGTCACGCGCCGCTTCATCTTTCTCGAGGAAGGTGACGTCGCCGAGGTGCGCCGCCGCGCGGTGCGCATCATCGACCGCGACGGCAACACCGTCGAGCGAGCGGTACGCGAGAGCGAGCTGTCGGCGGATGCCGCCGAGCGCGGCCCGTACGCGCACTTCATGCTCAAGGAGATCCACGAGCAGCCGCGCGCCATCGCCGACACGCTGCAGGAGCGCGTCGCCAACGGCCGCCTCTACGAGGCCGCCTTCGGCCCGGCGGCTCCCGACATCCTGCGGCAGACCCGCAACGTGCACATCGTCGCCTGCGGCACCAGCTTCCACGCGGCGGTCGTGGCGCGCTACTTCATCGAGCAGATCTGCAAGCTGCCGTGCGCGGTCGACATCGCCAGCGAGTACCGTTACCGCAGCCCGCTGGTGCCGCCGGACTCGCTGTTCGTGACCATCTCGCAGTCGGGCGAGACCGCCGACACGCTGGCGGCGCTGCGCCTGGCGCGCCAGTCCGGCTACCTGTCCACGCTCGCCATCTGCAACGTGCCGGAGAGCTCGCTGGTGCGCGAATCGCAGCTGGTGATGCTGACGCGCGCGGGACCGGAGATCGGCGTCGCCTCCACCAAGGCCTTTGCCACGCAGCTCACCGCGCTCGGCATGCTGGTGGTGGCGCTCGCCAAGCAGCACGGCTGCGATGCCGAGCGCGAGCGGCAGCTGGTGACGCGCCTCATCGAGCTGCCGGGACTGGTGGAGAAGACCCTCGAGCTCGACCCGGTGATCCGCGAGCTCGCCAAGCGCTTCGCCGACAAGCGCCATGCGCTGTTCCTCGGCCGCGGCGCGCTGTATCCGATCGCGCTCGAGGGCGCGCTCAAGCTCAAGGAAATCTCCTACATCCACGCCGAAGGCTACCCGGCCGGCGAGCTCAAGCACGGACCGCTGGCGCTGGTGGACGCCGACATGCCGGTGGTGGCGGTGGCGCCCAACAACGACCTGCTGGAGAAGCTGAAGTCCAACCTCATGGAGGTGCGGGCGCGCGGCGGCGAGCTGATCGTGTTCGCCGATCCCGAAGCCGGCATCCATCCGAGCGACGGCGTCACCGTCATCGAGATGCCGCGCCACGTCACCTACGTGCAGGCACCGGTGGTGTACACCGTGCCGCTGCAGCTGCTCGCCTACCACGCCGCCATCCTGCGCGGCACCGACGTCGATCAGCCGCGCAACCTCGCCAAGAGCGTCACCGTCGAGTAGCTCAGTGCGCCTCGCGCCGCGCCGCGGCGGGGGCCGCCGGCGGGACGCGGATGGTGCCCATCATCCCGCCGTCTGCTCAACTGCAACGGCACCTACGTCGGGCGCCACCACCCGGCACCGGCTTCCTGTCCGTGACGGGTCGCCTGAGCGGGCCTTCCCCCAGGTCCGCCGCCCGGCGCCGCGCTACGATACGCGGCGCATGCCGACCCCCCGCAGCTACCTGCCCGATGCACTGGCCGGATTGTCCATTGCAGGACTGCTGCTGCCGGAGGCGGTGGCGTACTCGGGCCTTGCCGGGCTGCCGCCGCAGGCGGGCGTGATCGCGCTGTTCGCGGGACTCGTGTGCTATGGGCTCCTCGGCCGCAGCCGCTACGCGATGGTCACGGCCACTTCATCCTCGGCGGCGGTGCTGGCTTCGGCGACCCTCGCTCTCGGAGGGGCCGATGCCGCGACGCGCATCGCCTACGCCTCGATCCTCGTGGTCGGCACCGGGCTCGCGTTCATGATGTCGGGTGCGCTGCGGCTCGGGGCCATGTCGAGCCTGATCGCGCGCCCCGTGCTGCGCGGCTACTCCTTCGGGCTGGCGCTGGTGATCGCCGTCAAGCAGTGGCCGACCCTCGTGCACCTGCCGGTGCAAAGCGGCAGCTTCCTGCCGCTGCTGCAGGAGCTGGCGCGCCACGCCGGCGCCTGGCAGCTGCCGAGCCTGGGGTGCGGACTGGCAGCGCTCGCCGGGCTGTTCGTGCTGGGGCGCATTCCGCGCGTGCCGGGTGCGCTGGTCGTCATCGTCGCGAGCGTCGCGGCCTCGGGCTGGCTCGCCGCGCACGGCGTGGCGCTCACCGGGCCGATCCACCTGGTGCTCGCCCCGCCCGAGTTCGTGCTGCCGCCGGGCGCGCACTGGCTGCCGCTGACGGAGTTCTCGCTGGCGCTGATGTTCATCCTGTTCGCCGAGTCGTACGGCTCGATCCGCGCCTTCGCGCTCAAGCACGACGAGCCGGTGCAGCCCAGCCGCGACCTGCTGGCACTCGGCGTCGCCAACCTGGTGTCGGGCGCGCTGCAGGGCACGCCGGTGGGGGCGGGCTACTCCGGCACCGCGGCCAACGAGGCCGCCGGCGCGCAGTCGCGCCTCGCAGGTCTTGCCGCCGCCGCCGTGGTGCTGCTGCTGGTGGTGCTGTGCCTGCCGTGGATCGAGCGCATCCCGCAGCCGGCACTGGCGGCGATCGTCATCCACGCGGTCAGCAAGTCGCTGCACCCGGGCATGTTCGGCAACTACCTGCGCTGGCAGCGCGACCGGCTGATCGTGTTCGCATCGGTGCTGGCGGTCACGCTGTTCGGCGTGCTCAACGGGCTTTTGATCGCCATCGCCTTCAGCCTCGCCATGCTGATCCGCTCGCTGACGAGCCCGCGCGTGTCGGTGCTCGGGCGGGTCGGTGCACACGACTACGTGAGCCTCGCGCGCTTCCCCAACGCCGTCACCGTACCCGACACGCTGGTGGTGCGTCCCGAGCAGCCGCTGTTCTTCGCCAACGCCGACCCGGTGCTGGCCGAGGTGCGCGCGCGGGTGCTGGCACAGCCGCAGGCGCGGGTCGTGGTGCTGAGCCTCGAGGAGTCCCCCGACCTCGACACCAGCGTGCTCGAGGCGCTCGGCGAGCTGTGCGCGTGGCTGAGCGCGCGCGGCGCGCAGCTGCGGCTGGCGCGGCTCAAGGACGCCGCCCGCGATGTCCTGGCGCGCGCGGGTTTCGCGCAGCTGCCGGCCGCCGCGCTCGACTACTCGAGCGTCGACGACGCGGTGCGCGGGCAGCGCATCGCGCCCTGAGCGCCCGTCAGGGCGCGGGGGCGGCGCGCTTCAGCACCGCCGCGGCGCGCTCGTCGGCTGCGATGCTGCGATACAGCTGGCGCAGCTCGCCGACGCGCGCGGTCGGCACGCTGAGGGCGCGCAGCTCGAAGGTGCGGCGGTAGCGCAGCACGTGCGCGGCGAACTCGGTGCGGCTGTGGTAGGCGGCGAAGCCGTAGTCGAGGTCCACCGGCGGCGGCAGGTCATCGAGCTGGTACCCGGCCGGCACCTCGATCTCGAACAGGTCCGCGTCCTCGACGGCGGCGTCGAACTCGACCGGGTTCTGGCGCGGCTCGGGCGTCTCGAGCAGCCGGCTCGCCTCCACCCCGAGCACCCGCGGCCGCACCACCACGAGCTCGCCGCTGCGCTTGGCGTAGCGCTCGGCGTCGAGCCGGTAGCTCCATTCGACCGGCAGGTTCTGGTCGGCGACATTGCTGACTTCCGCGCGCAGCAGCCGGAAATCGGCGAGCGAGTCACCGAGGTGCGTCTCCGCGATCCGGGTCTGGCCGCCGGCGAGGCGCTCGCTGGCGAGCACCTGGCGCTCGTGCGCGGCCGGGTCCCCGCTCAGCATCTCCTGCACCTCGCCGTGCAGCGCGCCGCTGGTGTCGAGCGTCAGGTGCGCCACGCGCTGCACGCCGCTCCAGCTGCCCGGCAGCTGCGGCAGCTGCACCAGCTCACCGCCCGCGGGCGTCACCAGCAGGCCATAGCCGCCCTGCAGCTGCCCCGGCAGCGCGCCGAGCGGGGTGTACGGGTCGGTCGGGTCGAACAGCAGCAGCCGGCCGAGCTGCGGGTGGGGCAGCAGTGCCAGCAGCGCGGGGTCGTGCACCGCCTCGGGCAGCACGATGGCGAGGATCACGTGGTCGAAGCCCAGGTTGGGCGGCGTGGAGGCAGACACCGCGCCACGCTCGCTGTCGACGATCAGGTAGGTGGAGTCGACGCCCAGCTCCCTGAGCATCGAGCTGAGCAGCGTCACCTTGTCCTTGCAGTCGCCGTAGCGGTGCGCGAAGACCTCGGCGGCGGCGCGCGGCTGCAGGCCGCTGATGCCGAGCTCGATCGCGACGTAGCGGACGTCGCTCTGCACGAAGCGCGCCACGGCGCGCATCCGCTCGAGGAGCTGCGGGGTCCCCGCGGTGAGCTCGGCGACCTTCTGGCGGATCTCGGGCGAGGCGTCGCGGCGCCCGCGCGCCAGCTCCAGATACCAGCTGCCCAGGTCCTGCCAGCTGCGCACCGCCGGCGGCCGGCCTGCGGGCGTGAACGAGATCCACACGCGCCCGGCGAGCTGCTGCCACGGCGGCATGCGCGGCTCCTCGTGCAGCGCGCTCACGTCGTGCACCACCCACTGCAGGCTGCGGCCGGCCGCCTGCGGCGGCTCCTCGGCATGGTTGAGCCAGGTGGCGTGGTACTCCCAGCCGGGCGGCAGCTCGACGCTGTAGCGCGCTTCGCGCACCGGCAGGGTGTCCTGGAACACCCACTCGTCGGCCAGCAGGTACGGCTCGAGTTCGCGCTCGAGCTCGTAGCCGACGATGCTGCCGGGCAACGCGGCCGGGATCTGCAGCACGCGTGCGCGCACGTCGGTGATCAGCTCGCTGCCGGCGATGCCCCCCAGTGCGGTCTCGTAGGCGTCGCGGTTCCTGACCTCGTAGCCCCTGCCGGTGGCGGGGATGCACCAGGCGTGCAGGTCGGTGACGCGGCTGCGCGGCGTGAACGGCACGAACACCGTGCCGCGCTCGGCGCCGTCACTGCGCAGGATGCGGTACACCCGCCGGTCCACGCGCCGCAACCGGCCGCCGGGTGCCGCGTTGAGCAGCGTCTCGCTGTAGAGCACCACGGCGGCAGTCTTGTCATCGTGCGCCGGCAGCGCCGCGCCGACCTGTGCCTGCAGCCACGCGGGCGGCGCGGCGGATGCGGCGCCGGCCAGCAGCAGCGTCGCACACGCCAGGCCCGCGCCGGCGGTGCGCTGGTGCCTAGTGGCGCGCACCGGACTCATCGGCGGCCACCACCGCCTGCTCCTCGTCGCTGCTGCGCACGTTCTCGAAGAACCTGCGCAGCGCCGGGTAGAATTTCACGTCCGCGAGGTACATGTTGATCGTGAGATCGCGCCGCACGTGCAGCGACTGGTGAGCGCCGTCGGCACCGCTGCTGAACACTACACCCTTGAGGTCGATGGCGTGTGCCTGCGGCACGCTCTCCACGTGCCACCCGGGTGGCAGCTCGATGCTGAGCTCGTCGCGGCGCTCGTAGGGATACCCGAAGTACAGCGGGTGTACGCGGCTGGCATGCACGAAGGTCTGGTGCTCGGGATTGCCGAGCAGGCCGACCGCCAGCAGCTGCCGGTGCCCGGCGAGCGTCGCCCAGCCCGCCACGCGCACGGCGAACTCGGCGACCAGGTCCTGCTCGGCATCGTCCCAGTCGGGGTTGCCGGTGAGCCGCACCTCGGCGCTGCCGGGGATGCGCGCCGTCACCTCCTGCTCGAGAAACTGCCGCCGCGACACCTCGTCCTCGTTGCGCTCCGCCAGGCGCCGCCACGACGCCTCGAGTCCGCTGAAGCGCACCGTGAGCCGCCCCTCGAGCGCGCCGTCGGACAGCCTGAGGTCGGCCCTGCTCTCGAGGCGCGACTCGCCCGCCTCGGGCAGCGGGGTGTTGATCCAGGTACCGCCGGCGGCGTTGAGGCGCAGCGCACGGGTGTCGGTCTCCCACCACGGCAGCATGCCGAAGCGCGTGAACGGGATGCCCGGGGCCAGGTACAGGTCGCGGCCGCCGACGTTCACCACCACCAGGTTGAGGTTCAGCTGATCGGGATTCATGACGCGGGCATCGAACACGTGCTCGTCGCGCGCGGAGCTAAGTACCGGGTCCGCGGCGAGGCCGGCGGCGCGGGCCATGGCCAGGAACAGCCAGTTGAGCTGGTAGCGCGTACCGGCGCCGTGCTTCCAGACGTCCTCGATGCTGCTGACGAGCTCGCGCCGCTCGCGCTGGATTTCCTCCTCGCTCATCGGGCGCTCGTAGGTGTAGTTGCGCATGCGCTGCACGCGCGCGTAGAGCTTGCGCAGCTTCTCCTCCGGCGCGTCCCCCGGCAGCACGATCTGCGCCACCGCCTTCTGCATGGCGGCCGGGCGGTCGAGGAACCGCTCGATGTCGCGCAGCCGCTGCCTGGCGTAGCTGGGCCAGTAGAGGCTGGCGTCGTCGTCGTGGCGGGAGCCGGCGATGAAGTAGATGAAGTCGACGCGGTACTTGAGCTGGTCCTCCGGCGGCATGTGGTCTTCGCTGACGAACGCGGGCACGTGGTGCGTCTCGAGCAGCACGCGGCCCTTTTCCAGGCGCGGCTGCCGGGTGTCGGGCGGCAGGCCGTTGGGCCAGCTCCAGCGCAGCGAATAGACCCCGGCAGGCGTCAGCGAGAACTGCTCCTCGCGCACGTACAGGTTCTGGCTCAGGAGCCAGTGCGAGTCGAAGATCCAGCCGAACGGGAAGTCGTAGCGGTAGCGGTACTCGATGATGCAGCCCGGCTGCACGCCCGGCAGGCTGAAGGTCTTGGCCAGCACCTTGACGCCGCGCTCGCTGGAGATCGGCTTGTCGAATAGGGTGCCGCTGAAGGGCAGGATGCGGCCGTCCGGACACAGGGTGCGCGCCTGGATATCGCGCACGCTGTCCTGGCCCTTCACGTAGGGGATCTCGACGTCGCCGTACCCGCGGCCTTCCTCCTTCAGGATCTTGAGCCGCACGTAGACGGTCTGGTAGTAGTGCGCGTCGTCGCGGTCGATCTGCTGGTAGAGGTAGGCGGCCGGGGCACCGGGTGCCTCGGCCATGGTGGTCATGCTCAGGTCTTCGGGGGCGACCGGCAGCCAGTCTGCGGCCACGGCCACGCTCGCCAGTGCCTGCGCGGCCAGCGCTCCCGACAACGGCGCGCTGCGCCGCCGCCCCAACACGAGACCCCGCGGCACTGTAGTTTTTCGTCCCTCTCCGGAAACGCCTGCCGGCCATCCGGATCGCGAGCTTTGCCGTACAGTATGACCGAGCCCGCTCGCGGCCGTCGAGCCGCCGGGTTGAGTCAGGAACCGGCCGTGCGCACGCAAATCAGCAGCTTACGGTCCTGTTGCGATGCACGGCCGCACGCGCGCCGGCTCTCACCGCGGCGGGCGCTTCGTGTTACTCTTTGAATCCGCTAGCGCAGACGCGGTTCGGTCCCCGCGGCTCCATGCGCCGTGCCAACAGCAAAGAAACACGGCGCCTGTCCCGCAACCGCCGCGACGGACTAGGTACGGATGCACAGCCCCACGATCCGGAGGACGCCATGGCGGATGACAAAGCGACGGCCCCTGCCGCAGGAAACAACCCCTACACCCAGACCTACGTCGTGCAGTCGGGAGACTCGCTCTCCAAGATCGCCCAGAAGTATTACGGCGATCCCGCTCTGTACACCAAGATCTTCGAGGCCAATCGCGATCTGCTGAAGGATCCCAACAAGATCCAGCCGGGCCAGAAGCTGCGCATACCGTGACCGTCTCGTGTTACCACCGCAAGAAAGGACCCCGAAAATGAAGAAACTATCCGTCGGGCTGCTGGCCGTGATGGCGGCGCTGCTCGTTGTGGCCTGCATGAGTCAGAAGGCGCCGGCCGAGCAGGCCGTGTCGTCGGCTGAGACGGCGCTCGCCGGCATGCGCGACGGGGCGCAGAAGTACGCCCCCGATCAGCTGCAGGCCATCGACGCGACCCTGCAGCAGATGAAGGACAATTTCGCCAAGGGCGACTACAAGGCGGTCGTCGACGCGGTGCCGGGCTTCAACACCGCGCTGAAGTCGCTGAAGGACACGGTGGACGCCAAGACCCAGGAAGCCGCCGAGGCGCTCGCCAAGGCCAAGGACCAGTGGGAGCCGCTGAGCAAGGACGTGCCGAAGATGGTCGACGCCATCCAGAGCCGCGTCGACATCCTGTCCAAGTCGCATCACCTGCCGAAGGGCGTCACCAAGGACAGCCTGGCGGCGGCGAAGTCGGGCCTCGACTCGATGAAGTCAGCCTGGACCGAGGCGTCGAACGCGGCGAGCTCCGGCGACTTCACCGGCGCGGCGACCACGGCGCAGGCGGTGAAGGATCAGGCCACGGGAATCATGAAGTCCCTGGGCATGAGTTCGGGCTGAAGCAGTAACCGTACCGGCCGCCTCAATCCGTGAGGCGGCCGGGGAGGTCGTAGTCGTCCGCGGCCACGATCTACACGTCCGCGAAATGCCC
>JANWKR010000100.1 GCA_025451275.1 Steroidobacteraceae bacterium
CTGCTGTCCTTCCGCGTGCGCGAGAACCGCGTCATGGACGCCGGCTACACGCGCTTCTACGACAAGGTGCCGCTCAAGTACGCGCAGGCCAGCGAGGCGCAGCTGCGCGAGGGCGGCGCCCGCATCGTGCCGCACGCCGTCGTGCGCCGCGGTGCCTACCTCGGGCCCAACGTGGTGCTCATGCCGAGCTACGTGAACGTGGGGGCCTGGGTGGGCCCCGGCACCATGGTCGATACCTGGGCGACGGTGGGCTCGTGCGCCCAGATCGGCCGCAACGTACACCTGTCGGGCGGGGTCGGCATTGGCGGGGTACTCGAGCCGCTGCAGGCGACCCCCACCATCATCGAGGACGACTGCTTCATCGGCGCACGCTCCGAGGTCGTGGAGGGCGTCGTGGTCGGCGCCGGCTCGGTGATCTCGATGGGGGTATTCCTCGGCCAGAGCACGCGCATCTACGACCGCAGCAGCGGCAGCATCCTGCAGGGGCGCGTGCCGCCAGGCTCGGTCGTGGTGCCGGGCACGCTGCCCTCGGCCGACGGCCGTTACGGGCTGTACTGCGCGGTGATCGTCAAGCGCGTCGACGCCCAGACGCGCGCCAAGACCTCGATCAACGAGCTGCTGCGCGCGACTTAGCGCCCTGCCGCCGCGGCAGCAGCGCCGGGCGGCGGTACCCGCAACAGCACCCAACTGCTCACCCTGCGTCTGGCGTTTCGAGGGCGCCGCTCACGGCAGCGCGTTCGGGTCCGGGCGCGGCTCGGCCGGGCCCGGCGTGGCGCGCGCCGTGGCGCCGATCTGGTAGTTGAGGTCGGACTCGCGCAGCAGCACCTCGTAGCGCGCCGTGGTCTCGTCGATCTGTGCGGTCGTGAGCTCGAGCTGTGCCTGGCTGAGCTCGACAATCGAGCTGCTGCCGACGCGGTAGCGGGCATCGGCCAGCTGGTAGGCATTCGCCGCGTAGCGCGCCAACTGCTGATTGGTGCGCAGCCGCTGGCGCGCGTTGTTGAGGTTGAGCCAGGCGACGCGCACGTCGCGGCTGATGTCGTCCTCCACCGTGCGCAGCGACTCGGCCGCGACCCGGGCCCGCAGCTCGGCCTCGTGCTGGCGCGCCTCGTACAGGCCGCCGGCAAACAACGGTACGCTCACCTGGATGCCGCCGGCGCTGTAGTTGGCCGGCAGCCGCGCATCGTGCGAGGGCGAATTGCCGCCCGTCACCAGTGCCGAGATGGTCGGCAGGCGGGCGTCACGGAACGACAGCGCGAGGTGCTGCGCAGCGTCACGCTCGTCGCGCAGCCCGGCGAGCTCCGGCCGGTCGTGCAGCGCCTGGTCGACGAGCGGCTGCACGTCGGCGTTGGCCGGCACCGGGACTGCGGTCTCGTCGGCGAGCGTGAAGTTGCGCTGCTCTCGGTAGCCGAGCACCGTGGACAGAGTCGCGAGCGACGAGTCGACATCGTTCTCCGCTCTCTGGACCAACAGCCGCGCTTGCTCGAGCGCGACCTGCGCAAAGCTCACGTCGAGGTCCGACTTGAGCTTGTTTTCGGCCAGCACGCTGACGCGATCGAGCAGCAGCTGGCGCGTGTCGAAGGTCTGGCGCGCCACCGACTCGATGGCATGCGCCTGCAACGCGGCGAAGTACGCCTGATCGACCTGCAGCAGCACGCCCTCGCGCGTCGCGAGCGAATTCTGCTCGGCCGCGCTTGCCTGCAAGCGCGCGCTGGCGGCGAGGTTGGTGGTATGCCCGAAGTCGGTGATCAGTTGCACCAGGCCCGCGCCGATGGCGGTGCGACTGAACACGGAAGGGTTGTTGATGCCGCCCGCCATGAGACGGGTATTGTCCGAGTCCGCGTGCACCGCATCGCCGAAGGCGGTGATCTGCGGCAGGAGCCCCGAGCGCGCTTGCAGGTACACCTGCTGCTGTGCCTGAGCCTGGTAGGTTGCCGCGGCGATCTGCGGATGATTCTGCAGCGCGATGGCATGCGCCTGCGCAAGCGTCAGCGGCACGGCGGCGGCCGGAGCCGCAGGCGGCGGGGTGCGCGGTTCCGAAGTCGTCTGGGCGAACACGCGCGCGGCCCAGGCCCCCGCCACGAGCAGCAGCCAGAACGGCCTCATGCGGCAGCCGCCGACTGTTCGCCACGATGCACCATGTAGTACGCAGCGGGCACAATGAACACCGTCAGCACTACCGAGACCGCCAGCCCACCGATGATGGCGCGCGCCAGCGGCGCGTAGGCCTCCGCGCCGGTGCCGAGCTTGAGCGCCATGGGAATAAGGCCGATGAGCGTCGCAAGCGAGGTCATGAGCACCGGCCGCAAGCGTACGCGGCAGGCGAGCGAGACGGCTTCGCGCACTGTGCGCCCCTCGCGCCGCAGGCGGTTGGTGAACTCCACGATGAGGATACTGTTCGAGACCACGATACCGACCATCATCACCACGCCCATGAGCGACATGACGTTGAGTGTGGTGCCGGTCAGGAACAGCGTCAGCAGCACGCCGGTGAGACCGGTCGGCACCGCGAGCAGAATCAGCAGCGGGTCGATGAACGACTGGAATTGCGCTACCAGGACCAGATAGACCAGCACGGTCGAGAGGATCAGTCCGAAACCGAAGGCGCTGAAGGAGGTTCGCATCGCCTGAGCCGAGCCGCGTACCACCACGCGCACGCCTTCCGGCAGCGTGAGATCGTGGATGATGTGCTGGACGCGGCTCAGCACGCCGCTGATGTCCTCGCCCGCCGGCGACACATACACGTCCATCACGCGCCGCAGCTGATAGTGGTCCACCTCGGTGGGCGAATTGATGTGGGTGATGCTGCTCACCGTGTCAAGCTGCGTCGCGTGCTGCGAGTGCGTGCCCCGCAGGGGCACCGCGCGCAGGTCGGCGAAGTTGTGGATGATGTTCTCGGGGTACTGCACCGTCAGCAGGTAGTCGTTGCCGGTTTTGGGATCGACCCAGTAGGACGGTGCGATCATGCCATTGGAGGTGAGCGCGGTAATGACGTTGCCGACCACCTCCTTCTCGTTCAGGCCGAGCTCGCTGGCGTGTACCCGGTCGATATCGAGCTTGAGCGAGGGATAGTCGATGTCCTGCGGCAGCAGCACGTCGCTGACGTCGCGCAGTGCGGCCGTACGGTGCGCGAGCTGTGCGGCAACGCCGTGCGCTGCCTCCATGTTGGTGCCGCTCACCTGCACATCGAGCGGCGCCGGCAGGCCAAGATTGAGCACCGCGTCCACCAGTCCGCCGGTCTGGAAGTAGGTGCTGAGCAGCGGCAGCTGCTGGCGCAGGCGCGCGCGCACCTGATCCATGTACTCGAAGCTCGAGTGCGAGCGGCTCTCCTCCAAGCCTACCTGCACGAAGGCGGTGTGCGGCCCGGAGTTGGGGGTGTAGATGGAGGAGAAGCCCGGCGTGCTGCCAATGTTGGAGACCAGGATCTTGAGCTCCTTGGCCGGCACCACCTCGCGCACCACCTGCTCCACTTTACCGACCAGCTGGTCGGTCAGTTCCAGGCGTGTGCCGGTGGGCGCCTTGAGGTTGATGACGAACTGGCCAGGGTCGGTGCGCGGAAAGTAGGTCTTGCCGATCAGCGGATAGAGCGCCAGCGACAGGAAGAACATGCCGGTGATGCTCAGCACTGTCGCCACCGGGCGCAGCAGTGCGCGCCCGAGGCTCGTCTCGTAGCCATCGAGCATGGCGGTGAAGCGCCGGTTGAAGGCGCGGTTGAAGCGCCGGCCGGCCGTTGCCAGGCGGCCGCCCCGGCCCGGCGGGTCGCCGGCGACCGTCGCCGACAGCGCGTCTGCGGTCGCCGCGTAGTCGTGCTCGGCCGCATGCCCATGACCCTTGATGAGGTGGGCGCAGAACAGCGGCACCACCGTCATGGCGACAAAGTAGGAGGCAAACAGCGACAGCACCACGGCCGACGCCAGCGCGGTGAACAGGAAGCGGCTCACGCCGTAGAGGAAGATCACCGGGAAGAACACGATCGCGGTCGTCAGCGTCGCCGCCAGCACCGGCAGCTGCACTTCCTTGCCGCCGCGCTCGGCCGCAACCGCCGGTGCCTCGCCGAGCTCGATGTGCCGGAAGATGTTCTCCAGCACTACCACCGAGTTGTCGATGAGGCGCGAGAATGCGAGCGCCAGGCCGCCGAGAATCATGACATTGATGGTGCTGTCACCGAGCGACAGCGCGATGAACGTCGCCAGCGCCGACAGCGGGATCGACAGGAACACCGCCGCCGTGGCGCGCATGCTGCCGAGGAATACCAGGATCATGACCCCCGTCAGCACCAGGCCGATCAGGCCCTCGTGGATCAGGTTCTCGATGGCGCTGCGTACGAACTGCGACTGGTCGAACACAACCGAGGCAACCAGCTGCTTTGGCACGTCGAGCAGATTCCGCACACCGCGCCGAATGCCGTCGACCACGGCGATGGTATTGGCGTCGCCGCCCTGCTTGAGCACCGGCAGGTACACCGACGGCTGCCCGTCGACGCGCACGATGTTGTACTGGATCTGCGAGGCGTCCTCGGCCTTGCCGACGTCCGCCACCAGTACCGAGGCATCGCCCACCGTCTTCAGCGGCAGGCGATTGATGTCGGCCATGGCGTCGACCTGGCTGTTGGCGTAGAGGTTGTAATCGTACGGCCCGATTTTCACATCGCCCGCGGGCAGGATCAGGTTGGCATCGTTGACGGTGCGCACCACGTCCATCACCGACAGCTGGTGCGCCTGCAGCTTGAGCGGATCGACGTACACCATGATCTGGCGGTAGCGCCCGCCGAAGGGTTGTGGCACCGAGGCGCCCGGTACGTTGGCGATCTGGTTGCGCACGTCGTACTGGCCGAGGTCGCGCAGACGCGCCTCGTTGAGGCCGGCCCCTTTCAGCGTCACCAGGCACACCGGCAGGCTCGAGGCATCGAACTTCAGCACTACCGGCGGCAGCGTGCCGGGCGGGAGCTTGCGCAGGTCGGCGAGCGCGAGGTTGGCGATGCTCGTGACGGCGGAGTCGGCATCGAAGCCGGGCTGGAAGTAGATCTTGATGAGGCTCACGCCGGGAAGCGAGCGCGACTCGATATGGTCCACGCCGCTCGCCAGGGTGAAGAAGCGCTCGAAGCGCCCGGTGATGTCGGTCTCGATCTGCTCCGGCGGCATGCCGGAGAAGAAGGTCGCCACCACCACCACTGGAATGCGAATCGGCGGGAACAGGTCCACCGGCATGCGCACCACGCTCGTGATGCCGACCACGCAGGTGATCAGGCAGATGACGATGATGAAGTACGGGAAACGCAGGGCAAAGCGCGACATGTACTGGATCCCGTCCTTAGGGCGGCAGCGAGGTGAGAAGCTGCCGTAGCTTCTCGAGTGTGAAATCGGGCGAGCGGCACAGCGCAATAAGGGCCTGCTCGTGCTCACGGATCGCAGTCGCCGCAGCCGGCAGCTGCGGCGCGATCGACAGCGGCACCGACTGCACTCCGTGCAGGTCGCCGTGTAGCAGTTCGCCCGAGGCGACCTTGAGCCCGCCGATCTCGAGCGGCTGCCCGAAGTCCACTATGTGTACGTAGCCGTGCGAGACGGCGATGCTGCCGGCAAAGTAGTGGAAGCCGGCGCTGCGCGCGGCCGGAATATCCCGCACCGAGCCGTTGGTGACGACCCCGACGCAGTGCAGCCGCCGCAGCACGTGCATGTGCACCTCACCCACCAGCGAGCACAATCCGCGCCGTGAGCTCACATCCTGGACCACCACTACGCGCGGCGCGGGCAGCCGCTCAATGTAGTCCCACCAGTCGCTGCGGTCAGCGAAGCGTGTGCCCGCGGTCGGTGGCGCCGAACCGCGGATACGCACCGTAGCCGCGTAGCCGACCATGGGCGCGAGCTCGGGGAAAAGGCTGCGCACCGTATGATCGGCGAAGCCCTCGTTGCGCAGGCGCAGGTTGAACGTCTCGATGGCATTGGCAAGTAAGCAGGCATCCAGGCGCCGCAGCGCGTGCAGCTGCTCGCTCGTGAGCGGCGCGGGGGCGGGAGGCGGGCTCATTCGTGCGTCAGCGGCGCCGTCAGGCGCGGCTCCACCTTCTCGCCGAGGGGCACCTGGCCGGGATTGCCGATCATCACCAGGTCGCCCTCGTGCAGACCGGACAGCACCTCATAACGTGCCGGCGTCTCGAGGCCGAGTGTTACCTTGCGCTCGACCACGCGGTGCGCCGCATCGACCACCAGCACGCTCTTGCCGCCTGGCGGCACGGCCTCGATGGGGATGGCGAGCGCATGCGGGCGCTCCTCGGTCCTGAGCGTGACGGTCGCGTACATGCCCGGCACCAGCTCGAGCGAAGCGTTGGGCACCTCCATCTCCACGATCATGGTGCGGGTGCTGTCGTCGACCTTGTCGGAGAAGCGCTTGATGTGGCCGCTGAATAGGCGCCCACCGAGCGAGTCAACGCTCACGGCCACCGGCGCATCGAGGCGGATGCCGCGCACGTAGTCCACCGACACGGGGAAGTCGAGCCGCAGCAGCGCGTTGTCGGATAGGCGCACCAGCGGCATGGCCTGCGTGTTCGAGGCCGTGCCCGCCTGGATGAGGGTGCCAGGATCGGCGTAGCGCTTGGTGATAACGCCGCCGAACGGGGCGGTGATGCGCGTGTAGGCCACCAGCGTCTGGTACTTGTCGGCGTCCGCCTTGGCGGCCGCGAGTGCTCCTTCGGCGGTGGCGTCGTGCGCCTCGGCGGTGTCCAGATCCTGCTCCGCGATGAGGTTGGGGTGCTCCTTGTTGACCGCGACCAGGCGCGTGTAGGCGAGGTGCGCATCGCGGTAGTCGGCCTGCGCGCGGCGCTGGGAGGCGCGCGCCTGATCCAGCTCGTCGGCGAGCTCGGGCACCTCCAGCACCGCGAGCAGCTGCCCGGCCTTGACGCGGTCGCCGATATCGACTTTTATGTCCTTGACGTAACCGGAGACTTTGGCGTGCAGCTCCACTTCGGCGTAGGGACGGAACTCAGCCGGGATGGTGATCTCGCGGAGCAGGTCCTCGCGATCGACGCGCGCCACGGCCACCGCCGGCAGCGTGGCGTCGGTGACCGCCGCTCGCGCCGTCCGGCCGTGCCAGGCGCGCACTACCAGCACGGCTGCCACGGCAACGACCGCCAGACTCACCCAGCCCCAGCGCTTGCCGACTAACAGGCTTCGCTTCATCAGAGACTTCCTTCTGCCGCGAGCGGCTGGCGGATGCGGAACGTGCTGCCGGCGCCCGGAGCGCTGCGCACCTCGACCTCGGCGCCGTGGGCCACGCAGATCGACTTGACGATGGACAGCCCGAGGCCGGCGCCACCACCCTCGCGCGAACGTGAGCCATCCACGCGGTAGAAGCGCTTGAACACCTGCCCGAGCGCGTCGGCGGGGATGCCGATGCCGTTGTCGGTGACGTCGAGCACCGCGTAGCCGCCCTCGCGCCGCACGGTGAGCGACACCCGCCCGCCGCGCGGGGTGTACTTGATGGCGTTATCGAGCAGGTTGACCACCACCTGCTTGAGGCGCGCACGATCCCCCTCCACGGTGACGCCGGCGGCCGAGTCGCAGGCGACGCTCACCTGCTTGTCCTCGGCGAGCAGGCTCATCTGGTCGGCGGTGGTGGCGGCGAGCTCCGCCAGGTCGAAGCGCACCCACTCCGCGTGCGCCTCGCCGGCATCCAGGCGCGACAGGGCGAACAGGCCCTCGACGATCTCTGCCAGGCGGTCGACCTCCTCGAGGACGCTCCCCAGCGCCTCGCGCGTCTCGGCGCCGAGCTGCGCATCCTGCGCCATGGCCTCGAGCTCGCCGCGCATGACGGTGAGCGGCGTGCGCAGCTCGTGGGAGGCATCCGCGACGAATTGCTTCGAGCCACGGATGGCATCCTCGAGGCGGCTGATCATGTGATTGAGCGATACCGACAGGCGCTCGAGCTCGTCGCCCGAGCGCACCACGGGCAGCCGCTCGCTCAGATTGAGCTGGGTGATCTCTTCTGCCTTGGCGGTGATGCGCTCGACCGGCGCCAGCGCCCGCCGCACCAGCACGAAACCTCCCGCCACGGCGACGCCGACGGCGAGCGGCAGCCCGACCGCCAGCATGATCAGCACCTGCGTGAGCGTTGCCTCGGCGGCCACCCCCGAGGCACCGACCTCGACGCGGTAACCGGTGCCGTCGGCACCCACCGCCGGGCGCGCCGCGACGAGCAGCGAGCTGCCGGCGAGAGTCACCTTGCGCGTCGGCGCGGCAGGCACGAGCGCCGGATTGAAGCGCTCGTTGCGCGGGGGCCCGGAGGCGTACACGACCTGGCCGTCGGCGCGCGTGATGCGGATGAAGCGGTCGTTGGCCTCGGGCGAGTACAGGTCCTCGACCGCGGCGCGCATCACGGCCTCCTCGCCGCGGGTGGCGTGTGCCACCAGCGTATCGGCGATCTGCTGCGCGCGGCGCGCCTGGATGTCGAGCAGGTTGGCTTCCAGGTAGTGGCGCAGGATGAAGAAGGTGAGCACGCCGAGCAGCACGAACATGGCGGTGAGCACCCCGGCGTACCAGGTGATCAGGCGGAAGCTGAGCGAGCGGGTGTTCATTCCGCCGGGCCCTCGGCCAGCCCGTAACCGACGCCGCGCACCGTGCGGATCAGCTTGACCGGGAACGGATCGTCGACCTTGCCACGCAGGTGGCGGACGTAGACGTCGACGATATTGGTGAGCCCCTCGAAGCTCTGGTCCCAGACGTGCTCGATGATCATGGTGCGGGAGAACACCCGGCCCGGATTGGCGGCCAGGTACTCGAGCAGCGCGTACTCCTTGGGCGTCAGGTCGATTCGCTTGCCGGCGCGGCGCACCTGTTGCGAGAAGCGATCGACCTCGAGATCCGCCACCCGCAGCACGCTCGAGCGCGTCACCGGGCCCCGGCGCAGGAGCGCCTTGACGCGCATGATGAGCTCGGCAAACGCGAACGGCTTGGTGAGGTAGTCGTCGGCGCCGGCCTCGAAGTTGTGCACCTTCTCCTCGGTGGCATCGCGCGCGGTAAGAATGAGAATCGGCACCTGCTGGTTCTTGCGCCGGATGCGGCGCAGGAGTTCCTCGCCCGGGACGCCCGGCAGCATCAGGTCGAGGATGATCAGGTCGTAGTCGAAGGCCGAGGCGAGCTCCCAGCCGCGCGTGCCGTCGTCGGCGACGTCCACGGCGTAGCGTTCCGCCCGCAGCGCGCGCGCCACGAGTTCGGAAACCTTCTTCTCATCTTCTACGAGGAGCATTCGCATGGGGGACTCGGTCCGTCAGAGCAGACCACACCGGCATTAAGACCGGGCGAATCGGCGATTAAATTCCGTTCAGAATGCTGTTCTTGATTACAACACCTTGATTACTCACGATTTATACTTGACCTTAACCGGAACAGTAGCGCGCGTTCCCGGCATGTTGGGGCTGGCCGACAACCCGTGCTTTGTCACACAATCGCCATGTGTGTGAATCCAGAATGTCATATATCTGAAGCAGAGTGAGCGC
>JANWKR010000101.1 GCA_025451275.1 Steroidobacteraceae bacterium
GCCGGGATCTGGTCCAGATCCGGCGCCGGGTTGGGGTTGGCGGTGTTGGGATCGCCGATGCCGAGGCGGCGGCCGTTGATGAGCACCAGCGTACGCTGCGGCCCGATGCCGCGCAGGTCGGCGGTAGCGATGCCGCCCGGGGTGGACAGCCCCGAGGAAGTGTTGCTGAAGTCGACGGCCGCATTCTGGAAGTTCTGCGGCAGCTGATTGATCAGGTCAATGACGTCGGTCTTGCCGCCCTGCTGCAGCTCGCGGCTGGTCACCACCTGAATGGGGCTGGTGCTCGCCTCATTCGGCGCCGCGATACGCGAACCCGTCACCACCACTTCCTCGACGGTGGCCTCCGGGGCGTTGGCATCGGCCGCGCGGGGCGCCTGTTGCGCCAGCGCCGGCAGGCACAGCGCCAGCGCCGCGGCACCCAGCCACGCCCGCGCACGCCCTAGTTTCTCCCGCAGGCGGACGGCGGCCCTGCCGCTCATACCCGTATCGCGCGCCACAGCTGCTGTCATTTGTTTTGCTCCCTGATTTGTTTGTTTGCGCCACGCAACGCCGGTGTTGGCGTGGCTCCAACACTGGGGAAAACGTAGCGACACGCGTCCCGTGTCCGCAACACAACAGGCGCGAGCGGAGCGTCTCGCGGCACAGGCGGAGTGTTGGTTGCACGGACCGCATGTACGCGCCTTGCCCGAGCCGTGCGTGGGATCGGCGCAACGGCGCGGCGTGCCTCGGCACGCATGCGCACCTCACCGCTCAGGCGTACTGCGGCCCGCCGGTGCCGCCGCCAGCAGCCGCTCGTGCTTGGCGCCTTGCGACGCGCGACGCCGGCTTCCTACGCTGCGCGCACTAGCGGAGGTCGCATGCCGTGCGGCTGTTGGATCACATTGCGCAGAGCAGTGAGCCGTTCCTGGTGCGTCAGGACGACGGCGAGCTGTGGCAGCTGACCGGCGCGGCCGAGTTCGCACACCGCGTGGTCGGCTGTCCGCTGCGCTATGTGCTATCCGACGAGCTCGTGCGCACCTGCACGGCTCTCGCCTATTCCGACGGCGACGAGCTGTCCGGGTGTCTGGATCTGCTTCACCTCCCGGCCGAGACGCTCTGGGTCGAGTGGGACGAGGGCGCGCGCCGCACGGCGCTGGCCCGCCTCCTGCCTGAATGGGCGGCCGCGGGCGGTGCCGACGCGGTGCGCGCCGGCGCGCTCATCAGCGCCCGTCCGGCCGGACGCGCCGGCAGCCTGCGGACCTTCTGGCTGACGCGCGGCGAAGCGCCGGAAGCGGTGGTCGCGCCGGTGGAAACGCTGCTCGACTTCGACGGCGTGGCGGCGAGCAACGACGCCGACGCACTGTTGGGCGGGTCGGCGGTGACGGTGCGCGACCCGCACAATCCGCAATCTGACGAGCTGCTGCAGTGCGCGGCCTTTCGCTTCGACAGCGCCTGGCAACGCTACTACCAGCACATCACGACCGACGCGCAGATGCGTACCGAAGTGATCCGCCGCTCGCTCGCCGCCGTCGCCTCCGACGTGCCGATGCTGCTGGCACTATTCCTGCTCCTGGCCGTCCGGGCGCAGCTCGTGCATCATCCGGTGGATCCAGTGCGCGTCAACGCCAAGCGCTCGCGGCTCGGCAGAGTGCCGCTGCTCGAGCACATCGAGGTGTCGGCACCGCTGTTCGCACAGGCCGAGCGCTGGCACGGCGAGCGCGACGGCAACCCGCGCCGCGGCCCGCGCCTGCATCACGTGCGCGGTCACCTGGTGCGACGCCACAACGCAATCTACTGGCGCGGCCCGCACTGGCGCGGTCACGTGCGTCTCGGCAGCGTGCGCAGCCGCACGGTGCAGCTGCAGCTGCCCGGCTAGGCTATTCGAGCAGGAACGGCGCGAGGCGGTCGCGGTAGCGGCGGCTGAGCGTCAGGCGTGTACCGCGCCGCAGGATCAGCTCATAGTCCCCGTGGAACAGCGGGTGCATCTCGGCGATATGCTCGACGTTGACGAGCGTCGAGCGGTGTACGCGCACGAACGAGGCCGGGTCGAGCCGCGTTTCGAGCTGGCCGAGCGACTGGCGGAATGAATAGCAGCGTCCGGCGGCATAGATCTTCACGTACTTGGCGGCCGCCTGCACGAACTCGATGTCGCGCATGGTCAGTACCACCACCTTGCCGCGCTCGGACAGCAGCAGCCGCGTGCGGCCGCCCGCCAGCGACGGCCGCGCAGCGCCCGGAACCGCCGCCATCGTACCGGAGGCGATCAGCGACTTGGCGCGCGCGATGGCACGTGCGAAGCGCTCATCGTCGAACGGCTTGAGCAGGTAGTCGATGGCGCCGACCGCGAACGCGTCCATGGAGCGATCCGAGTAGGCGGTCACGAAAATCACGTACGGGGTCATGCCCTGACCGGCGAGTGACTGCATGAGCTCGAAGCCGTCCAGCTCCGGCATGCGGATGTCGAGCAGCAGCAGCTGCGGGGCCAGCTCACGTGCCTGCGTGGCGGCTTCGGTTGCGGAACTGAAGTTGCCGACGACGTTGATCTCGGGATCGCCGCGCAGCAGGCGCAGCATGCGCTTGCGCGCCAGCGGCTCGTCGTCCACCACGAAGGTCGGAATGGCGCTCATGCAGTCGTCGCCTCTCCGCCGCGGGCGGCGGGTGGCCCGCGCACGGGCAGATTGAGAATGGCGCTGGTGCCCCCGTGCGCGTCCGGCCCGATGCTGAGCCGCGCGTCCCCGTCGTACGCGGCCCGCAGGCGCAGGTCCACGTTCATCAGGCCGTGGCCGTAGTCGGCGGAGGTCAGAGGCCGGCCGAGGCGCGGGCTGCTGTTGCTGATGGTGATGCACAGCCGCTGCACGGCGACCGTCGCCGCCACGCGCACGTGCAGGGCCGGGCCGCCCTCGTTGCGGCCGTGCTCGATGGCATTCTCCGCCAGCGGCTGCAGCAGCAGCGATGGCACCTGCAGCCCGAGCGATTCCGCGCTTGCGTCGATCGAGATGCTCAGCCGGTCAGAGAAGCGCGTCTGCTGCACGGCGAGGTAGGCCTCGAGGCCGGCGAGCTCGGTGGCCAGGTCCACCCACGGCCAGTGGCTACTCTCGAGCGCGTGGCGCAGGAAGTCGCCGAGCCGCGCCAGCATCAGCGACGCCTGGCGCGGGCTGTCGTCGATCAGCACGCTGATCGCGTGCAGCGAATTGAACAGGAAATGCGGCTGCAGCTGCGCGGACAGCATGGCCATGCGCGCCGCCGAATAGGCGCTCGCCAGCTTGGCATTGCGCAGCGCCTCGCGGTGCTGGTGGCGCGCGGTCAGCACCAGCGCGACCGCGCACAGTCCCAGCACGTATGGCGGCAGGAAGAAACGCAGCGGCGCGGCCCAGTCGGCCCAGCTGAGCGAGGGCGGCACCCAGGCTTCAAGGGTGTCGCGCATCTCCAGCGGCCGCCCGTCGATGTAGCCGGCCACCAGCGCCAGCGCCAGTGGTGCAAAGAACACCACGCCGAGCGCCAGCAGCGAATTGCCGAGCGCCACGCGTACGCGGCCGAGGAGCGAGGCCGGCCAGCCGAGCGCGATCGCGACGCGGTAGGCGCAGGCCGCCAGGGCGAACAGCAGCAGATGCTGCACGGTGCGGGCGGTATTGGTGACGACGTACATGCCGTCCATCGTGGTGCCACTGGCCGGCGCCATCCACAACACCGCCGTAAAGGTCACCACCAGCCAGCACAGCCCGCCGACCGCGAGGATCACGCCCCACGGCCCGGGCTCCGCGGGCCCCACGTGCTCGGCCGCCAGGGTGGGCACCAGGGGTGGCCGCGGGCGCCGGTACATCGGTTGCAGCAGCTCCATGCAACGAGTCTAGGAGCGAAATGGCCCGTAAGGTGCGCGGACCGGCGCGAGCGGGACTCGCCACGGCGCAGGCGGAAAGCGCCCCGGCGTTCGTGCGTTCAGCCTCCCCCCAGACAGATCTTACGCGCACAGGTGATGCCGCGCGGCAGGCTGAGATCGTCCTGCGAATGCTTGAGGCTGCGGCGCTCCTGCTCGACCTGCTCCGGACTCAGGCACACCGTGCTGGCGAAGGCCGTGCCGGTAGGGGTCTGGGTACGGCAATAGCGCACCCGGTCGCCCGTGTGCACGACGTGGTAGCCCTGGGCCACCAGGCTCGCATCGACGGCTGCATCGCTACCGGCACGTGCAACGGGCGCCGCCGGGGAAGCCGGCACCGCGGCCGGGGGCAGAGGCTGGGTCCGGGAAGCCGCGCAGGCTGCGATCAATGCCGCGCACGCCAGTACCCCTGCAGCCAAACCGCCTCGCATGGGCTGAAGTCTAGGTGTCTGGCACACCGCGGGCTCGCGGTTGGGGACCAGCGGGACCGCCGGCGGCGCGAGCGGAGCGCCGCCTGCGCCTCAGGTTGCGCGTGCCTCGTCGGCGCGGATCGTGGCGCCGCTGCGCCACAGGTGCCACGCCGCCCACAGCCCGGTGGGCGCCAGCAGCAGCAGCGCCCAGCGCAGCGACTCATCGCCGGCACCGAAGGCGGCGCCGAACCAGTCGCTCAACCAGCCGATGATCTGCGGCGCGAGCAGCAGATTGGCGATGTTGGCGGCAAACAGCAGCAGCGCGCAGGTCGTGGCACGCATGCTCGCCGGCACCACGTTCTGCAGCAGCCCGAGGATCGGCCCGATATAGAAGTAGACCCCCGGCACGAACAGCCACAGCAGCACGATTGCGCTGCGTAGCGGTACGACCCAGTAGGCGAGCAGCGAAGGGATCGTGGTGAGCACGACCACGGCGGCCAGCAGGCGCGCGACGAAGCGCGGATCCGCAGCACGCCGCAGTGCCATGAGACCGCCGGCGACGAGCGTGCCTGCAGTGCCGGCGTACAGGTGCATCGTGCCGAGCAGGTCGCCGGCCTGCGCCAGCGTCATGTGGTGCGAGCGCTGCAGGAAGGTCGGGGTCCACCACATGAGCCCCCAGCTCCAGAAGGTGGCCACCGATCCGCCGATCAGCAGGTGCACGGCCGAGCGCTGGCCGGCGACGAAGCGCAGCGTATCGGTGAGCGGCGCGCCGTGCGCGTGCGCGATCCCATCCAGCTGGCCGCGCCGCGGCTCGCGCACCGTGAGCCATACCAGCAACGCCAGCGCCAGCCCCGGCACGCCGAGCACCAGGAACGCCAGGCGCCAGCCGCCGCGCTCGGCGGCCTCGCCGGCCACGCTCGAGCCGAGCCAGGCGCCGAGACAGGCACCGAGGGCAAAAATGGTGAGCGCCATCGGCCGCCGCGCCGGCGGGAACTTGTCCGCCAGGATCGACGTGGACGGCGGCGTGCCGCCGGCCTCGCCGATGCCGACCCCGAACCGTGCCAGCAGCAGCTGCAGGTAGCTGTGGGTCAGGCCGCACAGCGCCGTGATTCCGGACCACACTGCGAGCGACACGGCGAGGATATTGCGGCGGTTGACGCGATCGGCCATCACGGCCACCCAGATGCCCACGGTCACGTAGAAGAGCCCGAGGGCGCCACCGGTGAGGAAGCCCACACCGCCATCGCTCAGGTGCAATTCCTTGCGGATCGGCTCGATCAGCGTCGAGATCGAGAAGCGATCGGCGATGTTAAGCGCATAGACGAGCGTCAGCAGTGCCAGCACATACCAGCGGTCGCGTGGCGCGGCCGGCGGTTGCGGCGCGCTGGCGAGAGTCACTTGCTCCAGGTCCAGTCACCGGCCGTGGCGCGGCAGCCGCCGCCGGAGGCCCCGCTCCAGGCGCGCCCGCGCACCGCGCGTCCGCTCGGGGCGCGCGTCGCCTCGCCGCCGCGCAGCGCCCGCACGCCGTTCACCCAGACGTCGTCGACGCCCGTGGCGAGCTGCTGCGGCTTCTCGTAGGTGGAGTGATCCTGGACCGTGTTCGGGTCGAACACCACGACGTCGGCATAGTAGCCCGCCTTGAGCTCACCGCGATCCGCGAGCGACAGGGTCGCGGCGGGCAATGCGGCGAGCTTGCGGATCGCCTGTGGCAGCGTCAGCACGTGATCGTCGCGCACGTACTTGGCCAGTACGCGGGCGAAGTTGCCATAGGTGCGTGGATGCCGGCTCGACTTGAGGAATACACCCTCGGGCGCCGGGGCGTCAGCATCGGAATCGAAGCTGACCCAAGGCAGCGCCACCTCGCGGCGGATGTTGTCCTCGGACATCAGGAAGTAAGCGACCCCCACCCGCGAGCCGTCCTCGATCACCAGGTCGATGGCGGCATCTTCGGGCGACACGCGACGCTCGCGCGCAACCTCGGCAAGCGTCTTGCCGGTGAGCGGCTTCAGCTTGGGATTCTTGAACTCGAGCAACAGCATGCCGGCAGGTCCGGCGGCCGCATAGAGATTCTCCCAGGAGGCATTGGCGTCGCGCATCTCGCCGATCACGCGCTGGCGCGTGGCCGGGTCCTGCAGATGCTGGATCCACGCCTCCAGCCCGCCGTCCTGCACCCAGGGCGGCATGGCGGCATCGAGGCCGGTGGCACCGGCCGTGTACACATACATGTCAGCGGTGATGCGCGTGCCGGCAGCGCGCGCCGCGTCGACGGTGCGCACCAGCTCATCGAGCTTGTTCCAGTTGCGCTTACCGGCCGCCTTGAGGTGGTAGATCTCCGCCGGTGCACCCGAGGCCTTGGCGATCTCGATGGTCTCCTGCACCGCCTCGATGAGGCGATCGCCCTCACTGCGCATGTGCGCGCTGTAGATGCCGCCACAGCGCGCCGACTCGGTGGCGAGCGCGATCAGCTCCGGCGTCTTGGCATAGGTATTGGGCGCGTAGATGAGCGCCGTGGTCACGCCCACCGCGCCCTCCTCCATCGCCTCGCGCACCAGCTGGCGCATCTGTCCCAGCTGCGCCTCGGTCGGCTGCACGTCACGCTCGCCGAGCACGTAGGTGCGGACCGTGCCGGCGCCGACGAACGAGGCCACGTTCGGCGCAATGCCGCGCTTCTCGAGCTTGCTGAGGTACTCACCGAGCGTCGTCCAGTCGACGTCGTAGTGGATGTCGCCCTGCCGTTTGACGTCGAGGCGTTTCATCTCTGCCGACAGCGGGCCCATGGAGTCCTCGCCCAGCACCTCGAGCGTGACCCCCTGGCGCAGGTCGCTGAGTGCGCGGCCGTCATGCAGCAGCGACACCTCGGGGTGCGCCAGCATGTTGACGAACCCCGGCGCGACCGCCTTGCCGTGCGCATCGAAACGCTCGCGAGCGCTGCCGGGAGCGTGGGGCCCGACATAGGCGACGCGGTCACCCTTGATGCCGACGTCGCCGGTGAACGCTGCACCGCCCGAGCCGTCGTAAATCGTGCCGCCGCTGATCAGTACGTCGTAGCTCGGGGCGGCGGCGTCGGCTGCCGCAGCCGCGTGCGCCGGCAGCGCTGCGCACAGAAGCAGGCTCGGCAGTGTGGCGCGCACGCTCGCGAACACGGCCGCTGCGCGGGCCGCACAAGACAGATAAGACATCGGCTTCATCCCCTGCGGTGCCTTCTTGTAATGCACTGTAGCTCAAAATCGGCCGGGGTCATCTTCCGGCCCACCCAACGCGGGGCGAACCTGCGCCGAAACGCCTCGCCGCGGCGGCCGGGATGCTCCGTTTCAGCGGCGCGGACACCTATACTTCGCCGCTGCCGTCGCCCGCGCGCGCACCTTGCGACCGGAGTGCACCCATGCCCACCGTCAGCAGACGATCCTTCATGCAGATGGCCGCCGCTCTCGGCGCCACGGGGCTCTGGAGAGGCGGTCGCGCCCGCAGCTCGAGCAGCCGCTGGCGCGAGCGGCGCGAACGCTTCCCCGAGGGGGTCGCCTCGGGCGATCCCGATGCGCACAGCGTGCTGCTGTGGACGCGCTGTCCGCAGCCCGCGGGCCACACCAGCGCCATCCTGATCGTCGAGGTTGCCGAGGACCCGGCCTTCACCCGCGTGATCGCCACCACGCGGGCGCGCATCTTTGCCGACTCCGACTGGACCTGCCGGGTGCTGGCGGGCGGCCTGACCGCCGCGCAGCGTTACTGGTACCGCTTCACCGACCAGGATGGAAACGGCAGCCGCGTCGGTCGGACCATCACCGCGCCGGCCGCGGACGATCCGCGTCCGGTGTCGTTCGCCTTCGTGAGCTGTCAGAACGCCAATCAGGGGGCGCAGAACGCCTATCGCCGGATGATCTACGAGGACGAGCGCGCCGACCCGGCGCGTCAGCTGGCCTTCGTGCTGCACCTCGGCGATTTCATCTACGAGATCGTCTGGTATCCGCCGGATCGTCCGCAGGGCATGTACGACCGCCGCCTGCGCGATGTCGTGCGCTACCCAGACGGCGAGAAGATCCGCGACTTTCACATCCCCACGACGGTCGCCGGCTATCGCGCGGTCTACAAGGGCTACCTGCAGGACCCCGACCTGCAGGACGCGCGGGCGCGCTGGCCATTCGTGAACATGTGGGACAACCACGAGTTCAGCTGGCTCGGCTGGCAGTCGCTGCAGAAGTTCGAAGGTCGCACACGGCCGGCACAGACCCGCAAGGTGGCGGCCAACCAGGCGTTCTTCGAGTTCCAGCCGGCCCGCGCCGCACGCCCGCACCGCTCGCTCGATGATCACAGCCTCGAGCGCTTCGACGGACCCCGAGTGGTTGATACCCCCGTGACGCACTTCGACGCGCACGGTCTCGGCGAGGAACCGAACAATCTGACCGCAATCGGCAGCCTGACGGGGTACCGTGCGCTGCGCTTCGGGCGTCACATCGAGCTCATGGTGACCGACCAGCGCAGCTACCGCTCCGAGGAGCCCACGGGCATGGAGGAAGCCCAGGCGCTCGGCAGCGACGACTTCCCTGAGATGATCCCGCAGTACGCCGCCGAGATCCTCGACGCCGGCCGCAGCTACGACCAGGGCCAGCCGCCGGCCACGATCACCTCGGCCGACCGCAAGATCGAGCTCGCCAACGTCTGGCGCGAGCGGCCACCCCAGACCATTCTCGGCGCACAGCAGAAGAGCTGGTTCCTCGGCCGGCTGCAGGCCTCGCAGGCCACCTGGAAAATCTGGGGCAACACCATCGCGACCCTGGACATGCGCGCCGACCCGCAGAACCTGCCGCCCCAGCTCGGCAAGCCCTGGCCGTGGCCGGGTTACGCCACCATGCTCGGCGGCGACTTCGGTACCGCCTACTCCGAGCGCGGCGAAATCTACGACTTCGTGCGCGCTCGCGGCGTCACCGGGTTCGCGATCGTGTCCGGTGACCGCCACAGCTTCTGGGCGGGACTCGCGGCCAAGACACTGCCGCCGCGGGCCTTCGAGCCGGTCGGCGTCGCCTTCGTGACCGGCTCGATCTCGGCGCCGGGTGTGGTCGAGGCGCTCGAACACGTGCTGCCGCAGGATCACGCGCTGCGCCCGCTGTTCCTGGTGCGCGCCCCGCACGACGAGCGGCCGCGGCCAACCCTCAATATGCTGCTGCGCCACGGGGTGCGCTCCTGCCTCGAGTACGCCCGCAGCTTCGATCTCGAGGCTGCACACCGGGCCTCGAACCGCGACCTCGCCCCGCACGTCGCGTTCGTCGACATGGGCGGGCACGGCTACTCGGTGGTGACCGCCTCGGCCGCAGCGCTCGAAACCGAGTTCGTCTGCATCCCCCGCCCGCTCGAGCGCAGCGAACGCGAGGACGGCGGCCCGCTGCTCTACCGCGTGCGCCACCGCGCACCGCTGTGGCGCGCCGGCGATCCGCCGCAGCTCACCACCGAGGTGCTCGAGGGCACCGTCCCGCTGTCGATCTGAGCGCCTAAGGAACGCCGCCGCCCGCGCCGCGGGGCGTGTCAGTCGCGGCGCCGTGTAACGACGAAAGCTTCGTCGTTGAACCACAGGCCGCCGTGCTTCTGCAGTACGCGCTGGGTGGCGTCGACATAAGAACCGCTGGCGACGGCCGCATCGAGGCGCTCGTCCTCGATCTGGTTGACGTAGATGGCGGCATTCCAGGCAGCAAAAAGTGTCGAGGTGCCAATGCGGTTGCCGATCTCGGACGGCAGTGTGTGCATCTCGTAGCGGAACACCGCCTTGTCGTCCGGCGGCGCGCTGAGGTTAAACTCGCGGGCATCGCGTCCCAGCTCGCGCCTGAGCGCCGCCAGCAGCATGTGGCGGTCGACCTGGAACGGGCGTTCATCGGGCCACAGCTGCTGGATGATCTCGAGCGCCGGATCATGCCCCCACGACTGGATCGCGAGCAGGCGGCCGCCAGGGGCGAGGCTGCGGGCGAGCGGCGCGAGCACGCGGCGCACTTTGAAGTCCGCCCCCATGCGCGCGCGCCACGGCTGCGAGGCAAGTATCAGGTCGTAGTGCTCGAAGATCCTGCCGGGCTTGGGAATCACGCCGTCGAGCAGGAACTTGTGATCTTCACGGTAGATGACCAGCACCGAAGGACGCACCACCAGCGGGTTGCCACTCGTCGCGCTCGGCCGCGTCTGCCAGCCGCCGGCCAGCGCGCTGTCGAGCTCATCGATCTGCTCAGCGTATTCGTGCGCCGTGCCACCGCTCAACCGCACCTCCTGCCAGTTGAGTGCGGCGGCCAGCCGGGCATCGCGCGGCATCAGCCGCGGCGCCTCGGAATAATTGAGATTGGTAACCACGAACACCGTGGCCGGATGCTCGAACAGGCGGTCGGGCAGCTTCTCGAGCCCGAGGCGCACGTCTTCGAGGCTGATCTCCTTTGCGACCACGAACATCGGCACGGTAGGGAACTGGCGATGCGTGCTGCGCATGACACGCGAGATCACCGTGCCGTCGCCCATGCCGGCGTCGAACAGGCGCACCGCCGGCGGCGTCGGCCGCAGCAGTGCCACCTCGTGCGCGGCGCGGCGCGCGATCGCCGATTTCTCGTTGCAGGTGGTGACGAACGCCAGGTATTTCTGGCGGTTGTCGTAGAAGCGGAACGGCGGCGAGCCGGGAGAGGTGGCTGCGGCGGGCGCTGCGTGCGGGGCCGGTGCCTTCATGAAGGTGGCGCCGCTGCTAGCGCCACAGGCGGCGCGAGGCGAGCTGCGCGCCCTCGACCAGTGACCTCAGCTTCAGATACGCGATGTCGGGCTCGATCGGGCCGAAGCCCGCGAAGGTGCCGAAGCCGCAGTCGGTACCGGCCATGACGCGCTCGCGCCCGACGAGGTCGGCGAAGCGCTCGAGGCGCTCAGCCACCAGTTCCGGGTGCTCGATGTAGTTGGTCGTTGTGGACAGCACCCCGGGGATCAGCACTTTGTCCGGCGGGACCCTCACCTCTTTGAATACCGCCCACTCGTGCGCGTGGCGCGGGTTGGCTGCCTCGAACAGCAGGCCCTGGGCGCGGACCTTGAGGACGATCGGCAGCAGTCGCGACAGCGGCACGTCATGGTGGTGCGGTCCCTCGTAGTTGCCCCAGCACACATGCATGCGCACCCGCTCGGCGGGTACGTTGCGCAGGGCGTGATTGAGCACTTCGATGTGCCGCGCCGCGAGACTCTCGAACTCCTCGAGCGAGCGGTCGCGGTACATGGTGTGGCGGCCCATGGCGAGGTCCGGTGCGTCGATCTGCAGGATGATGCCGGCGCGCACGATGCCCTCGTACTCGGCCTGCAACGCCGCGGCGAGCGCCTCGAGATACTCATCCTGCGTGCGGTAGTAATCGTTGGGCTGGAACAGCGCGATCACGCCGGGCGAGGCGGAGTTCATGAACGCCGCCATCGGCCGCGCGGCCTGCACGGCTGCCTGCAGGTTGCCTAGGTCGGTCGCGAGCGGCCCCAGATCCTTGACGGCGACCGCGGCGACACAGCGCGGCCGGCGGTATTTGGCGGTCGCGCCGCGCTCGGCGAGCTTGCGCAGCAGGCCCGGGAATTCGACCAGATCCTGGCCCGGCTCGCGCGGGGTATCACCGTCGAAGCCGGACAGGCGTCGCGCGATGTACGTGGCGTAGCTGATCTTGCTCATCTCGCCATCGCTCACCACGTCGATCCCCACCTCGACCTGGCGGCGCACCACCGCCTCGACCGCGGCGCGGATCACCGCATCATCAGCGGCCACCTCACGCGCCTCCTCGCGCTCGCGCGCGAACAGCACGTCGGTGACGGCCTGGCTGCGCGGCAGGCTGCCGACGTGCGTAGTGAGGATGCGGCCTGGACCTGCGCTCATGAACCGATAGCCCCCCTTGCCAGCCTTCAGGCGTGGTCCGGCGCTGTGGCGACTGCGGGCCTCAGGCGGAAGTCGTAGCTGACCGTGTAGAAGGGCGTGTCCACTCGCTCCCCGTCAGGCGCAGCTCCCGCAGGGTGGCGCTCGAACTGCACGACCAGCGACTCCTTCATGCCGAACACGGCGTCAGAGTCGAGGTATCGGCTGCCCGCGACAAACAGGTGAGTCGTCACCGGCAGGTGGCCGGGCGCCGAAATGATCATGTGCACGTGTCCGGGGCGATACGGGTGGCTGCCGATCTTGCGCAGCATCCGTCCGACCGGCCCGTCAGTCGGCACCGGGTAGAAGGTCGGCCTGATCGACCGAAACCAGTAGCGTCCCTCGGCATCGGTGCGGATCCGGCCGCGCGCCCGCATGCCCGTCTCGCCGGGGATCTGCATGTCGTAGTTGCCTTCCCCGTCACCGGACCAGATGTCCAGCAGCGCGTTCGCCAGCGGCCTGCCATCGGTGCTGAGCACGCGCCCGGAATAGAATGCCGGCTCACCCCTGACCCCTTGGGCAAGATTGCTGCCGCGCGGCAGCTCGGGAGCGCCTTCCCAGTAGAACGGCCCCTGGACCGTCGATTCGGCGCTGCCGGCCTCCGCGGGATGGTTGAGGGTGATGACAAGCACCGACACCCCGAGCGTGTCCGACAGGAGGATGAACTCCTGGCGCTTGTCCGTGCAGGTCTTGCCCACGTCGGTAAGAAACGAAATGGCGGTGAACCATTCGGCCTCGGTCAGGCTCACCTCGCGCACGAAGTCGTGCAGATGGCTGACCAGGGAAGTCATGACGCGTGCGAACCGCGGGTCGTCGCACGCCGCGAGCCTTGCGATCACAGCCTGCGTGATGCTCTTCTCATCGAACTCGCGCATGAGGTTCACACTATGCAGTGCGGCCGGCTCTCAGCGATAAGTGTTATTCGACGTGTGATCCCCCTCCAGCCAGCGCTTCAGGGACTGGTGGGCATCGGCGCGCCGGTCGCGGGAGATCTTCTCGGCGTCCGGGTGATCGCGGGTAAACTCCAGGATCAGCCCGTTCGGGTCGGTCACATACACAGAGCGGCAGTAGCCGTGCTCCAGCACGAACGTCGCGGGCGGCTTGATGCCGGCCTTGGCGATGCGCGCCTCGATCGCCTCCTGGGTCTCGGTATCGACCTGGAGCGCAATGTGATGGAACGGCGTGAACGGCATCGTCGGGTTGAATTCCGCCTGGTCGGCCGGATCGGCGAACTGGAAGAAGGCGAGCGCGCCGCCGTCACCGATGGCATAGAAGGTGTGTACGTAGGTACGCACCTTGCCGAACAGCTCGTCCGATTCGCACCACGTCGCCACCAGCGGCAAGCCGATGACCTCCTCGTAGAATTGCCGCGTCTTCTCCTGGTCCTTGGTGACGTAGGCGTTGTGATGCAGCCGCGTGGGCAGTTTCTTCATCTGCACCATGGGACGTTCTCCTTCTAGAATTTGTACACGAAGTCCACGCCGTAGCGGCGCGGCGGGGCCCGCCACAGGAAACCGCCGGTCGAAAACTCCGCGTTGTAGATCTTGTTGGTCAGGTTCTTTGACCAGGCCGTGACTGACCAGCGGTCGCCCTCGATACCGGCACGCAGGTCCAGCAGACTGACCGGATCGCGTGACGTCAGGTCGTACGGGTCCCACCAGGTGCGGCCGATCATGTGATAGTCGAGGCGCAACACGCCGTTGACCGCGCCGCCGAGCGGCGCGTGGGCCTGGAAGCCCGCGTTCACGGTGTCTTGCGTCAGCAGCGGCGGCTTGTTGCCGATCACCGTGGGGTCCTGCATGCCCGTGATCTTGCCGTCCGTGTAGCCATAGCTCGCATACAGATCCAGCCACTCCGTCGCTCTGGCGTTCAGCTCGAGCTCCAGGCCCTTGTAGCGCGCGTCGAGATTGCCGAGGTTCTGCGTCGAAGTCGTGGCGTCGAAGTAGAAGAAGTAGCCATTGTGCGACTTGGTGTCGAAGAGGGAAAGATTCGCGGCCAGTCGCCGGTCGAGGAACTCGCTCTTCAGGCCCACTTCCCAGGTGTCGGCGATCTCCGCCTGGAAAACGTCATGCACCCCCAGGTGGCCGGCGGCGGCCGCGACGGCGCCCACACCGGTCTGGTTGAAGCCGCCACTGCGAAATCCGCGGCTCCAGCCGCCGTACAGGGTGACGTTGTCGGTCGGCTTGAAGCGCAGCGTGCCCTTAGGCTGGACGGCGTCAAAGGTCTCCTTGCGCACCTCGCCGGTGTGAGCCGTGCCAAGTGTCGCTGCGGGCAGGAACTGCGTCGGCGTGTCGGTGGTATTCTGCCGCCGATCCTCGTCGTAGCGGATCGCGGCGTCGAACTCCCA
>JANWKR010000102.1 GCA_025451275.1 Steroidobacteraceae bacterium
ACTTCCCGGAACTGGCGCGCGAGTTCGAGCGGCGCATGCGTGGCGAGCTGCCCGCGAACTGGGACCAGCTCGCGGACCAGGTGCTGCAGGCGGCCCTCAAGCAGACCGCCGCGCAGGCGACGCGTGCATCCTCGCAGGCGGTGCTGAACATCATCGGGCCGGCGCTGCCGGAGCTGCTCGGCGGCTCGGCGGACCTGACCACCTCCAACAGCACGCTGTTCAAGGGCGCCGAGACCATCACCCCGGCGAAGGAGGAGGGGGACTACCTGCACTACGGGGTGCGCGAGTTCGGGATGACCGGGATCATGAACGGCATCACGCTGCACGGCGGCCTGATTCCGTACGGCGGCACGTTCCTGGTGTTCTCCGACTACGCGCGCAACGCGGTGCGCCTGGCGTGCCTGATGAACGTGCGCACCGTGCTGGTGTACTCGCACGACTCCATCGGGCTCGGCGAGGACGGCCCGACGCATCAGCCGATCGAGCATCTCGCCAGCTTGCGCGCCATGCCGCACATGACGCTGTGGCGGCCGTGCGATGCGGTGGAGACCGCGGTCGCCTGGCGCGCGGCGCTCGAGCACACGGGGCCGACCGCGCTCATCCTCACACGCCAGGGACTACCGCAGCAGACGCGCAGCGGCGCGCAGCTGGCCGCCATCCGCCGCGGTGGCTACGTGCTGATCGAGCCGCAGGGCGCGCCGGAGGCGCTGGTGATCGCCACCGGCTCCGAAATCGGCATCTGCGCCCAGGCGGTCACTGCCCTCAACTCCGCCGGGCGGCGCGTGCGCCTGGTATCCATGCCGTGCACCGAGGCCTTCGACGCCCAGGACGACGCGTATCGCGACAGCGTGCTGCCGCGCGCCGTGACCCGGCGCCTCGCAGTGGAGGCCGGCGCCCGGCAGTGCTGGTGGCGTTACGTCGGCACGGCAGGCGACGTGTTCGGCATCGACCAGTTCGGCGCCTCGGGCAAGGGCGCCGATGTGTTCGCACATTTCGGCTTCACTGCCGATAATATCGGCACACAGATCCGTCAACTGCTGGAGGAATGATGGCAATCAAGGTCGGCATCAATGGTTATGGGCGCATCGGACGCAACGTGCTGCGCGCTCTCTATGAGGGCAAGCGCACCGGCCAGGTGCAGATCGTCGCGCTCAATGACCTGTGCGACCCGAAGGCCAACGCCCACCTGACGCGCCACGACACGGTGCACGGCCGCTTCAACGGCGAGGTCAAGGTCGACGGCGACTGCATGGTGGTCAACGGCGACCGCATCCGCGTGTTCGCCGAGCGCGACCCGGGCAAGCTCCCCTGGGGCGAGGTCGGCGCCGAGTACGTGCTCGAGTGCACCGGTCTGTTCACCAGCAAGGCGAAGGCTGGCGCGCACCTCAAGGGTGGCGCCAAGCGGGTGGTGATCTCCGCACCGGGGGGCGAGGACGTCGACGCCACCATCGTCTATGGTGTCAACCACCAGGTGCTCAAGGCCGGCTACACGGTCATTTCCAACGCCTCATGCACGACCAACTGCCTGGCGCCGGTCGCCAGGGTGCTGCACGACAAGGTGGGCATAGCCGCCGGCATCATGACGACCATCCATTCGTACACCAACGACCAGGTGCTCACCGACGTCTACCACTCGGACCTGCGCCGTGCGCGCTCGGCGACCATGTCGCAGATCCCGACCAAGACCGGGGCGGCCGCGGCGGTCGGTCTGGTGATGCCGGAGCTGAAGGGCAAGCTCGATGGCTTTGCCGTGCGCGTGCCCACCATCAACGTGTCGCTGGTCGACCTGACGTTTACGGCCAAGCGCGCCACCTCGGTCGAGGAGGTGAACAAGGCGCTGCAGGCCGCCGCCGCGGCCGGGCCGCTGAAGGGGATCCTGGCCTACAACGAGGCGCCGCTGGTGTCGATCGACTTCAACCACGACGCGCATTCCTCGATCTTCGATGCGACGCTCACCAAGGTGATCGACGGCACTCTCGTCAAGGTGTGCTCCTGGTATGACAACGAGTGGGGTTTCTCCAACCGCATGATCGACACGACGCTCGCCTGGTCGCAGGCGTCATGAAGGTACTGCGGATGACCGACACGGACCTGCGCAACAAGCGGGTCCTGATCCGCGAGGATCTGAACGTGCCGGTCCAGGACGGTGCGGTCACCAGCGACGCGCGCATCCGCGCCGCGCTCGCGACCATCCGTTACGCCCTCGACCAGCACGCCAAGGTGTTCGTCATGTCGCACCTCGGCCGCCCCGAAGAGGGCAAGGACGATCCGGCCCTGTCGCTGGCGCCGGTGGCGGCGCGGCTGTCGGAGCTGCTCGGCCGCCCGGTGCCACTGCGGCGGGACTGGCTCGACGGCGTCGACTGCCCGGCCGGCAGCGCGGTGCTGTGCGAGAACGTGCGTTTCAACAAGGGCGAGAAGAAGGACGATGCGCAGCTCGCGCGCCGCCTGGCGGCGCTGTGCGACGTGTTCGTCATGGACGCCTTCGGCACCGCCCACCGCGCCGAGGCCAGCACTCACGGCGTGGCACGCGAGGCCAAGGTGGCCTGCGCAGGCCCGCTGCTGGTGGGTGAGCTCGAGGCCCTCGAGCGCGCCCTCAAGGACCCGGCGCGGCCGCTGGTCGCGGTGGTCGGCGGCTCGAAGGTCTCGACCAAGCTCATGGTGCTCGAGTCGCTCATCGACAAGGTCGATCAGCTGATCGTCGGCGGCGGCATCGCCAACACCTTCCTCGCCGCGGCCGGCGCCCCGGTCGGCAAGTCACTGTGCGAGACGGAGATGCTGGACGTGGCGCGGCGCCTGATGGACCATGCGCGCAGCCGCGGCGCCGCCATCCCGCTGCCCACCGACGTAGTGGTGGGGCGCGAGTTCGCCGCCACCGCGCACGCCGACGTACGCCCGGTCGCCGAGGTGCGCGCCGACGAGATGATCCTCGACATCGGCCCGGACAGCGCCGACCGCTGCGCCGCACTGCTGCAGGCCGCCGGCACCATCATCTGGAACGGTCCGGTTGGCGTGTTCGAGTTCGCGCAGTTCGGCGAGGGCACGCGCGTCATCGCGCAGTCGATCGCGCGCAGCAAGGCGTTCTCGCTGGCCGGCGGCGGCGATACGCTGGCCGCGATCGAGAAGTACGGCGTCGAGGACGGCATTTCGTACATCTCCACCGGCGGTGGCGCGTTCCTCGAGTTCGTCGAAGGCAAGACGCTGCCCGCGGTCGCCATGCTCGAGCAGCGCGCCCGTGGTTGAGCGCGCCGCACCACTGCTCCGGCGCACGAAGATCGTCGCCACCCTCGGGCCGGCGACGGACGACCCCGAGGTGCTGGCACAGATGATCCGCGCCGGTGTCGACGTGGTGCGCCTCAACGCCTCGCACGGCACGGTCGAGGACCGCCGGCGCCGGCTCGCGGCCGTGCGTGCCGCGGCACGTGAGGCCGACCGCTGCATCGGCGTGCTGCTCGATCTGTCCGGCCCCAAGATCCGCATCGAGTGCTTCCGCGACGGCCGCGTGCAGCTGTCCGAGGGCGCCCCGTTCACGCTCGATACCACCTTCGATCCCAAGCTCGGCACCGCCGAGGTGGTGGGCGTCGCCTACAAGAACCTGCCGCAGGATGTCGCCGCCGGCGACACGCTGCTGCTCAACGACGGCCAGATCGTGCTCGACGTCGAGCGCGTGACGCCGACCGCCATCGACACGCGCGTGCGCGTAGGCGGCGAGCTGTCCGACCGCAAGGGGCTCAACCGCCAGGGCGGCGGCATCTCGGCACCGGCGCTGGCGGAGCGCGATCGCGAGGACATCCGCTTCGCGGCCGGGGAGGGCATCGACTTCGTGGCGGTGTCGTTCGCGCGCGATGCGGCCGATATCGAGGAGGCGCGCACGCTGCTGCGCGCCGCCGGCGGCAAGGCGCACATCGTCGCCAAGGTGGAGCGCCACGAGGCGATCGATAACCTCGCCGGCATCATCGACGCGGCCGACATCATCATGGTGGCGCGCGGGGACCTGGGCGTGGAGATGGGCTACGCCGAGCTCACCGGCCTGCAGAAGACCATCATCCACCAGACCCGGACGCGCAATAAGGTGGTGATCACCGCGACCCAGATGATGGAGTCGATGATCCAGAGCCCGGTGCCGACGCGCGCCGAGGTCAGCGACGTGGCCAACGCCGTCATCGACGGCACCGATGCGGTGATGCTCTCGGCGGAGAGCGCCACCGGCCGCCACCCGGTCAAGGCGGTGCAGGCCATGGCGCAGGTCATCGAGGGCGCCGAGAAGTACCAGCTGAGCCACAGTCGCGAGCGCCGGCGCATGGTGGAGGGCCAGTTCCGCGGCACTGAGGAGGCCATCGCGATGGCCGTCATGTACACCGCCCATCACATGAAGGTGCGGGCCATCGTGGCGCTCACCGAATCGGGCGCGACGCCGCTGTGGATGTCGCGTATGCGCTCCGACATCCCGGTGTATGCCTTCACGCCTCACGAGGCGACGCGGCGCCGCGTGACGCTGTACCGTGGCGTCTACCCGGTGATCTTCGACGTCAAGGGCCCGCAGGATTCCACCGAGGCCCTCTACCGGGCGCTGTTCACGCGGCTGCTGGAGCTGCAGCTGGTGAAGAAGCGCGACCTCGTGATTCTCACCAAGGGCGAGCTGTCGGGCGTGGAGGGCGGCACCAACTCCATGCAGATCCTCAAGGTCACGCTCGACTGAGGCAGGGCGCCGATGCGCTGGCTCAAGTACATCGGCGCGGCGGTGCTTCTGATCGCCTTCATCGCGCTGGTGGTCGCGCAGGGCCTGCTGCGCGCTTCGCTGCCGCAGCTCGACGGCGACATACGCCATAGCGGCGTGCGCGCCCCGGTGCACATCGCCCGCGATGCGCGCGGCGTGCCGACCATCGACGCCGCCACGCGCCTCGACCTGGCCTACGCCACCGGCTTCGTGCACTCCCAGGACCGCTTCTTCCAGATGGACCTGTCGCGGCGCCTGGCCGCGGGCGAGCTGTCCGAGCTCTTCGGCCCGGTCGCGCTCGAGCAGGACCGCAAGCCGCGGCTGTTCCGCTTCCGGCGCATCGCGCGCGAGGTGCTGGCCGAGGCCACGCCGGCACAGCGCGCGCTGCTCGAGTCCTACGCCCGCGGCGTCAACGCCGGACTTGCGCAGCTCTCCGGGCGCCCGTGGGAGTACTACCTGCTGGCGCAGGAGCCGCTGGCGTGGCGGGCCGAGGACACGGTGCTGGTCGAGTACGCCATGTGGTGGGACCTGCAGGCGAACGGCCTGCGGCGCGAGATCCTGCGGCGCGAGCTGAACGCGCGCCTGGGCGGCCCGGAGTGCGCCGGCGGCTGGAAGTGCGCGCTCAGCTTCCTGTATCCGGCCGGCACCGAGTGGGACGCGCCCGATGTGGCGCCGGAGTCGCGCCGGGCCCTCGCGCCGGCTCCGCTCCCCGATGCGGCGGCGCTCAACATCCGCGCGGCACCGGCAGCGAGTGCGGCACCGGCGGCGGTGGCGGGCGCGCCGTCAGCCGGCAGCAACGGCTGGGCGGTGGCAGGGCGCCTGACCGCCAGTGGCGCGGCGCTCATCGCCAACGACATGCACCTCGGCCAGCGTGTGCCGCCGGTGTGGTACCACGCGCGCCTGCGTACCGCGGCCGGCGCCGACGGGCCGGCGCTCGACCTGAACGGCGTGACACTGCCCGGGGCGCCACTGGTGGTCGCAGGCTCGAACGGCCACGTCGCCTGGGGCTTCACCAACAGCTACGGTGACTGGGTCGACATCGAGCGCGTGCCATGCACCGCGGTCAGCGCCGCCTCCCTCACCACGCCGGCGGGGACGTCCACGGCGCTGTCCGTGGCGCACGAGGAGATCCGCGTCAAGGGCGCGGCGCCCGTGACCCTGGAGATCAAATCCGGGCCGGCTGGCCTGCTGCTCAAGGTCGACGAGCGCGCGCACGCATGCTGGTTCGGCTCGTGGCTCGCCCAGCAGCCGGCGGCCACCAACCTGAATCTGCTCGACATGGAGCGGGTGCGCTCGGTCGCGGAGGCGCTCGCGCTGGCGCCGGCCATCGGCACGCCGCACCAGAACGCGGTCCTCGGCGATGACCAGGGGCATATCGCCTGGACCATCTTCGGACGCGTCCCGGAGGACACCGGCCCGACGCGCGCCAGCGGCCGCGGGCCGTGGACCAGCGCGGCGGACCATCCGCGGATCGTCGATCCACCGCAGGGCCGGCTGTGGACCGCCAACGCGCGCGTCGCCGACGAGCCGCGCGCCCTGCAGCTGATCGGCGGCCAGGTGGCGGGCCTCGGCGCCGAATACGATCTCGGTGCGCGGGCCGGCCAGATCCGCGATGACCTGCTGCGCCTGAGTGGCCCGGCCACCCCGGCTGACATGCTGCACATCCAGCTCGACGACCGCGCCGTATTCCTCGCCCGCTGGCGCACACTGCTGCTGACGCTGCTCGATGCCGACGGGGTGCGCGCTCAGCCGCGCCGCGCCGAGTTCCGCCGCCTGGTCGAGGACTGGAAGCCGGCGGCGAGCGTCGACTCGGTCGGTTACCGCCTGGTGCGTACCTACCGCGACACCACCGAGCGGGCGACCTGGGACATGCTGCTCGCCGGCCTCGGCGTGAGCGGCGACGAGGACACGCTGCTGCCAGCGCAGTTTGAGGGCCCGCTGTGGCGTCTGCTCAGCGAGCGGCCGCTGCATCTGCTGGCGGCGCGCTACCCCGACTGGCCGCAGTTCCTGCTCGCTCAGGTCGACGCCAGCATCGCCACGCTCGACAAGGAGTGCAGCGCGCTGGCGCGCTGCACCTGGGGAGCGCGCAATCTGGTCCGCATCCGCCATCCGCTGTCGAGTGCGCTGCCGCTCATGGCCTCGTTCCTCGACCTGCCACCCATCGAGCTGCCGGGCGACCACGACATGCCGCGCGTCCAGGACCACGCCTTCGGCGCCTCCGAGCGCTTCGCCGTCTCGCCCGGACACGAAGCCGATGGCTACCTCGTGATTCCCGGAGGCCAGAGCGGGCATCCGCTCTCGCCCTACTACCGCGCGGGGTTCCAGCAGTGGGCGCACGGCGAGCCGCTGTCGTTCCTGCCCGGTGCGACCGAACATACACTGACGCTGACGCCGAACTGAGGCGTTTGTTACGCCTTCGTCACGTTGCGCGCAGGTTCAGCTCGCCGCGGTTAGACTGTCGGCATGAGTATGCAGCGCTTCACCGGCACCGACCGCTACGTCGCCACCGACGATCTCATGATGGCGGTCAACGCCGCGATCACGCTGGCGCGGCCGCTGCTGATCAAGGGCGAACCGGGCACCGGCAAGACCCAGCTGGCCCAGGAGATCGCGCGCGCACTCGGGCGACCGCTGTTCGAGTGGCACATCAAGTCGACCAGCAAGGCGCAGCAGGGCCTGTACGAATACGACGCCGTCTCCAGGCTGCGGGACTCGCAGCTCGGCGAGGCGCGCGTACACGACATCCGCAACTACATCGTCAAGGGTCGGCTGTGGGAGGCGTTCGAGTCGGAGCAGCAGCCGGTGCTGCTGATCGACGAGGTCGACAAGGCCGACATCGAGTTCCCGAACGATCTGCTGCGCGAACTCGACCGCATGGAGTTCTACGTCTACGAGACGCGCGAGCTGGTGCA
>JANWKR010000103.1 GCA_025451275.1 Steroidobacteraceae bacterium
GCGGCGCGCCACGCCGCGGAGGCGCAGCAGGTGCTGGACTCGGTCGGGGCGGCCGACGCCGGCCGTGCCGCCGTCGGTGCGCTGCTGTCGGCCAAGGTGCTGCGCACGCTGCCGCCGGAACGGCGGCGCAATGCGCTGCGCTACTGGATCGGCGCCGGCGGCTTCCAGGTGCCGCCCACGAGCCTGCTGCGCGAACTCGCAGGTCCCTTGCTCGCGGCCCGCCCCGACTCACAGCCCTACGTCGCCTGGGAGGGTGTCATGGTGCAGCGCCAGGCCGACCTGCTGTCGCTGCGCGCCGCGCCGGCCGGCGCCCCCGGGGCATCCCCGCCCGGGGGCACCGCGTGGCGCTGGCGCGAGGCGCGCACCTGCCGGCTGCCGCCGCCACTCGGGCGGCTGCGCGTGAGCGCCGATGCCCACGGCCCGCTCGACCTGGATGCGCTCGCGCCGCTCCTGAGCGTGCGCGTGCGCCGCGGCGGTGAGCGGCTGCGACCGGTGCGCGGCGGCCCGCGGCGTACGCTCAAGGGCCTGCTGCAGGAAGCGCGGGTGCCACCCGCACAGCGCGCCTGCCTGCCGCGCGTTTATGCCGGCGACACGCTGGTCGCGGTCGCCGGCCTGTGGCTCGATGCCTCGGTGCAGGCGAGCGCGGCGAGCCCCCATCGCGGCCGGCTCAGCTGGAGCGGCGCGGACTGATCCGGCCGGCACGGCGCGCGGGCCCTCCCCGCACCGCACAGATGTGCTAACCTGCTTGCCCGTCGTCGCTGCCTCGCTTTTTTTGGCGGCGACCCCAGGCGACGGGAAACTCCCAGACCGTACATATGACGCGTTTCGTATTCGTCACCGGTGGCGTCGTGTCCTCGTTGGGCAAGGGGATCGCCGCCGCTTCGCTCGGGGCCATCCTCGAGGCACGCGGCCTCAAGGTTGCGATGGTCAAGCTCGACCCGTACATCAACGTCGATCCGGGCACCATGAGCCCGTTCCAGCACGGCGAGGTGTTCGTCACGCAGGACGGCACCGAGACCGACCTGGATCTGGGGCATTACGAGCGTTTCGTGCGCACCACCACCGGGCGCAACAGCAATTTCACCACCGGGCGCATCTACGAGCGCGTCATCGCCAAGGAGCGCCGCGGCGACTACCTGGGCGCGACCGTGCAGGTGATCCCGCACATCACCGACGAGATCAAGCGCAGCATCAAGCTCGGCGCCGACGGCTCGGACGTGTGCATGGTGGAGATCGGCGGCACGGTCGGCGACATCGAGTCGCTGCCCTTCCTCGAGGCGATCCGCCAGCTGGGCGTCGAGCTGGGCCGCAACAACTGCGTGTACATGCACCTGACTCTGGTGCCGATCGTGGGCGGCTCGGGCGAGATCAAGACCAAGCCCACCCAGCACTCGGTCAAGGAACTGCGCAGCATCGGTATCCAGCCGGACGTGCTGCTGTGCCGCTGCAAGCACCCCCTGCCGGAGGAGCAGCGCCGCAAGATCGCGCTGTTCACCAACGTCGAAGAGCGCGCCGTGATCTCCGCCATCGACGCCGACGACATCTACAAGATTCCGATGCTGCTGCATGAGCAGGCGCTGGACGATATCGTGATCGACAAGCTGCGCGTCGAGGCGCCGGCCACCGACCTGGCCGAGTGGCGCCAGGTGGTCAGCGGCAGGGCCAACCCCGACGGCCAGGTCGACATCGCCATGGTCGGCAAGTACGTGCAGATCCGTGATTCCTACCTGTCGCTGCACGAAGCGCTCATGCACGGCGGCCTCAAGAGCCGCACGCGCGTGAACATCCACTACATCGAGTCCACCGACATCGAGCAGCGCGGCACGCACCTGCTCAAGGAAGTGGACGCGGTGCTGGTGCCGGGTGGCTTCGGCGAGCGCGGCATCGAAGGCAAGATCCAGGCGGTGCGCTTCGCGCGCGAACAGGGCCTGCCGTACCTCGGCATCTGCCTCGGCATGCAGGTGGCGATCGTCGAGTTCGGCCGCCACGTGCTCGGGCTCAACGACGCCAACAGCACCGAGTTCAACCGCGCCACCCCGCACCCGGTCATCGCCCTCATCTCGGAGTGGCAGGACCAGATGCACGGTGCCCAGACGCGCACCGAGGTCTCGGAGAAGGGCGGCACCATGCGCCTCGGGGCACAGGAGGTGCTGCTGGGGGCCGGCACCCGTGCCCGCGAGGTCTACGGACGCGACGTGATCATGGAGCGCCACCGTCATCGCTACGAGTTCAACAACAACTTCCTGGACCGCTACCGCACCTCCGGCCTGCGCTTCTCCGGCTTCTCGCGCGACGGCCTGGTGGAGGTGATCGAGCTGCCGAACCACCCGTGGTTCATCGCCACCCAGTTCCACCCCGAGTTCACCTCCACCCCGCGCGACGGTCATCCGCTGTTCACCGGCTTCATCCGCGCCGCGCGCGCCCACCGCGCCTCGCAGCTGCCGCAGGCCGCGGGGGCCTAGGGGCCGCGCGCCCGCGCGGACGCCGTCGCATGCAACTCACCGGATTCGAGGTCGGCGACCGGCGGCCGCTGTTCCTGATCGCAGGTCCGTGCGTCATCGAGAGCCCGGCCCTGCTGCAGGAGGTGGCCGGACACCTCAAGGAAGTGACCGCGCGCCTCAAGATCCCGTACATCTTCAAGGCCTCCTACGACAAGGCCAACCGTTCCTCGCGCGCCTCGTTCCGCGGGCCCGGCCTCGATGCCGGCCTCAAGGCGCTCGCGGACGTGCGGCGCGCCATCGGGGTACCGGTGCTCACCGACGTGCACGAGGACACCCCGCTCGATGAGGTGGCGGCGGTGGTCGACGTGCTGCAGACGCCCGCGTTCCTGTGCCGGCAGACGAACTTCATCGTCGCGGCCGCCTCGCAGGGCAAACCCGTCAACATCAAGAAGGGCCAGTTCCTCTCCCCCTGGGAAATGCAGAACGTGGTCGACAAGGCACGCTCCACCGGCAACGGCCAGATCATGGTGTGCGAGCGCGGCTTCTCCTTCGGCTACAACAACCTGGTCTCCGACATGCGCTCGCTCGCCGTGATGCGCGCCACCGGCTGCCCGGTGGTGTTCGATGCCACGCACTCCGTGCAGCTGCCGGGCGGGCAGGGGTCGGCCTCGGGCGGGCAGCGCGAGTTCATCCCGGTGCTGGCGCGCGCCGCGGTCGCGGCCGGCATCGACGGCCTGTTCATGGAGACGCACCCGCGGCCGGCCGAGGCCCTGTCCGACGGCCCGAATGCCTGGCCGCTCGCGCGCATGGAGGCGCTGCTGACGACGCTCGCCGAGCTGGACCACGCGGTGAAGCGCTCCCCGTACGAAGAATCCCTGCTTAGCCAGACCTGAAGAAGACAGCCGATGAGCAAGATCAAGGACATCCGCGGCCGTGAGATCGTCGACTCGCGCGGCAACCCGACCGTCGAGGCCGACGTGGTGCTCGAATCCGGGGCGCTCGGGCGCGCCGCCGTGCCCTCGGGGGCCTCGACCGGCACGCGCGAGGCGGTCGAGCTGCGCGATGGCGACAACAAGCGCTACGGCGGCAAGGGGGTGCTCAAGGCGGTCGGGCACATCAACACCGTGCTGCGCCAGGCACTCCTCGGCATGGAGGCCGGCGAGCAGGCAGCCATCGATCGCCGCATGATCGAACTGGACGGCACCGACACCAAGGGCAGGCTCGGGGCCAATGCGCTGCTCGGCGTGTCGCTCGCCGCGGCACACGCCGCTGCGCACGAGGCGCAGCAGCCGCTCTACCGGCAGCTGGCGCAGCTCATCGGCGGGCGGCGCGAGCCGGTGATGCCCGTACCGATGATGAACATCGTGAACGGCGGCGCCCACGCCAACAACAGCCTCGACATCCAGGAGTTCATGATCCTGCCGGTCGGCGCGCCGAGCTTCCGCGAGGCGCTGCGCTACGGCTGCGAGATATTCCACACCCTCAAGAAAATCCTCGCCGACCGCGGACTGTCGACCGCGGTGGGCGATGAGGGCGGCTTCGCCCCCGACCTCGAGTCCAACGAGGCGGCGCTCCAGGTCATCCTGGGGGCGATCGAGAAGGCAGGCTACACGCCCGGCCGGGACATTTACCTGGGGCTGGACGTGGCCAGCTCCGAGTTCTTCAAGGACGGTCACTACGAACTCGAGAGCGAGGGGCGGCGCTTCACGGCGGCGGAGTTCACCGCCTACCTGGCCGACCTGGCTGCGCGCTACCCGATCATCACGATCGAAGACGGCATGGGCGAGTCCGACTGGGAGGGCTGGGCGACGCTCACCGCCGCGCTCGGTGGCAAGATCCAGCTGGTGGGGGATGACCTGCTGGTCACCAATACCAAGATCCTCAAGCAGGCAATCGAGCGGCGCATCGCCAACGCCATCCTCATCAAGCCCAACCAGATCGGGACCCTCACCGAGACACTCGCGGCCATCGACATGGCCGACAAGGCGCGTTATGCCTCGGTGGTCTCGCACCGCTCGGGCGAGACCGAGGATGCCACCATCGCCGACATAGCGGTGGCGAGCGCCGCCACGCAGATCAAGACCGGCTCGCTGTCGCGCTCGGACCGCATGGCCAAGTACAACCAGCTGCTGCGCATCGAGGCGGAGCTCGGCCAGGTGCGCTACGCGGGCCGCGAGGCGTTTCCGGTGAAGATCTGAACGCGGTCACAGGCGCTCGCGTCACGGGCGCACCCTTCGCGCCACGCGCCGCCTCTGCTACGCTGTCGCACCCATGAAGTGGCTCGCCGCAGCGCTCGTTGTCGCCGTAGTCCTGCTGCAATACCGGGTATGGCTCTCGGACGACGGCATCCGCGAGGTCGAGCGTCTCAAAGGCGCGGTCAGCACCCAGCATACCCAGAACGATCAGCTCGCCGAGCGCAATCGGCAGCTGGCCGCCGAGGTGCGCGACCTCAAGACCGGCATGGACGCCCTCGAGGAGCGCGCCCGCAGCGACCTCGGCATGATCGCGCGCAACGAGACGTTCTATCAGGTGGTGCCCATCCGGCCCGCCGACGCCAGCCGCCAGCCGACGCGGACCGCCGCGGCCCGCTGACGCCTCCGCCCGCATGCGTTACTGGCTCGTCATGCCCGCCGCGGGCGCCGGGCAGCGCTTCGGTGCCGAGCTCCCCAAGCAGTACGCCCCCCTGGAAGGGCGCACCGTCATCGAGTGGGCGCTCGCCCCGTTCATCGCCGATCCCCGCTGCACGCGCACGGTCGTGGCGGTCGCGGCCGCGGACCAGCACTGGGCGGCGGTCAGTGCACGGCTGGGGGCGCGCGCCGGCGGCGGGGCGCCGCCGCAGGTGAGCTCCGTCACCGGAGGCGCGCACCGCAGTCTCTCGGTGCGCGCGGCCCTCGCCTCCCTGGACGGGGTCGCGGGCGCGCAGGACTGGGTGCTGGTGCACGACGCGGCGCGGCCGTGCCTGGCGGCTGCGGACCTCGAGCGCTTGCTCGACGGGCTCGCGACGCACCCGCTCGGCGGGCTGCTGGCCGCGCCCGCCGCCGATACCCTCAAGCGCGCGCGCCCGGGAGCGGTGGCCGAGGTCGATGCGACGCTCGAGCGCGTCGGGCTGTGGCGCGCGCTGACGCCGCAGATGTTCCGCTACGGCCGGCTGTGTGCGGCGCTCGATGCGGCGCACGCCGGCGGCCGCTTTCCGACCGACGACGCCCAGGCCCTCGAGTGGCAGGGCGCCCATCCGGCGCTGGTCGCGGCCTCGGCGGCCAACATCAAGATCACCGGTACGGCCGACCTGGCACTGGCGGCGGCCATCCTGCGCGCGCAGCGCGCTGAAGCTGGGGGACCTGCATGAGAATCGGCTCCGGCATCGACGTCCATGCCTTCGGCCCCGGCGACCACGTCACCCTCGGCGGGGTGCGCATCGAGCATACGCACGGACTGGTGGCGCATTCCGACGGCGACGTGGTGCTGCACGCGCTGTGCGACGCGCTGCTCGGGGCGGCCGGGCTCGGCGACATCGGCCAGCACTTCAGCGACCGCGACCCGCAGTGGCGCGGCGCCGACAGCCGGCGCTTCGTCAGTCATGTCATGGCGCTGCTGCGCAAGCAGGGCCTGGCGGTGGTCAACGCCGACCTCACCGTGCTCGCCGAGTCGCCGCGGCTCGGGCCGCACCGCGACGCCATGCGCGGGCAGATCGCGCAGCTGCTCGAGGTGGACCCCGAGCGCGTCAGCCTCAAGGCCACCACCACCGAAGGCCTGGGGTTCCTCGGCCGCGTCGAGGGCATTGCCGCGCACGCGGTAGTGCTGCTCAGCGGGACCTGAGCATGCTCAGCGCCCGCGAGGCGGCGCTCGCGCCGCCGCGCGCCCTCGGCCTGCCGCTCGAGCCGGCGCGTCTGCGCGCGGCGGCCGAGGACTTCGTGGTCGAGGAGGACCTCGGCTTCGCCCCCTCCGGCTCGGGTCAGCACCTGATGCTGCGGGTACGCAAGCGCGACGCCAATACCGCCTGGGTGGCGCAGGCGCTGGCGCACGTGGCGGGCTGCCGCGAGTTCGAGGTCGGCTATGCCGGCCTCAAGGACCGGCGCGCGCTCGCGCTGCAGTGGTTCTCGGTGCCGCGCACGGCCGGTGTCGCCGACTGGAGCTCGGTGCGCGGCGAGGGCTTCGAGGTGCTCGAGGCGTTCCCGCACGCGCGCAAGCTGCCGCGCGGGGCGCTGGCCGGCAATCGCTTCGCGGTGCGCGCCCGCAGCGGCGGTGGCGAGGGAGCGGCGCTCGCCGCGCGCCTCGCGCCGCGCCGGGCGCAGCTCGCCGCCCGCGGCGTACCGAACTACTTCGGGCCGCAGCGCTTCGGGCGCGACGGCGCCAACCTGGGAGGTCCGGCCGCGGCGCTCGGCAGCCTGCGGCGCGAGCAGCGGGGGTTTGTGCTGTCGGCCGCGCGCAGCGCGCTGTTCAACGCCGTGCTGGCGGCACGCGTCGCGGACGGCAGCTGGGAGGGGCTGCTGCCCGGGGATCTCGCGATGCTCGACGGCCGCGGCAGCATCTTTGCCGTGCCGGTTCCCGATGCGCAGCTGGCGGCGCGCTGCGGACGGCTCGAGATCCATCCGACCGGCCCCATGTGGGGAGCCGGTGAGCCCGCGACGCAGTCGCAAGTGCGCGAGCTCGAAACGGCCGTGGCCGGCGGCCTTCACGGGCAGGCTGCGGTGTGCGCCGCCGCGGGCATGCGCCACGAGCGACGCAGCCTGCGCCTGACCGTGCACGAACTCGACTGCGAGGCCGAACCGGACGCGGTGTGGCTGCGCTTCCGGCTGGGGCGCGGCTGCTTCGCCACCGCAGTACTGCGCGAGCTGTTCGCCGACGGGCCCGACACCGCCCCGGAGTGACGGGGGTCAGTCCGGCGCCAGCAGCACGTAGACCGCACCGGTGCCGCCATCCACCGGGCGCGCCGACACGTAGGCGAGCACCGCACCGGTGCGCCGCAGGACCGCGTTGACCGTGGCCTTGAGTACCGGGCCGCGGTGGCCCGAGCGCAGCCCCTTGCCGTGCACGATGCGCACGCAGCGCACGTGCTGCTCGAGCGCCAGGATCAGGAACTGGCGTAGCGCGGCCTTCGCCTCCGCGACGGTCAGCCCGTGCAGGTCGATCTCGCGCTGCACGCGGTACTCGCCACGTCGCAGTCTGCGCAGCACCCCCGGCTGGATCTCGGGGCGGCGGAACACCAGCTCCTCGCCACTGGCGAGGGCCGGGTCTGCGGCCGCGCCGTCGAGACTCTCGCGCAGCACCGCGGCGCGGTCGGCCCGCGTGAAGCGTGCGCGCGGCCGCGCCTTGGGTGGCCGCGGCGGCGCGTCGCGGGAGCCGAGTGGCCGCACGCCGCGCACCGCTTCCCGGAACAGTCGCGCGGGGTCGATGTCATCCTCGGGATCGTCGTTGTCCGGCCCGGCCGCCACGCTTCGCTCCGCCCTCAGGTCGTCATCTCCAGTATAGTCACGCCACTCCTGGTGCACTGCATCCCATAGTGAAGATCCTGGTCAGCAACGACGACGGTTATCGCTCTGAGGGTATCCGGCGCCTGCGCGAGGCGCTCGCGACGCTGGCGGAAGTCACGGTGGTGGCCCCCGATCGCAACAAGAGCGGGGCCAGCAACTCGCTCACCCTGGACGTGCCGCTGCGGGTGTTCGAGGCCGAGCCGGGAGTGTACTTCGTCCCTGGCACGCCGACCGACTGCGTGCACCTGGCGATCTCCGGCCTGTTCGATTTCGAGCACGACATGGTCGTCTCGGGCGTCAACGACGGGCCCAACCTCGGGGATGACGTGCTGTACTCGGGCACGGTGGCGGCGGCGGTGGAGGGGCGCTTCCTCGGCCTGCCGACCATCGCGGTGTCGCTGTGCAGTAGCGGCGCAGGCGGCGGGCACTTCGCCACCGGCGCGGAAGTGGCGCGCCGGCTGGTCGCGCAGCTGCTGCAGCGCCCGCTCGAGCCGACCCTCATTCTCAACGTCAACGTGCCCGACGTGCCGTTCGCCCAGCTCAAGGGCTTCCGCTCCAGCCGTCTCGGCTTCCGCCATCGCTCCGCGCCGGTGATGCGCGCGCAGGATCCGCGCGGCCGCCCGGTCTACTGGGTGGGCGCGGCCGGCTCCGAGCAGGACGCCGGCCCCGGCACCGACTTCGATACGGTGGCGCGCGGCTACGTGTCGGTGACGCCGCTGCAGGTCGATCTCACGCGCCACGCGGCGCTGCCGGCGCTCGCCACCTGGCTGGACGGCCTATGACGGACCTGCGTCTGTCGGGCATCGGCATGACTTCGGCGCGCACGCGCGACCGCCTGGTGCAGCGCCTGCGCGAGCAGGGCATCGCCAATCTCGCCGTGCTGGACCGCATCCGCAACGTGCCGCGGCACATCTTCGTCGACGAGGCGCTCGGCAGCCGCGCCTACGAGGACACCGCCCTGCCGATCGGCTTCGGCCAGACGATCTCGCAGCCCTACATCGTGGCGCGCATGACCGAGGCACTGCTCGAGGCGGGCGCGGCCGACAACGTGCTCGAGGTCGGCACCGGCTGCGGCTACCAGAGCGCGGTGCTCGCGCCGCTCGTGACGCGGCTCTACACCATCGAGCGCATCGAGCCGCTGCTCGAGCGCGCCCGGCAGCGACTCAAGGAGCTCGGCATCCGCAATGTGCGCTTCCGTCACGGCGACGGCACGCTCGGCTGGAAATCGCACGCGCCCTTCGACGGCATTCTCGTCGCGGCAGCGCCGCTCACCGTGCCGGAGGCGCTGCTCAAGCAGCTCAAGGTCGGCGGCCGCCTGATCGTGCCCATCGGGCCGGAAGGAGAGCAGCAGCTGGTGCGCTTCACGCGGCGCGAGCAGCGCGTGGAGCGCGAGGCGCTCGGCGCCGTGGCGTTCGTGCCGCTGCTCGGCGGGACGGTCTAGCGTCAGCGGCGAAATCACATGATGTCTATTTCGTAAGTAACAGAAAAATAAGGTTTTTTACGAGTAAATTCAGGAGCCATTTGCAGGAAATACCGTAAAAACAGCCACCGCGCGCGTGCCGCATACCGGGCCGCAGCCCGCCCGGCAGCCATGAAAATCACTGTCGCGCGAATAACTTGCGCCCTGTTCTGCGACCCGTTTACCATGCGTCCTCTGTCTCCTATCGACGACAGGCTACGGGGGGTGACCGGCAGAAGACACAGGGAGGAGGGGAGTCGCAACAAGAGCAATAACGTCGCAACAAGAAAAAGAAATAGTGCAATTGTTCGAGTCTGTCAGCTTCGAATGATTGTTTGGTTGGTTGACCCTCCCCTTGTGTCTTCTGCCGGTCGTCCTCGGCC